>JAHELU010000106.1 GCA_024644005.1 Acidimicrobiales bacterium | reverse complement strand
GAGGCCAGCGGGGTGGCGAAGCCGCTGCAGTTCGTCGTCCTGGACGAGCTGAACAAGTACGCCCCCCGGGACTCGTCGAGCCCGATCAAGGAGATCCTGCTCGACGTCGCGGAACGGGGTCGCTCACTCGGCATCATCCTGATCGGCGCGCAGCAGACCGCCAGCGAGGTCGAGCGCCGGGTGGTGGCCAACAGCGCCATCCGGGTGGTGGGCCGGCTCGACCCGGCCGAGGCCCGGCGGGACGAGTACGGCTTCCTGCCGGCCGTGGCCCGGCAGCGATCCACCATCCTGCGACCCGGCTCGATGTACGTGGCTCAGCCCCGGCTGCCGGTGCCGCTGCTGGTCGAGTTCCCGTTCCCGTCGTGGGCCACCAGGCCGGCCGAGGCGGAGCGCGGCACCGGCGAGATCGAGCACGGCGCCGGCGATCGGGCTGGCCGGCCGGGCGAGCGGGCCGCCGACCAGGATCCCTTCGCGGGCCTGACCCCGTGATCGGCGACCCGGTCCGATGAGGCTGCTCCACACCTCCGACTGGCACGTCGGCAAGCGGATCCGCGGTCACAGCCGGGCCGACGAGCACCGGGCCGTGCTCGACGAGATCGTGGCGATTGCCGCCGCCGAGGCGGTCGACCTGATCGTGGTGGCCGGCGATCTGTACGAGACGGCGGCTCCGACGCCGGACAGCGAGCTGCTCGTCAACGACGCCCTGCTCCGGTTGGCCGAGGTGGCACCGGTGATGGCCGTGGCCGGCAACCACGACAACCCGCGCCGGCTCGTGGCGGTCGAGCCGCTGCTGAAGCTCGGCCGCATCACGATGGTGGCCGAGCCCCGGCCCGCGTCCGCCGGCGGCACGGTCGCGATCCGCACCGACGACGGCACGCCGGTCCGGGTCGCCCTGCTCCCGTTCGTGTCCCAGCGGTCGATCGTCAGGGCAGACGAGCTGATGGCCAACGCCGGGTTCGAGAACGCCCAGTCCTACGGCGAGCGCATGCAGCGGGTCATCGAGGCACTGTGCGCCGACTTCGACGCCGACCACGTGAACGTCGTCGTGGCCCACGCCTTCGTCACTGGCGGCCACACCGGCGGCGGCGAGCGCCCCGCCCACCTCGTGGACGAGTACGCCCTGTCGGCCGTCGACTTCCCGCCCACCGCCACCTATGTGGCCCTCGGCCACCTCCACCGGCCCCAGCAGATGCTGGGGGCCACCGCCATCCACTACTGCGGCTCGCCGCTCCAGCTCGACTTCGGCGAGCAGGACCAGGCCAAGCAGGTCAACCTCGTCGACGCCGAGCCCGGCCTGCCGGCCAAGGTCCAGCCGGTGCCGCTGCGATCCGGCCGCCGGCTGCGCACGATCACCGGCACCGTGGCCGAGCTGGCTGCGCTGGTCGACGACGAGCGCCGCGGACCGGGCGCCGGGCTCGGGAGCGACGGCCCGAGCGCCGACTGGCTCCGGGTCCGGGTGACCGAACCCGGTCGGGCGGGACTGGCCGACGAGATCCGGGCCATGCTCGGTCCCGGCGTGGTCGACGTCCGGGTCGAGGCACCGGCGGTCGACAAGCCACGGCGCCACCGGGCCGGTCGCAGCACCGGCGAGCTGTTCGCCGCCTACCTGGCCGAGGCCGGGATCGCCGACCCGGCGCTGGAGGCTCGATTCGCCCAGCTCCACGAACTGGCGGGGGACGAGCGGCACGGGCTGGACGGCGGGCTCCCGGCCGAGGGGCCATGAGGCCACTCCGGCTCGAGCTCGAAGGGTTCTCGACGTTCCGTGAGCGGGCCCGGCTCGACTTCGACGGGCTCGACCTGGTGGCGTTCACCGGCGCCACCGGGGCCGGCAAGTCCACCCTCATCGACGCCATCACCTTCGCCCTCTTCGGCTCGGTCGCCCGCTACGACAACGCCGGCCGGGTGGCGCCGGTCATCCACCAGCTGGCGAACCAGGCGCGGGTCAGGCTGGACTTCTCTCTCGGCGGTCGGACCTACATCGCCACCCGGGTGGTCAGGCGGCGCTCCACGAGAGGTGTGGCCGACTCGGCGTCGACCAAGGAGGCCAGGCTGGAGCTGGTCGACGGGGCCGATCCCGACGGGCCGACCACGGTGCTGGCGGGCGACGTCAAGGAACTGAACGCAGCGGTCGAGGACCTGCTGGGGCTCGACTTCAAGCAGTTCACCAGGACCATCGTGCTGCCCCAGGGAGAGTTCGCCGCCTTCCTGCGCGACGATCCGGCCACCCGGGACAGGCTCCTCCAGCGGTTGCTGGACCTGGGGGTCTACGAGCGCATGGGCCAGCTCGCCAGGAGCCAGGCCCGCAAGTCGGCGGACCAGATCGAGATCCTGGCCGACCAGCTGCAGCGGAACCCGGCCGCCACCGACGAGGAGCTGGCCGCCATGGAGGATCGGGTCGACGCCCTCGGTCGGCTGCGATCCCACGTCGACGGCACGCTGGCCACCCTGGTCGAGCTGGACGGCACCCTCGGCCCGCTCCGGGAGCGGGTGACCGCCATCGACGACGCCATCGACCGGCTCGCCACGATCGAGATGCCGGAAGCCGTCCCCGGGTTGGATCGTCAGCTCCGCCATCTCGCCGACCGGCGAGAGGGGCTGCAGCAGGGGCTGGCAGCGGCGAGGCGAGCCAGGGACGAGGCCCAGGCCGAGCTCGATCGGCTGCCCGACAGGGGTGAGCTGGAGCGGATCGTGGCGGTGGTCGAGCAACTGGCCGGATCGGCGGAGAAGATCGAGCGGTCCCGGGATGCGGCGGCCGAGCAGGCCGAGACCGCTCGCCGCCTCGCCGACTCGCTGTCCGTCGCTCAGGATGCGGCGGCCGAGGCGGAGCGGGCGCTGCGCACTGCCCGGCTGGCGGTCGACGCCGCCGGCTGGACCGCCGCACTGGTGGTCGGCGAGCCGTGTCCGGTCTGCCACCGAGCGGTCGAGGCGGTCCCGGACCACGACGCGGCCGGCGAGGTCGCCGCGGCCGAGGCCGAGCATCGCCGGCTGGCGTCCGAGTCGGCATCGATCGCCACGGCGCTCGCCACGGCCACCGGCCGCCAGCACGCCGCCACCGAGGAGGTCGAGCGCCTGCAGGAGCGGATCGACGGGTTCCGGGACCAGCTGGCGGCGTTCGGCGGGTCCACCGATCCCGGCGAGCTCGCGGCGGCGATCGACACCATCGAGCAGGCCGAGCGACGCCATCGAGCCACCATGACCTCGATGGTGGAGGCCGAGGCCGCGCTGGAACGCGTCCGCGCCGAGGAGACCGACCTGCAGGCCACCCGGCGGGCCGCCGCTCGGGAGCTGAGCGCCTGCCGTGACGCCGTCGCCGACCTGGAGCCGCCGGCTCTCGATCACGAGTCGTTGATCGCCGACTACGAGGTCCTCGAGCGGTGGGCCGAGGCCAGGACCGTGGAGCTGGGTGCCGAGCGGTCCGAGGTCGCCGCCGAGGGCAAGCGGCTGGCCGGGGAGCGGGGCCGGCTGGTGGCGTCGCTCGACGAAGCACTCGTCGCGGCCGGCATCGAGGCGGAGCCGGCCGCTGCCGCCGGTGCTGTTGCCGAGGCCACCGCCGAGGCGAGGGCGGCGGTGACCGCAGCCGAGCAGCGACGGAGCGAGCACAGACGGGTGGCCGGGCAACTGGCGGCCCTGGAGGCCGACCAGACGCTCAACAATGCCATCGGCCGCCACCTGCGGGTCGGGGGATTCGGCAGCTGGCTGCTTGCCGAGGCGCTCGACGACATCGTGGCCAAGGCCACCGTCTGGCTGCTCGAATTGTCGAACCACCAGTACTCGCTCGTGGCCGGGGACAGGACCTTCGCCATCATCGATCATACGAACGCCAACGAGACCCGGGACGTGCGCACGCTCTCGGGAGGCGAGACGTTCCTCGCCTCGCTGGCGCTGGCGCTGGCCCTCGCCGACTCGATCGCCGAGCTGGCCCCGGTCGACGCGCCGCGACTCGAGTCGATGTTCCTCGACGAGGGCTTCGGCACGCTCGACCCGGCCACGCTCGACGTGGTGGCGTCGGCCATCGAGGAGCTGGCGTCGACCGGGCGGATGATCGGCATCGTCACCCACGTCAGCGACCTGGCCGAGCGCATGCCGGCCCGGTTCGAGGTCACGAAGGGCCCGTCCACCTCTGCGGTCGAGCTGGTGGAGGCCTGACGTGCGCTACGCCGTCGACACCTGGGCTCCCGACTACGGCACGAGCAGGGAGGAGCAGCTCCGCGAGGCGTCCCGACCGGTCGACGTTGGCGTCGAGGTGCCCTCGGACGACTGGGAGCCCGTGACCCCGTCCGCCGGCACGGTGGCGGTCGACACGGTGACCTTCGTCGACGGCGTGCGACGGATCGACGCCAGGATCTGGATCGGTGCTGACCACGGTGGCCAGGACACCCCTGGGGTGTGCGCCACCGTGGCGGCCGGCGCGGTCCGCTGCCGCCCCGGTCTGGCCACCATCGAGGCGGTGGTGGTGGAGCGGGCGCTGTTCACCTCGGCCGATGCAGCCGAGCCGCTCGACCTCGGCACCACCGGCCGCTACGAGCTGCGGCCGCTCCCGGTGGCGACCGACGAGGCCCTGTATCTGGCGGTCCACAACCACATGACCGCGGTCGAGCAGGACCTGTCGCAGGAGCTCGACGAGCCGGGCCTGGTGGTCTTCGACGGGCCCCTCGGGGTTCGGGACGGGGCGAACGCCGCCGGCTACATCAAGTCCCAGCACGTCCTGTACCTCGAGGACCCGGCGCAGCAGAACGTCGTCGCCCGGCTCAGCGTCGGCCAGCGGACGCCGCTGTTCCACATCGGTGGCGAGCTCTCGAACTGGTCGTGGTACACCCGCCTACCGGGGCCCCTGAGCCACTCGATGAGTGGTGTGGTGCGGGTGGAGCTGCCCGGCCTCGGTGAGGTGGGCAGCGCCGCCGAGCGGGCCGACCAGATCACGGCCTCGCTGCCACGGTTCGCCAGCGAGGCCCACAAGGACGGCCGGGCCCCGCAGAACCTCTATCCGATCGCCGGGCTCGAACGCGAGCTGCGGCGACGGCTGGGCGACGCGAAGCTGCTCGATCGAGCGCTCCGCCGTCACGCCTTCGAGACGGGTCCGGACCGGGGCCTGGCGGCAGCGAGACCGACCTGAGGGAGCCGAGTCGACGCCGTCACGCCAGGTGGTGGACCTCGCCCATGCCGTAGACCGGCGTCGGGATGCCCTCCATCCTGGCCTTCAGCTGCAGGGCCAGGTACAGCGAGTAGTGGCGGGACTGGTGGAGGTTGCCCCCGTGGAACCAGAGCGCGTCCTGGCGGGTCGGCTTCCACATGTTGCGCTGCTCACCCTCCCAGGGTCCCGGGTCCTTGGTGGTGTCGGAGCCGAGCCCCCAGCACTTGCCGACCTTGTCCGCCACCTCCTGGGAGATCAGCCGGGCCGCCCAGCCGTTCATCGAGCCGTAGCCGGTGGCCAGGACGATCAGGTCTGCTGGCAGCTCCTCACCGTCGGTCAGGACCACCGAGCTGGGCTTGATCTCTGCGATGTTCACCCCGCTGCGGAGCTTGATCTTGCCGTCGATGACGAGCTGGGAGGCGCCCACGTCGATGTAGTAGCCGGAGCCCCGCCTGAGGTACTTCATGAACAGGCCGGACCCGTCGTCACCCCAGTCGTGCAGGAACCCCGCCTTCTCCAGCGCCTCGTAGAAGTCGGCGTCCTGTCTCGCCATCTCCTCGTAGACGGGGATCTGGAAGGTGTGCATGATCCGGTAGGGGATCGAGGCGAAGATCATGTCCGCCATCTCGGTTGTCACGCCGGCCGCCAGGGCCCGTTCCGAGTAGAGGTCGCCCAGCGCCAGCTCCATCAGGCTCTCCGATCGGGCGATGTGGGTCGAGGAGCGCTGGATCATCGTCACATCGGCCCCGTTCTCCCACAGGGCGGCGGCGATGTCGTGGGCCGAGTTGTTCGATCCGAGCACGATGCAGTTCTTGCCCTCATACCCCTCGGAGTCACGGTGGGCCGATGAGTGGTGGATGTCACCCGTGAACGTCTCGGCGCCGGGGATCTCCGGCACGTTCGGCCGGCCGGACATGCCGGTGGCCAGGACCAGCTGCTTCGGCCGGAGGGTGAGCGCCTCGTCGGCTCCGTCCGGCCCCGTCCCGTGCCGGACGACGTTGACCGTCCACTCCTCGGCGTCCTCGTCGTAAGACGCGTTGAGGCACTCGGTGGAGCTCCAGTAGTTGAGCTCCATGACCTTGGTGTACATCTCCAGCCAGTCGCCGAGCTTGTCCTTGGGGGAGAAGACCGGCCAGTTCTCGGGGAACTTCAGGTAGGGGAGGTGGTCGTACCAGACCGGGTCGTGGAGGCACAGCGACTTGTAGCGGTTGCGCCAGGAGTCGCCGGCCCGCTCGTTCTTCTCGATGATGATGGTCGGCACGTCGAGCTGTCGCAGCCGGGCCCCGAGGCCGATACCGCCCTGCCCGCCGCCGATGATCACGCAGTAGGGCTGGGTCGAGTAGCCGAGCTCGGCCTGCTCGGCCTGGCGGCGCTCGAGCCACGACCGCCGCTCGGGATCGGCCCCGTGCTCCACTCCCATCGGCCGGCCGGTGCCCTTCGGCTCCTCGTGGCCCTTGAGCTCGACCATGGCCGTCAGCAGGGTGAAGCACTTGCCGTCGATCAGCCTGATGTGGCCGTTGCCCCTGGCCACCGCCGTCTCGAACGTCAGCCAGCCGTCGGTCACGCCGTCGGCCTCGTTGGCCTCGCCTTCGAGCTGCCAGTTCGACGGCTCTGTGGTGCCGTTGCAGGCCTCGAGCATCTCCCGGATCTCGTCGCGGCCCTCCACCGTCTTGATGTTCCAGGTGAAGGTCACGAGGTCCCGCCAGTAGCACTCGTCGGCGAACATCTCGGTGGCGGCGTCGAGGTCACCCTGCTCCAAGGCGGTCCCGAAGTCGCTCAGCCAGGTGGAAACGGTCTCGGTCGGCGTGGTCATGGGTCCCCCTGTCGATGCGATGGTCAGACGATGCTAGGTCGCCGTGCGCTCGGGCGGCCAACCGGAGCGGAGCAGTGGTGAGCCGGGTCGACAAGTGTCGCAGGGCGGCTGTGATCGCTCGGCACGGTCGGCGGTCGGGCGGCTAGTGTCGAGGGGGCGATGACAGCATCCGGGCCCGATCGGACCCCAACCGACAGCAGAGCGCGAGCGACCGCGGGGCGGTACCGGGCGGCCGCCATCTGCATCCCGGGGCTGGAGGCCACCTGCGCTGCCGAGCTGCGATCCCTCGGCTGCAAGCCGAAGCCGGCCGGGCCGGGCATCCTCGAGTTCGCAGCGAGCGCCCGCCAGCTGTACGCCACCAACGTGTGGCTCCGGACCGCCAGCAGAGTGGTGGTCCGGGTGGCGACGTTCCGGGCCACCGACTTCGTCCACCTGCAGGACCACGCTGCCCGCATCGACTGGTCCCGCTGGGTCGCAGACGGGTTCGCCGCCAGGTTCCGGGTGTCGAGCAACGATTCCAAGCTGTACCACACCAAGGCCATCGCCCAGCGGTTGCATCAGGTCAGCGTGCCGCCATCGATCGGCGAGCCGGAGCAACTGTTCATCGTCCGCATCGATCGCAACACCGTGACCATCTCGGCCGACGCATCGGGTCAGGCGCTCCACAAGCGACCGTGGCGGACCGAGCTGGGTGACGCCCCGCTGCGGACCACGATGGCGGCGGCGATCCTGCTGGCCTGCGGTTGGCAGCCGGGAACCGGGCTCGTCGACCCGTTCTGCGGCTCGGGAACGATCGCCATAGAGGCGGCGCTGCTGGCCCGTTCACTGCCCCCGGGCGGCGAGCGGGACTTCGCGTTCCGCCAGTGGCGGGACTTCGAGCCCGGCTCATGGGCCAGCGTCGCAGGCTCGATAGCCACCGCCCGGTCCCGCGATGCCGGATCGGGCATCGGGCCGATCCTCGCCTCCGATCGGGACGGTTCGATCGTCGAGGCGGCGGGGCGGAACGCAGAGCGGGCTGGCGTCGCCGCCGACATCGAGCTGCGGACCCATGTCGTGTCCCACCTCCCCGGCCGCTCAGGCCCTGGTCTGGTCGCCACCAACCCACCGTACGGGAAGCGGGTCGGCCGGCGGGAGCTGGCCGGGCTCTACGGTCGGCTGGGGGCGGTGGTTCGGGACCGGCTCCCCGGCTACGGGCTGGCGGTGCTCACACCGGATGCCAAGCTGGCGGCCGTAGCCGACCGGCGGTTGCGGTCGGTGGCCCGGTTCCGGCACGGCGGGCTCCCCGTCGAGCTGTTCCATCGACCGGCCACGATCGACGTTCGCCCCGAGCGGGGGCAGGCCGAGTCGGCGCCTGCCCGCCCGGTGGCCGGCCAGATCCCATGATCGACTTCGTCCACCACATCGAGCTGGAATCGGATCGATTCCGGTCGGCCGCCGGAGCGCTGGCCTCCAGCGGCGGCGCCGCCGGGCTGGCCGCAGCCCCGGTGCCGACCTGTCCGGACTGGACGGCCGCCGACCTGGTGTGGCACCTCGCCGAGGTCCAGCACTTCTGGGCCTCGATCGTCGAGGCCAACCTGGCCGACCCGTCCGAGGTGGGTGAGCTCGTCCGACCCGCCGACGACGGCCTGCTGGCGCTGTTCGACGACTGCTCGACCCGGTTGGTGTCGGCCGTCCGCGACCACGACGGGGACGAGCCGTGCTGGAGCTGGCACGACGACGGGCACAGCGTCGGCTGGGTCAGGCGGCGGCAGGCCCACGAGGCGCTGATCCATCGCATCGACGCCGAGCTGACCGTCGGCGACGGCCGGCTCGAGGCCACCCGACCGATCGATACCCAGCTCGCCGCCGACGGGGTGGACGAGATGGTCGGCGTGATGCTGGAGGTGGGCTCCGTCCCCGATTGGGCTCGCTTCGACCGCGACGGCCGGACGATCAGACTGGACGTGCCGGGCCGCTCCTGGACACTGGCGCTGGGCCGATTCGTCGGCACCGACCCGTCCGGCACCGCCCACGACCTGCCTGCGGTCACCGGCCTGCCCGCGGTCGATCGGCCCACCGCCATCGTCAGCGGACCGGCGGCCGAGCTCGACCTGTGGCTCTGGCGCCGGGCCCCGCTGGCCGAGGCAGCGATCGATGGTGACCCGGCGGTCGTCGAGTGGCTCCACGAGGCAGGAGCGGTCCGGTAGCGGCCGGGACGCCCCGGACGACCGGCCGGCTCCGAGCCGAGCGGAGCTTGACCGTCGCCGGGGGGCGGGCGACAGTCGGGGCGTGACCGACCGATCCGATACCGGATCACCGCTCGGCTGGGCCGAGTGCGATCCGGACGATCCCACCATCGTGGAGTTGCGCTCGTACCTGGCGGCCAACAACGGCATCCGCGGGCTCGAGATCTTCCGGCCGGACGAGATCGAGCACATCGTCCGTGCATTCCGCAGGGACGGCTTCGCAGTGGTTGCCGACGTGCTCAGCCCAGACCAGGTCGACGTGCTGCGGGCCGGTTGCGACGACGTGGTCGAAGCGGTCCTGGCGATCGATCCCGCCCGGAGCGGCAACCGGGGCTCGCACCGCTACTCGTTCGGGGCGGTCAGCTCGACCGGGAGCCAGCTCCACCGACCCGAGTGGCAGATGCTCGTCGACCTCCCGGACCTCACCCCGATCCTGAGCGCGATCTTCGCCAACCCCGGCTATCTGTTACGGCGGGCCAGTGGCGATTTCTGCCTCCCTGGCGCGTTCCGGTACCAGCCCCTCCACAGCGACATGGGTGACTGGCGCCCGACCGGAACCACGCCCCACTCGTCGTTTCACGACCCCCGCGGCCGGCTGACCACCCGGGACCTGCCGTGCCCCTACGTCTGCGTCAACTTCCTGACCGTCGACGCCACCCCGATCAACGGACCGACGCGCCAGATCCCGGGCACCCAGCACTCCCGGGAGCCGATCCCGAGCCTCGATCAGGAGCCGGAGTGGATGCGGCTCAGCACCGTGTGCCCGGCCCCGGCCGGGGCGGTCCAGATCCGCGACGTCCGAGCCTGGCACGGCGGTACGCCCAACCTGTCGGACGAGGTCCGCTCGATCCCCAATCTGGAGTTCTACGCTCCCTGGTACCGGGACCCGATCGGCCCCGGCATCAGCTATGCCGATCACCGTCGGCTGTCGGAGCACGGCCAGCGGCTGACCCGGTTCCACGTCGTCGATTCCAGCGAAGAGCTCGTGCCCCGTGTCCAGTTGAGGGCGACCCCACGGCCGCTGCGGGCCACCAGCGCCTGAGGGAGCGGCCGGGATCAGCGGACGATCGTCAGCGAGTGGCCGGCGTTGCCGTCGAACCGGAACCCGCCGTCGATCTCGGACCAGCTGGTCGCTTCCCTGAGGGCCGCGAGCACGGCCTGCTCCTGTCGCTCGAGCTCGGCGCAGGGCTCGGTCGACCCCCCGGCCACCGTGAACGATGCCGTGCCGTCCTCGGCCAGGGTGAACGAGCCGAAGTAGGTGTTGCAGCCGGGTTCGACGGTCAGGCCGCCGAACACGGTCTCGATGGTCAGCCTCGGGCCCTGGACGAGCTCGATCGCCCGGCCGTCGAGCGAGACCGATTCGATCCTGAAGTCACCATCGAATCGGGCGTCGGCCACCCGGCCCGGTCCGCCGTCGGCCGGCTCTACGTCGGCGCCGCACGCCGCGAGCAGCGCCGCGACGATGACGACGACCGACACCAGCATCGCCCGCTGTCGAGCAGCGGAGCCGCCGATCGGTCGGGGGAGCGGATGATGGGGCCCCGGCAGCACAGGGGGCACGGTAACAGTCGCCGTACCGCACCGGGACGGGGCGTCGCCGAGCCGACACGGACGAGCGGCCGCACCAGTTTCTTTACAGACTGTTGAAATCGGGCCGGTGCTCGGGCACCCTCTGGTACGTGGGCCCCCTGACGGACATCTCGATCTCGCTGCCCGACTGGCTGTGGTCGGTCGATGCGTGGTCGGAGCCCCGCGTCGGACCGCAGGCCCAGATGGAACTGGTGCTCGACCTGGTGGCTCGCAACACCGCGGACGGCGGGGGTCCTTTCGCCGCCGCCGTGTTCGACGAGGTCGGCCATCTCGTCGCGCCGGGGGTCAACCGGGTCGTGCCGGACTCGGCCCCGATCGCCCACGCCGAGATCGTGGCCATCGCCGCCGCCGGCCAGCGGCTCGGAACGTGGGATCTCCGCTCTCGGGGCCGGTTCCGGCTGGTCTGCTCGACCGAGCCGTGCGCCATGTGCCTCGGGGCGGTGCCGTGGTCGGGGGTGACAGGGCTGGTGACCGGGGCCAGGGACGAGGACGCCAGGGCCGTCGGGTTCGACGAGGGTGACAAGCCCGCCGACTGGCCGGTCGCCCTGGCCCGCAGGGGCATCGAGGTCGTCCGAGATGTCGGCCGGCGTCGGGCCTCGGCGCTCCTCCAAGACTACGTTCTGGCCGGTGGTGAGATCTACAACGGATGAGAGCCATGGGTGAGCGATGACGCATCACGTGCAGCGGCCGGCCACGAGGGTGCCACGGGTCGTTGCGCCGGCCGACCTCGACGAGGCTCTCCGGCTGATGGCGGCGGGCGGGGCGAAGCCGATCGCCGGCGGCACCGACCTCATGGTGGAGCTCGACCGCGGTGAGCACGGCGCCGTCTCGACCCTGATCGACCTGACCAGGATCGCCGGCCTCGACTCGATCGACGAGGCGGACGGAACGATCACCATCGGCCCCCTCGTCACCCACAACCGGTGCGTCGACAGTGCGCTGCTCCGGCGCCGGGCCTGGCCGCTCGTCCAGGCCTGCTGGGAGGTCGGCTCGCCCCAGCTCCGGAACCGGGCAACGGTGGCCGGCAACATCGTGACCGCCAGTCCGGCCAACGACACGCTCAGCGCCCTGGTCGCGCTCGACGCCGAGGTGACGCTGGCCTCGGTTCGAGGTCGCCGGCGGCTGCCGCTGTCGGCGCTCCACCTCGGGGTCCGCCGCACCGCCATCGAGCCGGACGAGCTGCTGGTGGCCATCGCCGTGCCCGCCATCGACGAGCGGTGGCGAGGGGTGTACCTCAAGCTCGGGTTGCGCCGGGCCCAGGCGATCTCGGTGGTCCACCTCGCCGCAGTTTGCCGGCTGAGCGACGAACCGAGCCCGGGGTCACCGCCGGTCGTCACCGAGCTGCGGTTGGCCCTCGGCAGCGTCGCCCCGACGATCGTGCGGGCCGAGGCGGCCGAGCAGCTCGTGGTCGGAACCACCCTCGGCGACGATGTCATCGGCCGGGCGGCGACGGCGGCCGGGGCGTCGGTCGAGCCGATCGACGACCTGCGGGCCACCGCCGACTACCGCACGGCCATGGTGACCGAGATGACCGGCCGGGCCCTGCGAGCCCTGCGGGACGGGACGGTCGTCCTACCGGTCGAGCCGCCGATGCTGTGGGGTCGATCGGCTGGTCGCTGGCCGACCGGACCGGAGCTGGCGGCGGACCACGTCGAGTCGACACCGGTCACGGCCACGGTGAACGGCGTGTCGCACTCGGCGCCGTGGGCCGGAACCACCCTGCTCGACTGGCTCCGGGATGGAGGCTTCACCGGATCGAAGGAGGGCTGCGCCGAGGGTGAGTGCGGCTCCTGCACGGTCGACCTCGACGGCATGGCGGTGCTGAGCTGCCTCGTACCGGCCACCAGGGCCCATCGGGCCGACATCGTCACGATCGAGGGTCTCGCCCCCATCACCGGCAACGGCGCAACGGCAGCGCTGCACCCGTTGCAGCAGGCCTTCGTCGACACCGGGGCGGTCCAGTGCGGCTACTGCATCCCGGGGTTCCTCGTCTCGGGGGCCAAGCTGCTCGAGGAGCACCCGGCCCCGACCGAGGAGCAGATCAAGGCCGGGTTGTCCGGCAACCTCTGCCGCTGCACCGGCTACTACAAGATCGAGGATGCGGTACGGGTGGCCCTGAGCCGGGACGGAGCCGACGGATGAGCCTCGGTCGGTCCATGCCCCGGCTCGATGCGGTCGGCAAGACCACCGGCGCAACCGACTATGCCGGCGACCTGGCGCCGCCCGGTGTGCTGGCGGCCAAGGTGGTGTTCACCGGCCAGCCCCACGCCCGGCTGGTGGGCCTCGACGTCGCGGCCTGCGAAGCTGCCCCCGGTGTCGTCACGGTGGTCACCGCGGCCGACGTGCCGGTGAACGAGTACGGCCTGACCATGTTCGACCAGCCGGTGCTGATCGGCGGCAGCGCAACCTCCGATCGCCAGGTCCCACCGGACGTGTCGCGCTGGGAGGCCGACCACCTCGCGGTGGTGGTGGCCGAGACGGAGCGGCAGGCCGAGACGGCGGCGCTGCTGCTCGAACCGACCTGGGAGCAGCTCCCGGTGGTGGCCGACCTCGACGCCGCCCTGGCCGACGGGGCCCCGGTGCTGCACCCGGAGGACAACCCGGCCTGCACCGATCCCGGCTCCAACGCCTACCACCACTACGTGATCCGCAAGGGTGACGCAGCGGCGGCGATGGCCGAGGCCGACGTCGTGGTCGAGGGCACCTACCACCTGCCCCATCAGGAGCACGCCTACCTCCAGCCCGAGGCGGCTCTGGCCTACATCGACCACGAGGGCCGGGTGACGGTCGAGACCGCCGGCCAGTGGATCCACGAGGATCAGGAGCAGGTGGCCCACGCCCTCGACCTGCCGCTCGATCGGGTCCGCATCGTCTACCGGGCGGTCGGCGGCGCCTTCGGCGGCAAGGAGGACATGAGCCTCCAGATCGTGCTGGCGCTGGCGGCCAGCAAGCTCCAGGATCTCGGCATCGATCGGCCGGTCCGCTGCCGCTGGAGCCGGGAGGAGTCGATCATCGGCCACCACAAGCGGCACCGGGGCCGGGTCACCGCCCGCTGGGGGGCCACCGCGGACGGCCGGCTCCTGGCCGTCGAGGCCACCGGCCACCTCGACGCGGGCGCCTACAACTACACGTCGAACAAGGTGCTGGGCAACCTCCATCTCACCGTCGCCGGCCCCTACGACGTCCCCAACGCGACGATCGACAGCTGGGCCGTGTACACCAATGCGGTACCGGGCGGGGCGTTCCGGGGCTTCGGCGGACCCCAGGGCTGCTTCGTCTCGGAATCGCAGATGAACAAGCTGGCCGACGCCTGCGGGCTCGACCCGGTCGAGATCCGCCGCCGCAACCTCCTGACCGACGGGGCCACCGGGATCACCGGTACCACGATGCCGGCCGGAGTGAGCCTGCCCCCGGTGGTCGACGCCTGCGCGGAGGCGGCCCGCTGGACCGACCCGATCGGGCCCCCGCGACCGCTGGCGGCCTTCGCCTCGTTGCCGGCGTCGACCGAGACGGTCAAGCGGGGCCGAGGCTTCGCCTGTGGCTACAAGAACGTGGGGTTCTCGTTCGGGTTCCCCGAGCGGAGCGAGGCCAGGATCGTGCTCAGTGGGCCGAGAGACGGTGGCGGGGACGCCGACCCGTCGCGCGACCTCGACGGCGAGGACAGTCCGGTCAGCGCCGAGCTCTACCTGGCCGGGGCCGACGTGGGCCAGGGGGCCCACACCGCGTTCGTCCAGCTGGCGGCCGAGGCCACCGGGCTGGATCCGGCTCACATAACCGGTCACTTCTCCGACACCGCCTCGTCGGGGGACTCCGGCTCGGCCTCTGCATCACGGCTGTCGTTCATGACCGGCAACGCGATCCTGGGGGCGGCCGAGGAGGCCGAGAAGGCGTGGCGGGACGGTGCCAGGCCGGCCGAGGGCTTCTTCCGGTACGTTCCGCCGCCCACCGAGCCGCTCCACCCCGACGGCTTGCCGACGACGCCGAACTTCGCGTACGGCTATGTCGCCGAGGCGGTCGACCTGTCGGTCGACGTCGCAACGGGCCACATCGTGGTCCACGACGTCGTCTGCGCAGTCGACGTCGGTCGGGCCATAAACCCCGTGCTCATCGAGGGCCAGGTCGAGGGGGCGGTCGTGCAGGCCCACGGTTATGTCCTGTCGGAGAACCTCGTGGTCTCCGACGCCAGGACGCTCAACCCCCGCTTCAGCGGTTACCTGATCCCCGGTATCGGTGACATCCCCGAGCGGGTCCGGACCGTGTGCCTCGAGATCCCCGATCCGCTCGGCCCGTTCGGGGTCAGGGGCATGGCCGAGATGCCGTTCATCCCGTACGCCCCGGCGGTCACCGCCGCCCTCTTCGACGCCACCGGCGTGTGGTTCCACCGCTTCCCCCTCACCCCCGATCGGGTCCTGGCGGGGCTGAGGGCGGCCGAGACCAGGCGGGCCGGTGAGGTGCTACAGCGACGGCGCCCGGCGAACGAACTCGGGTGAGTCGCTGAAGCCCTGCATGACGGCGCCCCGGCTCGTGCCCCGGTGCAGCACGTCGACCCAGTGGGCCAGGCCGGCGGGATCGGGTTCCCGGCCGAGCACGTTGCGGTAGGCCATCATCACGAACGACCGGTTGTCCAGCGTCCCGTAGCGGTTGCGGAACTCGGTGGACTGGGCGAACTGCTCGCTGATCGCCCTGGTCGGCAGCTCGGTGTTGAGCCAGTACTCGAGGCCCTCCTCGTCGGCCCGACGGAGGAAGTAGGCCAGGTAGAGGCGCCCGATCGGACCGTTCGACTCGATCGTGGCGATCTGGGCGGCGGTTCGCGCCCTGAACTCGGCGGACTCGGAGAACCCGACCATCACGTCGCCCCGGCTGACCCCGCGGTCCAGCGCCTGGGTCCAGTGGTTCAGTCCCTCGGCGTCGGCCCCCCGCTGCAGGACGTTCCCGTAGATCAGGTGGACGAACTGGCGAT
This sequence comes from Acidimicrobiales bacterium, assembly GCA_024644005.1. Lineage (GTDB taxonomy): Bacteria > Actinomycetota > Acidimicrobiia > Acidimicrobiales > SZUA-35 > JAHELU01. The sequence continues at coordinate 998 of JAHELU010000106.1, read as the reverse complement.
TCGACAGCGAGCCATAGCGCTGCCGGAACTCGTTCGAGGCCACGAACTCGGCAGAGATACTGGCCAGGGACTGGCCGGCCCGGCGAGCACCGACCCAGTACTCGTAGCCGGCCTCGTCCGGGGCCCGCAGGAAGTAGGCCAGGTAGAGCCGAGCCACCTCCGCCCGCTTCGTCCTGGAGCCGCTCACCGTGACGGGAGTGGTGCGGGGGGTCGACGTGGAGCGGCCCGGGGAGCGGAGGAAGCCGAGATCGGCGTGGTCCCGGCCGAGGACCTCGGCCGAGTCGGCGCCGAGCCAAGTGGTGACGATGTTGGCGTAGAACTGGCGGTAGTCGACCGTCGGCGAGAGGTTGCGGTACCGATCGAGCGCGGTCAGCGAGGGCAGCTGGCCGTGGAAGCCGCCGGCGACCCGCGACCCGATGGCGAAGAGGCTGTTGGCGGCACCGTGGTCGGTCCCGGTGCCGTTCGACTTCACCCGCCGGCCGAACTCCGAGGTCCCCACCAGCAGGGTCCGATCGGCGAAGTCGGCATGCAACGTCGTGTAGAAGGCCTCCAGGCCCACGTTCAGCTCCTGCATCCGGTCCTCGTGCATCGTCAGCTGGTCGGCGTGGCTGTCGAAGTCGCCGAAGACGATCGAGATCATGCGAATACCGAGGTTGGCGTTGATGAGCCGGGCCGCCAGCCGGAGCTTGGTGATCACCTTGGCCTCGTCCGAGGCTTCCTCGATGAGGGGCCGCAGCCGATCCGACAGGTCGATGGCCTGGCCCAGGCTGGCGCTGACCTGGTCGGCCAGGGGCCCGAGCCCGGTCGAGCCGGTGCCGAGGGCGGTGATCGTGTCGTACTGGCGGAGGTAGGTGGGCTCCGACCGCTCGAGCCGGCGGATGTCGTTGCTCTGCTCCGGGATGGCGGCGGCCCGGTGGCGGCGACCCTGGACCACCAGCGGCACCGATGCGCCGATGGCCACCCCCGTCAGCGGATCGGACGGCAGGCCGTCGAGCACC
>JAHELU010000105.1 GCA_024644005.1 Acidimicrobiales bacterium | reverse complement strand
CAAGGCCTCCGGGCCAGTGGCCGACCAGCGTGGTCGCGAAATGGACAAGCCGCGCTGCCGCGCCACCCCGAAGCATCACCATGCCTGCGAAGATGAACAGGGGCACAGCGATCAGCACATGCTTGGTCATCGACCCGAAGGACACCTGGATCAACGTCGACCAGGGCAACCGCAGATCCCAGATCGCCACGACGGCGCTGCCCAAGCCGAAGACCATGAAGATCGGCACCGACAGGATAAGAAGGACCAGCGACAGTAGGATGGCGAGCGACTTCATGGCGCGACCTCCGCCCTGTTGAAGAGTTTCGCCAGCGTCTCCAACAGCAATTCCAGCGAGAACAGGAAGAGGATCGCAAAGCCGGTCGGAAAGGCCAGATACATCCACCAAATCGGCAGTTCGATCTCCAACTCCATCAACTGGCCGAGACGCCGGAAAAGCGCCACGGCCTCGTTCCCGGCGATAAAGAAGATCACCGCGCCGACCAGCATGACGGAAAAGACAAAGGCCTGCAGAACTAACAGGCGCTTGCCGCTCAGATAGTTCGGCACCAGGTCCACCTGGATATGCGCGCCCGAGCGCAGCAACGGGCCAAGAAGCGGAAACACAAGCCAGGGCGCAAGGTGGCGGCCAACATCGAGCTGCCGCTCGAGATCGCCGGCTGGTCGAAACAGGATCGTCACCGCCGGTCGGCCGAGATGCTCGAGCTCGTACGGCTCGACGAGTTCGCAGACCACTACCCCTGGCAGCTGTCCGGCGGGATGCAGCAGCGGGTGGCGATCGCCAGGGCGCTGTCGTTCGAGCCCCGGCTGCTGCTGATGGACGAGCCGTTCGGGGCCCTCGACGAGATGACCCGGGAGTACATGCAGACCGAGCTGCTCCGCATCTACGGCGAGTCCGGCACCACGGTGGTGTTCGTCACCCATTCGATCCCCGAGGCTGTCTATCTCTCGGATCGGGTGGTGGTGCTGTCGCCCCGGCCAGGTCGGATCCATGCGGTCATCGAGGTCGGCCTCGGTCCCCGGTCGGACAAGACGCGGGAGCTGAGCGGCTTCTTCGACAAGACTACCGAGGTCCGGGAGGCGCTGCGGGCCATCCATGGCCACGAGCCGGGGGACGGTGGGCCGTCGTGACCGCGAGCGCTCGCCCTGGCCAGTACAGCCTGCCCCGCTCCGGCCGCAGGCTGGCGGGGCGATTCGACGGGCTCGTTCCCCCGCTGATCGTCGGAATCGTGTTCCTCGGGCTGTGGGAGGGGGCAGTAGCCGGGTTCGGCATCGACGAGTTCCTGTTGCCGAAGCCGTCGTCGATCGCCGCCGCACTCCGCAGCGAGTGGCCGACGCTGTGGGAGGCGACGGTCCAGACCGGGATCATCGCCGTGAGCGGGCTGCTGATCGGGATAGCCGTCGGGGCGCTGTTGGCGCTGCTCGTGACCCGGTTCGGCTGGCTCCGCGACGCCACGACACCACTGGCGGCCGCCATCAACGCCACGCCCATCGTGGCTCTGGCCCCGATCTTCAATGCGTGGTTCGGCATCACCAGCTTCCGCAGCAATCAGGCGGTGGTGGTGACCGTGGTGTTCTTCCCGGTGTTCATCAACACCGCAAAGGGCCTGTCGCAGGTCGACCCGGATCAGCTGGAGCTGCTGCGGTCCTATGCCGCGTCCCGGTCTACCGTGGTCCGCAAGGTACAGATCCCCAGCGCGGTGCCGTTCTTCCTGACCTCGTTGCGGTTGGCGGCCCCGCTCAGCGTCATCGCCGCCATCGTGGCGGAGTACTTCGGTGGTCCCCAGAACCGCCTCGGTCCGGTCATCACCCAGAATGCGAGCTTCGCCCGCTACGACAACGCCTGGGCCGCCATCGTCATGGCCAGCGTGCTGGGGCTGGCGCTGTTCGTGCTGGCCATCCTGGCCGAGCGGCTCGTGCCGTGGCGCCGAGCGCAGACGGGGGAAACCGGCTAAAAAGGGTTCGAACCGTCGGCGACGACGCACATGGGAGAGGACTCGCAATGAACAAGAAGCTGGTATGGATCATTGCCGCGCTGCTCGGGGTGGCCGTGCTTGCCGCGGCCTGCGGCGACGACGACACCGACACGGCGGCGGGCGGTTCCGAGACCACCGAGGCAGGGGACGAGGGCGCCGATGACACCGCCGGGTCCGAAGACGCCGAGGACACCGGGGACGCCGAGGACGGTGGCGACACAGAGGACACCGCCGACACGGAGGCGGCAACCGAGTGCGAGACCATCGACGAGGTCAGCCTCCAGCTCCAGTGGGTGGCCCAGTCCCAGTTCGCCGGCTACTACGCCGCAGTGGACCAGGGCTTCTACGAGGACTTCTGCCTCGATGTCACGATCGTCGAGGGTGGTGTCGACATCGTGCCCCAGCAGCAGCTCGGCTCGGGAGCCGTCGACTACGCCATCGCCTGGGTACCGAAGGCGCTCGTGTCCCGTGAGGAGGGCATCGACATCGTCAACGTGGCCCAGGTCTTCCAGCGATCGGGGACCCTGCAGGTGTCCTTCGCCGACGCCGGCATCGCGACCCCGGCCGATCTGGCCGGTCGCAAGGTCGGCAACTGGGGCTTCGGCAACGAGTTCGAGCTCCTCGCCGGTAGCCGGCAAGCCGGGCTCGAGCCGGGCGAGGACTACGAGATGGTGCAGCAGAACTTCGACATGCTGGCCCTCATCAACGGCGAGATCGACGCCGCCCAGGCCATGATCTACAACGAGTACGCCCAGGTGCTGGAGACGGTCAACCCCGACACCGGGGAGCTGTTCCAACCCGAGGATCTCACTGTCATCGACTGGAACGACGTCGGGACCGCCATGCTGCAGGACGCGATCTGGGCCGACGGTGAGCGCCTGGCCGACGCCGAGTACCAGGATCAGACCACCCGGTTCATCGCCGGCTCGATCCAGGGGTGGGCCTGGTGCCGGGACAACGCCGATGCCTGCGTCGACGTCGTGCTGAACAACGGCACCACGCTCGGGGCGTCGCATCAGGCATGGCAGCTGAACGAGATCAACGCACTGATCTGGCCGTCGCCCGGCGGTGCCGGTGTGATGGACCAGGGGCTGTGGGATCAGACGATCGAGATCTCGGTCAGCGAGAACGTGCTCCCCGCCGAGCCGGACGAGGGCGCCTTCACCACCGAATACGCCGAGGCCGCCGTGGCGATGCTGGAGGCCAAGGGCATCGACGTGGTCGGCTCGGACTGGACACGAACCGAGGTGGAGCTGGTCGAAGGAGGGGACTGAGCGCCGTCTGGTCGGCCGCTGCCGGTCGGGATCGGGATCGATGCCGTCAGCGGCCCGTCGCCGCCATCAGCGTCTCTGCGATGGGGCTCAGCTCCAGCACCGCCGGGAGCCTGCGAACGACGGCTGATGACCCGCTCAGCTCGATGTCGCCGTGGCGCAGCGCCGCCCGCAGAGACAGTCGGCAGCGGTTCACCGGTCGGATGGCCCTCGGCCTGGACCCATTGGCGCGAGCGGATTGAGCCCGCAGGGACCGGCCGGTACATTCGGTGCGTGTCCGCACATCCCTCGAGCTGGCGAGGTCTCCCATGAAGCGCCCACCGATACGGATCCTCGACGTGGCCGGTTCGCCGGAAGCGATGGGGGTGTCCCACGGTCGGGCCTTCGCGGATGAGATCCGCCACTACACCGCAGAACGGGTGGAGCTCGTGGCCTCGGGGCTCTGGAGTGGCGGGCCGATCCCCCGGGGCGAGGTGCTGGAGCTGGCGGGTGCCCTGCTACCGGCCCACGAGCGTCACGCTCCCGATCTGTACGCCGAGCTGATCGGCATCGCCACCGGGGCCGGCATCACGCCGGCCGAGGCGCTGGTGGTCGGTGGATTCACCGACTTCGTCGACACCGTGCGGGCGGTCAAGGGCGGTCCCCACCCACCGTCCGTGCTCGAGGACGACTGCACCGCGGTGGTGGTCCCCGATCACAGGGCCGATGGAGCCGGCCTCTACGCCCAGACCTGGGACATGCACGACACGGCCACCGACCGCGTGCTGCTGTTGCGAGTCCGACCCGATGACGGTCCACCCGCCCTCGTCTTCACCACCACCGGCTGCCTTGGCCAGATCGGCATGAACGCCGAAGGGGTCTGCGTGGGCATCAACAACCTCACCGCAGCGGACGGTCAGTTCGGTGTGACCTGGCCATCGGTCGTCCGTGACGTGCTGACCCGCGCCACCGCCAAGGACGGCCTGGTGGCGATCGAGCAGGCCGACCTGGCCGGTGGCCACAACTTCATGCTCTTCGACCGGACCGGCGCCGGCTACAACATAGAGGCCATGCCGACCGCGCGGCCCGTGACGGAGCTGGCCGCCGATGCGCTCACCCACACCAACCACGCCATCCACTCCTCCGCGTCAGCGGTGGAGGGCGAGCGGGGTCCGGAGCTGACCGAGAGCTCGGTCGAGCGGCTGGCCACCGCCCAACGGCTGCTCGATCGCCACGGCGTGACCGCAGACGACCTCATGGCGCTGACCAGGGAACCGGCTGCGATCTGCCAGGTCCCGACCGCCCCGTACTTCGTCGAGACGAGCGGCGCCGCCGTCATGCGGCCGAAGACCCTCGACTTCTGGGCCGCATGGGGACCGCCGAGCCACAACGACTTCGAGCACGTCACCTTCACCGCCGCAGGAGTCGGTTGACGGGCCGATGTCGGCGATCACCTACCGGCAGCTCCGCCCGGAGTGGGCCCCCCAGCTCGCGGCGATCGAGCTCGCCGCCTTCCCGAACGTCGAGCCGGCCGACCTCTACGACGAGGCGGCCCTGCGGGACGTGGCGGAACGGTTCCCCGAAGGCGGCTTCGTGGCCTTCGACGGTGACCGTCCCGTCGGGATGGGGGTCGGGATCCTCGTCGACTTCGACTTCGACCACATCGACCACACTGCGGAGGGCATCTACGACGCTCACGACCCCGGAGGCGAGTGGTACTACGGAACGACCATCGCCGTGCTCCCCGAATACCGGGGTCGGGGCATCGGCGGCGAGCTGTACCGCCGCCGAAAGGACGTGGTCCGGCAACTGAACAAGCGGGGGATCGTGGCCGGCGGGGTGCTGCCGGGATACGCCGAGCACAGGGATCGGCTGTCCGCTGAGGAGTACCTCCGGAAGGTGGCGGCCGGCGAGCTGTACGACCCGACCCTGACGTTCCAGATCGAGAACGGCTTCGAGCCCCGAGCAGTCCTCCGCGACTACCTGCAGGACGAGACGGTCGACAACAACGCCTGTCTCATCGTCTGGGACAACCCTGACTACCGTCCGGAGTCGGCCGTCACCGATTGAGCGGGTCCTGCGCCCTCTGGATCGATCCCGAGCGTGCGTGCGGTCGCCGAGCGGGCGACAGCCGATCGCTCGGCGGGATGGGTCCGCAGCAGCCGGTCCCCGAGATTGGTGGTGATACCGAGCCAGTAGCGCTCGTTCCGCCAATGGTGGAGCCGATGGTTCGCCTTGAGCCGCCGGTAGTAGCGGGTCTTCGGCCGATAGGCGGTATGGAACAGGAAGTGGGCCCACTCGTAGTGGATCAGGGCGCCGATCGCCACCACGATGCCGGTCAGGACCGGCCCGAGCGGCGCCACACCGGCCAGCAGCAGCGGCCCCCCGATCACGACCGCCACCACGGCGGCGTTCACCACCTGGAACAGCCCGGCGTCGACCCCCCGCAACAGGACCCAGTTGACCGAGGCGGGATGGAGATGGTGCTGGCGATGCCCGTAGCCCGTGTCGATCGTGAGCCGACCGAGCCGTCGCGGCTCGGCGTGGAGGACGACGAGGTGGATGAACCACTCGACGAGCGGCACCAGAGCCGCCACGACGGCCGCCGCCAGCAGATCCCAGCGACGCACCCCCGTCGAGCCGACGACCGACAGCCGGAGCGCCATGGCCGCCGCCAGCCCGACGGCCAGCACCCGGGCGGACGGCTGACGGCAGAACAGGCGACGGGCGGCCGCCAGCGACCGGATACCGCTCGCCACGGCGACACCTCGATCGTCCTCGACGGAACCGGGTCGTGACCTCACCCCGTCAACGGTACCGCCGGTGGTCCGGCCGTCGCAGTCGGGGCGTAGGCTCGAAGGCATGACGAAGCGGCCGCTGAGGCTGGGTGGTGTGCCCGAGCACTTCAACTTCCCCTGGCACCTGGCCCTCCAGTCCCCGGCCTGTGCCGACCTGGCCGCCGACTGGGAGGACCAGCCCGGCGGGACGGGCCAGATGCTGGCCAAGCTGGAAGCCGCCCAGCTCGACATGGTCAGCATCCTGACCGAGGGCACGGTCTCGGCCATCGACAAGGGACTGCCGGTCACCATCCTCCAGGTCTACGTGTCGTCGCCACTGCAGTGGGGCGTCTTCGTGCCACCCGGTTCCCGATTCGTCGACGAGGGCGACCTCGAAGGGGCCAGGATCGCCATCTCGCGGTTCAACTCCGGGTCCCACCTGATCGCGTTCGTCCAGGCCGAGCGCCACGACTGGAAGCTGACAGACGACCAGTTCGTGGTGGTCGGTGACCTCGACGGCGCCGTGCAGTCGTTCGCGGCAGGCCAGGCGGATCTGTTCCTGTGGGAGCAGCACATGACCCGGCCGCTCGTCGACGCCGGGGTGTTCCACCAGCTCGGGGTCGAGGAGAGCCCCTGGCCCTCGTTCGTCATCGCCGTCCGCAACGAGGTGCTGACCGGTCGCACGACCGAGGTCGGCCGCATCGCCGACGCCGTCGTCGCCGCCGCGGTCGGCCTCCACGATCTGCCGGGGGCCGTGGACCGGATTGCAGAGCGATACCACCTCGACAGGCCGACGGTCCGGTCGTGGCTCGACACCACGTCGTTCGTCGAGCGGTCGGCCATGGACCCCACCATCTCCGCCGCGGTGCTCGAGACCCTGGCCAGAGCCGGCTTCGGGTGACACCTGTACGATCCCACCAGCGACGAGGAGCAGACATGCAACCAGAGACCGTGCAACCAGAGACCGTGTCCGGGCAGACCACGGCGGGTCCGACCAGAGCCCTGGTCCCGCCGTTCAACCTGGCGAAGTGGATCGAGGAGCACGCAGACGAGCTGAAGCCACCGGTGGCCAACAAGCAGATCTGGCTCGACGGCGAGATGATCGTGATGATCGTCGGCGGCGGCAACCAGCGGACCGACTACCACGACGACCCCCGTGACGAGTTCTTCTACCAGCTGAGGGGCGACATGATCCTCAAGGTCAGGGAGGCCGGCCAGGCGGCGCAGGATCTCGTCATCGTCGAGGGCGACGTCTTCCTGCTACCGGCGCACGTCCGCCACTCGCCCCAACGGCCGGACCCCGACAGCATCGGCCTGGTGGTGGAGTACAGCCGGCCGGACGGTGCGGTCGATGGCTTCGAGTGGTACTGCGACAACTGCAACTCGCTCGTCCACCGGGTCGAGGTGCAACTGCAGTCGATCGAGGACGACCTGCCACCGCTGTTCGACGCGTTCTACGCCAGCGAGGCGGCCAGGACCTGTGACGACTGTGGCACCGTCCACCCCGCCCCCGGCGCCTGATCGACGTGGAGCGAACCACGATCGAGGGCGAGCTGCCGACCGACCGTGACCAGGCCCTCGATCGGGACCTCGCGCTGGCGCTCGACCGGGACGACCCGCTGGCTCCGATGCGCCAGGCGTTCCTGATCCCCCGCCACCACGACGGCTCCGAACAGGTCTACCTGGTCGGCAACTCGCTGGGGCTCGCCACGGTGAGCACGAAGTCCTACGTCGATACCGAGCTCGACCGGTGGGCCACCCTCGGCGTCGCCGGCCACTTCACCGGGGAGCTGGCCTGGGCCCCTTATCACGAGCTGCTGACCGACCAGATGGCAGCCGTCGTCGGCGGCCGGCCGGAGGAGGTGGTGGTCATGAACGGACTGACCGTCAACCTCCACCTGCTGCTGATCAGCTTCTACCGGCCGACCCCGGAACGCCACAAGATCCTCATCGAGGACCACGCCTTCCCATCGGACCACTTCGCAGTCGAGTCCCAGATACGGCAGCGAGGCTTCGATCCCGACGACTCGCTGATCACCGTCCGGCCCCGGCCGGGATCGGAGCTGCTCGATCACGACGACATCATGGCCGCCATCGAGCACCATGGTCCGGAGCTGGCGGTGGTCATGCTGCCCGGTGTCCAGTACTACACCGGCCAGGTCCTGCCCATGGCCGACATCGTCGCGGCCGGCAACGCGGTCGGCGCCGCCGTCGGGTTCGATCTGGCCCACGCCGCCGGCAACATCGAGCTCGAGCTGCACGACTGGGGCGCCGACTTCGCCACCTGGTGCTGCTACAAGTATCTGAACGGCGGGCCCGGCGCCGTGGCCGGCTGCTACGTCCACGAGCGGCACGTCGCCGACCACAGCCTGCCGAAGCTGCTCGGGTGGTGGGGCACGAGCAAGGCCGATCGCTTCGACATGGCCACCACGTTCGATCCGATCCCCACCGTCGAGTCCTGGCAGCTCAGCAACCCTCCCATCCTGATGATGGCCGCCCTGCGGGCATCGCTCGACACGATCGACGCCGCCGGAGGAATGTCGGCGCTCCGGGCCAAGTCCGAGCGGCAGATCCGGTACCTCGATCGGCTGCTGGAGCTGGTCGTCGGCGACCGGGTCGAGGCCATCAACCCTCGGCCGCTGGATCGTCGGGGCTGCCAGTTCGCCCTCGAGGTCACCGACCCGGCACGCGATGGCAAGCAGGTCCACGGGGCGTTGGAGGCGGCGGGTGTGGCCTGTGACTGGCGCCAGCCCCGGGTCATCAGGGTGGCGCCGGTGCCCCTCTACAACTCGTTCGCCGACATCCACCGGTTCGTCGAGATCCTGGACGGGCTGGTGTGAGCCCGAAACGACCGAGGAGGTCAGAGCAATGACGTCGTTGGCCGACAACGGCCCGATCGTGGTGGTCGGCGGCGGCCAGGTCGGGACGCTCCTGACCATCTACCTGGCGCGACAGGGCCATCGGGTGACGCTCTACGAGAGCCGGCCGGACCTGCGCAGGACCGAGATCGGGGCCGGCCGCTCGATCAACCTCGCCCTCGCCACGAGGGGCATCGTGGCCCTGAGCCAGGTCGATCTGTACCGACGACTGGAGCCGATCCTGGTCCCCATGGCCGGCCGCATGGTCCACGAACCGGACGGCGACGTCGGTCTGCAGCCGTACGGGCTCGACGAGGACGACGTGATCCATGCGGTGTCCCGCAGCGACCTCAACGCCATCCTGCTCGACGCCGCCGAGGCCACCGGCAACGTCGAGATCGAGTTCGACCTGCGCTGCCGGGGCGTCGACTTCGAGCGCCGGACGTTGACCCTGAGCGATCACGCAGACGAGCGGCGACGGGAGGTGCCCTTCGGGACCCTGTTCGGTTGCGACGGGGCGAGCTCCGATGTCCGGGAGGCGATGCACGCGGTCAACGGCGGGACCTCGGTCGTCGACGAGCTCGACCACGGCTACAAGGAGCTGAACATCCCTCCCGGCCGAGATGGCAGCTTCCAGATCGAGCCGAACGCGCTCCACATCTGGCCCCGGAACGACTTCATGCTGATCGCCCTGCCCAATCCCGAGGGCGATTTCACCGTCACCCTGTTCATGCGGAACGAGGGTGACGAGGACAGCTTCGCCGCCCTGGACAGCGAAGCCGACGTCCAGCGGTTCTTCCACCAGCACTTCCCGGACTTCGTCGAGCTGGTCCCCGACCTCACCGACCAGTACTTCGCCAACCCGATCGGTCGGCTGTCCACGATCCGCAACACCGGGTGGAGCGTCGGGGCCGACGCCGTCCTCGTCGGCGACGCTGCCCATGCGATCGTGCCGTTCCACGGCCAGGGCATGAACCTCGGGATGGAGTCGTGCCGGGTGCTCGACCGCATCATCCGGGAGCATCCGGACGATCTGGCCCTGGCCTTCACCAAGTACGAGGCCGATCGCAAGCCCGACGCCGACGCCATCGCCGACATGGCGCTCGAGAACTACCTGGAGATGCGGGCGGGTGTGGTCGACCCGGCCTACCTGATCAAGCGGGAGCTGGCCCTCGAGCTGGAGCGCCGGTTCCCGGACAAGATCGCGGCCCGATACGGGATGGTGATGTTCACCACGATGCGCTACGCCGAGGTCAAGAAGCGGGCGCTGCTCCAGGCCGAGATCTTCGCCGAGCTGACCGACGGCGTGGCCGACCTGAGCGCCGTCGACTTCGAGCGCGCCGCAGAACTGGTTGCCCGTGTCAGCCCCCTACCGGCCGCGATCTGACGGCCATGGTCCATCGAAGCGAGGTCCACATGCCGGAGATGACCTACGGCAGTTACCTGAAGATCGACGAGTTGCTGGGGCTCCAGCAGCCCGTGTCCGAACCGGTCGAGCACGACGAGACGCTGTTCATCATCATCCATCAGATCTTCGAGCTCTGGTTCAAGGAGGTGCTGCACGAGCTCGATCAGATGGTCGACCACCTGGACGCCGACCACCCGGCGCTCAGCGGCCACCAGCTGAAGCGGGTGCTGAAGATCTTCAAGACGCTGATCGTGCAGCTCGACGTGCTCGAGACCATGACCCCACTCGAGTTCGACTCGTTCCGGGAGTTCCTGTCCAACGCCAGCGGTTTCCAGTCCGCCCAGTTCCGGGAGCTGGAGTTCGCGCTCGGGCAGAAGTCGCCGGACCACCTCGATCGGTTCGCCGGGAACGAGCGGGAGTACGCCAACCTGCTGCGCCGCTACCACCAGCCCTGCCTGTGGGATGCCTTCATCCGCTACGTCCACCGTCAGGGCTACGACATCCCCCAGGAGTTCCTGACCCGCGACGTCACCAAGGCAGTCGGCTACTCGGCCGGCGTCCAGCAGGCTCTGATCACCATCTACCGGACCGACGCCGATCTCTCCCGGCTCTGCGAGTCGATGACCGATCTCGACGAAGGGCTGCAGGAGTGGCGCTACCGGCACGTGATGATGGTGCAGCGGACGATCGGGACCAAGATCGGGACCGGTGGATCGAGTGGGGTCGAGTACCTCCGATCCACGCTGTTCCGGCCCGCCTTCCCCGACCTCTGGGCGATCCGCTCCGCGTTCTGACGAGCGTGTCGGCCCGAGGAGACCGAGTCGAACGGCGCCGGGCGCGTGTGCGACACTTGCCTGATGGGAACTGATGCTGACATGAGCGATCAAGAGGCTGTGACCCCGCACGCTCCGGATGCCGACGACCCCCAATACCTGGCCTGGCGGGCGGCCTACGAGGCATCGAAGTTGCGTGACGTGCCGTTCGAGACGATGTCGGGGGTCCCGGTCGAGCCGGTATACGGCGACGGTCCCTACCCCGGGCAGTACCCCTACACCAGAGGCGTCTACCCGACGATGTACCGGTCCCGGCTGTGGACGATGCGGATGTTCGCCGGCTTCGGCACGGCCGAGGACACGAACGCCCGCTTCCACGACATCCTCCGCAACGGCGGCACCGGGCTGTCCACCGCGTTCGACATGCCGACGCTGATGGGTCGGGACTCCGACAGCCCCTGGTCCACCGGCGAGGTCGGCCGGGCCGGCGTCGCGGTCGACACGCTGGCCGACATGGAGGACCTCTACTCCGGGATCGATCTCGGATCGGTGTCGACCTCGATGACGATCAACGGCCCGGCGGCGATCGTGATGGCGATGTACATCGCGGTCGGTGAGAAGAACGGGGTCTCCCGGGCCGAGCTGGCGGGAACGATCCAGAACGACATCTTCAAGGAGTACCAGGCCCAGAAGGAGTACATCTATCCGCCTCGTCCGTCGGTCAGGATCGTGACCGACATGATCGAGTTCACGTCGGCCGAGATGCCGAAGTGGCATCCGATCTCCATCTCGGGCTACCACATCAGGGAGGCCGGCAGCACCGCCGCCCAGGAGCTGGCCTTCACCCTGGCCAACGGGTTCGCCTACGTCGAAGCGGCGGTTGCGGCCGGGGTCGACGTCGACGGTTTCGCCGGCCGGCTCAGCTTCTTCTTCAACAGCCACATCGACTTCTTCGAAGAGATCGGCAAGTTCCGGGCCGCCCGGCGGATCTGGGCCAGGTGGATGAAGGAGCGGTACGGCGCCACGAGCGAGCGGTCGCTGCTTTGCCGGTTCCACACCCAGACCGCCGGGGTCTCGCTGACCGCCCAGCAACCGGAGAACAACATCGCCAGAGTGGCCATCCAGGCGCTGGCCGGGGCCCTTGGTGGCACCCAGAGCCTCCATACCGACAGCTACGACGAGGCCCTCGCCCTGCCGACCGAGAAGGCGGCTCGCATCGCCCTGCGGACCCAGCAGATCGTGGCCCACGAGACCGGGGTCACCAACGTGGCCGACCCGCTCGGTGGCTCCCCCTACGTCGAGTGGATGACGGACGAGATGGAGCGCCAGGCAGAGGCGATCTTCGCCCACCTCGAAGACCTCGGTAGCGGCTCGTTGCTCGAGGGCGTCTACGCCGGTATCGAGAACGGCTACTTCGTCGGTGAGATCGCCGATGCCGCCTACCGCTTCGAGCGGGAGGTCAACGCCGGCCGTCGGATCATCGTCGGGGTCAACGAGTTCACCGACGGCGACGATCCGCAGCGGGAGCTGCTGCGCATCGGCGCCGAGGTCGAGGACTACCAGCTCAAGCGGCTGGCCGACGTCAAGCAGCAGCGGGACGGCCAGGCGGTGGCGGCCGCACTGGCTGCGGTGACCGCGGCCGCCGCCGATCCGACCGTCAATCTGATGAACCCGATCCTCGACGCGGTCCGGGTCTACGCCACACTCGAAGAGGTGGTGCGGGCCATGGAGGTCGAGTTCGGGACCTACGTCGAGAAGGCGATCATCTGATGACCGACCAGCCGCCACCGCTTCGGATCGTCCTGGCCAAGCTCGGGCTCGATGGCCACGACCGTGGGCTCAAGGTGGTGGCCCGCATCCTGCGAGACGCCGGTATGGAGGTGATCTACCTCGGGCTGCGGCAGACCACCGACAGCATCGTCGCCGCGGCCGAGCAGGAGGACGCCGATGCGATCGGGCTCTCGATGCACAACGCCGGCCACATGACCCTCGGGCCGAACATGGTCAAGGCCCTCGCCGATGCCGACCTGCCCATCCCGGTCATCATCGGCGGCATCGTCCCCGACGAGGACGTGGCACCACTGCTGGAGGCCGGTGTGGCGGCGGTGCTCGGCCCCGGCGCCTCGGCAGAAGAGGTGGCGAACACCGTCCGCAACGCCGTCTCCGCGGCTGTCTGACCGCATGAGCAGAGCGAATCGCTCCGTCGAGGAGCTGTACGGCGAGGCGAAGGGCGGCAGACGGCTGGCCCTCGGGCGGCTGCTCACCATGGTCGAACGTGGTGGCGTCGATGCCGAGTCCATCGGCGAGCTGGCCAACCCGGACGTCGGCAAGGCCCACATCGTCGGGATCACCGGGGCGCCGGGCGCCGGCAAGTCGACCCTCACCGGCCAGCTGGTGGCGCTCCTGACCGTTGCCGGCCGCCGGCCCGCAGTGCTGGCCGTCGACCCGTCGTCCCCGCTCACCGGCGGGGCGATCCTGGGCGATCGGATCAGGATGGACGACATCGGCGGCGGCTCCTCGAGCTCGGAGTCGGCGGCCGGCGCCGGCAGTGCTCGGCCCGAGACGGCCTTCATCCGGTCGATGGCCACCCGCGGTCACTCGGGTGGGCTGGCCCTTGCGGTGCCGCTGGCGGTCCGGCTGTTCGACGCCATGGGCTACGATCCCGTGATCATCGAAACGGTGGGCGTCGGACAGGTCGAGGTCGATGTCGTGGGAGCCGCCGACACTGCGGTCGTGGTCGTGACCCCCGGCATGGGTGACGCCGTGCAGGCCAACAAGGCCGGGCTGTTGGAGGTCGCAGACGTCTTCGTGGTCAACAAGGCCGATCGGCCGGGCGCAAACGACGTTCGCCGGGATCTCGAGCTCATGCTCGACCTCAGCCATGTGACCGGCCAGGAGGAGGTCGGCGGCCACCGGCCGCCGATCGTGATGAGCACCGCCCTCGACGGCACCGGCGCCGATTCGGTGTGGGCCGCAGTGGAGGAGCACCTGTTGTTCCTCAACGACAGCGGTCGCCGCCTGGACCGGCGCCATCATCGGATCAGGACCGAGATCCGGGCGCTGATGGAGCAGGCGTTGGGCCGCCGCATCGACGACGCCATGAACTCGACCATGGGAATCGATCTCGTGGCCCAGGTCGAGGATGGCTCGCGGTCGCCCACCGCAGCGAGCGCACAGCTGCTCGATCGGCTGCTCGGACCGCAGTGACCGACCAGGCCGGCCCGGCTTCGACCCGCCGCATCAACGCCGCAGCCCGCCTGCTCGGGGCGCCGGATGAGGTCATGCGGGTGCTCGGTCGCCTGGCGGACGACCAGCTGTCCAACGTCGGAGATGCGGTCCGTCAGATCCAGGCCGAACGGGCCGTGGCCATGGGCGACCTCGACCAGATCATCGCCCAGGCGTTCGAGACCGGGTTCGGCAACGACGGACTCGCCCTCCTGCCCTGGATCGAGGGGACGGTCGTCGTCTGCCCCGGTGGTCTGATCTGGTCGAGCAGAGCGAGCCACGTCTGCCGGTTCGTCAACATCGATGACACCTGGGTCTGGGACAGCCACGACCTGATCCGGGAGGACAAGCGGTCGACGCCCGGGGCCAAGGACGGCTTCCGGGCCGTCGCTCTCGTCCCGGCCCTGGAGGGAATGGCCGTCGACGTGGTGAGTGGCAAGGCCAGAGCGGGCCAGCACTCGGTGGACCGGGTGGTGTCGTACGTGGTGAAGCGAGGTGAGCTGGTGGAGGTCAGCCAGCGGGCGATCAACCGCCAGGGCATGATGTAGCGAAGGCTTCCGGGTCAGCGCTGATGCCGCTGTCGTGTCCCGGGTCAGCGGCTGATGCCGCTGCAGTGTCCCGGGTCAGCGGCTGATGCCGCTGTCGCGCCCCGGGTCAGCGGCTGATGCCGCTGCAGTGTCCCGGGTCAGCGGCTGATGCCGCTGTCGCGCCCCGGGTCAGCGGTTGATGCCGCTGCAGTGGAAGCTCTCCTTCCAGTTGGGGCAGCCGACATGGCGACTCTCCCACGGTCGGGCATCCAGGTGAGCTCGCACGGTCGCCAGGTAGTTCCGGGCCCCCTCGTCGCCGAAGCGCCCCGAGAACCATCGGCCCATGCAGTTCCACTCGTCGCCGGCAACGTAGCCGCCGGGTGCAGCCGCCGATTGAGCCAGCCAGGACTCGAGGCCCTCGAAGCACAGGCGCTTGACCGCCAGGGCGTAATCGAGGTTCATGGCCGAGCTGTCGAGCACGGCAGGGTAGACGCCCGGATGGTGGGTGCCGTCGACCTCGGCCGAGCGGATCTGGGCCAGCCCGACGCTGGCGCACCCGCCCTGCCCGCCGGTCCGGTCCTGCGTGTTCTCACCGCAGTCGCCGAGCTTGCCGGCGTACCACGAGCTCTCGGCGTAGACCTGGGCTCTGACGAGATCCTCGTCGAATCCCCACTTGCAGGCCGCCCACTGGATGATCTCGTCGGTGGTCCCGACGAAGTCGCCGTCGAGACGACGCTCGTACTCGTTGCGGCCGATGGCGGCGTTCGTCGAGAGATACGTGCCGGTCGGCTTGCGACCCCGTGCCTGGTTGTACGGTCGGTTCTCCGGCACGTTCTCCGGCGTAGGTCTGACCCTGGCTGCGCACGCAGCCCCCGATGGCAACGTCGACCCCGGAGGCAGGGTGGCGAACCGGGCCCCCGTCCGCGCCACGGGAGTGGGGGTGGTCGGATCGGGCGTCGTCGTGGGAGCTTCCACCTCGTCCCGGGTCGGTGCATCGGTCGGCGCCGGGCCGGGGTCGGTCGAATCGGGTGGATCGGCGTCGGGCTCCGTGCCGTCCGGCACTTCCTCGCCGGCGATCGCCAGCCGTGCCGGCGGCCCGTCATCATCCGGCACGACCACCAGCGTCGGTCGCTCCGTCCCCGGGACCGTCGACCCGTCAGTGTCCGCTGCCACCGTGGCGGCAGGGTTGCGACTGTCGAGTTGCGGGCTGGTGTCCGATCGTTGGACTTGCCACGACAACGCGCCGGCAGTCCCGGCTGCGGCCACCAGTGCAACCAGAGCCAGGCGACCGGCTCGCAGGCCGCTCAACCACTGCAGTGCATCCGCCATTCGAGGCACAGCCTACCCCCGCGTCTTGCCGCCGTTGGCGCGTCCGCGGACGCGTCGGGGATCAGGGGTCCGGGGCTGGGTGCCGCGTCCGAAGGGGGTCGGGGCTGTGGTGATGGCCGGGTGGGTGGCTTGGCTGGGTGGCGCGTCCGCGGACGCGTCGGGGCTCTGGGTCCGTTGCCTGATCGGGTCGCCTCTCGGTGTCACAACGGCGCAGTAGTCTGTCGATGACTCGACAGACCAAATCGGGTGACGAGGGACCGGAGCGAGACGGGACTGATCCGGCTGGGGCTGGCGCGTCGGCCAGTGCGAGCTTGCCGCAAACAGGGCCCCGCATCCGTTGCGGTTCGTGCGGGCGTCCGGGGGCGCCGTCGGTTGTGGTTGGCCAGCGCGTCTGCGGGCGCGTCGCGGGTTGTGGGTGGCGTGTCTGGGGCCGGCCGGGGGTTGTTGACCGTGAGCGCGTCCGCGGGCGCGTTGGGGGGGTTGTGGGTGGCGGGCGCGTCCGCGGGCGCGTCGACCGTACTCGTCCACGGCATCGAGCAGGGCTAGCTCGGCGTCGCACGGCGGGGCGTCGACCAGCGGACCACCAACGACGCTGGCTTGC
>JAHELU010000275.1 GCA_024644005.1 Acidimicrobiales bacterium | reverse complement strand
ACCCTGAGCAAGGGGCAATCGGTGTCCCTCAGCAGGGTCGACGGCTCGGTGCAGCGGGTCAAGCTGGCCGAGCTGTACCTGACCGAGCACCTCGAGCGGGTGCCGGCCGAGCGGGTCGGCCCAGGCGATCTGGTTGCGGTGGCCGGCATCCCCGACATCATGATCGGCGAGACCCTCGTCGACCCCGTCTATCCCCGTCCCCTGCCGGTCATCGAGGTCGACGAACCGGCGCTGGCGATGACGATCGGTACCAACACCTCCCCACTGGCCGGTCGCGACGGCGACAAGCTGACCGCCCGGCTGGTCAAGGCCCGGCTGGAGGCCGAGCTCGTCGGCAACGTCAGCCTGAGGGTCAACGGCATCGATCCGGATGCCGGGTACCCGGCCGGCACCCTGGAGGTGCAGGCCAGGGGTGAGCTCCAACTTGCCGTGCTGGTGGAGCAGATGCGGCGGGAGGGCTTCGAGCTGACCGTCGGCAAGCCGCAGGTGGTGACGAGGGAGATCGACGGCGCCATCCACGAACCGGTGGAGCGGGTCACGATCGATGTGCCGGAGGACCACCTCGGGGCGGTCACCCAGCTCCTGTCGGCCCGCAGGGGCCGGTTGGCGAACATGGTCAATCACGGGACCGGCTGGGTCCGCCTCGACTACCTGGTCCCGGCCAGGGGGCTGATCGGCTTCCGCACCGAGTTCCTCACCGAGACCAGGGGCTCAGGGGTTCTGAACCACACGTTCGACGGCTTCGAGCCGTGGTTCGGCGAGCTGCGGACCCGGCGGGCCGGTTCGGTGATCGCCGACCGCCAGGGCCCGGTCACCGCGTATGCCCTCCTCGGGCTGCAGGAGCGGGCCGAGATGCTGGTCGCTCCGACCACCGAGGTCTACTGCGGCATGATCGTCGGCGAGAACAGCCGGGCCGAGGACATGGACGTCAACGTCTGCAAGGAGAAGCAGCTGACGAACCACCGGGCGGCGGCGGCCGATCAGACCGTGCGGCTGACCCCGGCCCGGGTCCTCTCGCTCGAGCAGGCGCTGGAGTTCATCGCCGACGACGAGTGCGTCGAGGTCACCCCGAACCATGTCCGCCTCCGCAAGGTCGAGCTCGATCCTGTGGTGCGGGCCCGGACCGTCAAGAACCGCAAGACGGCCCGGGCCTGAGCCCGGCCCCGCGGTATGCGGCCCTGCCTGAGCCCGGCCCCGCGGTATGCGGCCCGGAGGGGCGCTTTTCTGCCTGGGCGCATCGTTGGCTAACGTCTGGTGCGAGCACATCGGCCGGGAGGTACCGCCATGCACGAGCTGGTCATCCGAGGAGGCACGGTCGTCGACGGGACCGGGGCCCCGGCCGCAATGGGTGATGTGGCGGTCGACGAGGGACGGATCTCCGGCGTCGGTGACGACATCGGCCGTGGCCATCGGGAGCTCGATGCTGCCGGTCGGCTGGTGCTGCCGGGCTGGGTCGACATCCACACCCACTACGACGGCCAGGCGACGTGGGACCCGTACCTGACCCCGTCGTCGTGGCACGGGGTGACGACCGCCGTGTTCGGCAACTGCGGTGTCGGGTTCGCCCCGTTGCGTCCGGGGACGGAGGACTACTTGATCAACCTCATGGAGGGCGTCGAGGACATCCCCGGCACGGTCCTGGCCGAGGGCATCGACTTCACCTGGTCGAGCTTCGAGCAGTACCTCGACGAGCTGGAGCGGACGGCCAAGGTCATGGACGTCGGCGCCCAGATCCCCCATGGTGCGCTCCGGTTCTCGGTGATGGGAGACCGGGGGGCCGATCACGCGGAGATCCCGACCGAGGTCGAGGTGGAGGAGATGGCCGATGCGGTGACGTCGGCCCTCCGGGCGGGGGCGCTCGGCTTCTCGACCTCCCGGACCACGAAGCACAGGGCGGCGGACGGCCGACCGACCCCGAGCCTCTCGGCCGCCGAGCCGGAGCTGGCCGGCATCGCCAGGGCGATGGGACGGGCCGGGGCCGGGATGATCCAGTGCAACAGCGACTTCGGTCCGGGCGAGGTGGAGGTCCTGGCGGAGATGGCCCGGCTGTCGGGTCGGCCGGTGTCGGTGCTGCTGCTCCAGGTCGACCACGATCCCGATCGGTGGCGTCGCACGCTGGCCGGGATACGAGCCGCCAACGAGCGGGGCCTGGTCATGACCGGCCAGGTCGGCTGTCGACCGATCGGCATCATGATGGGCCTCGACACCAGCGTCCACCCGTTCCGGGACAGCTCCGTCTACCAGGGGATCGCCCACCTACCCCTGGCCGAGCGGGCGGCCCGGCTCCGCACCGACGGCGAGCTCCGGGCTGCGCTGCTGGCCGACCGGCCCGACAACGGCTTCAGTCGCTGGATCGACTACGCCCTCACCAGGACCTTCGAGCTGGGCTCACCGCTCGACTACGAGCCGGACCCGGCCGACGGCATCGCGGCCAGAGCGGTCGCAGCCGGTGGATCGCCGAGGGAGCTCGCGCTCGATCTCCTCAGCGCCGGCGACGGCGAGACGCTGCTGCTCTACCCGTTCGAGAACTATGCCGCAGGCAACCTCGACGTGATCCGGGAGATGCTGGTCGACGAGCACACGATCTGCGGTCTCGGCGACGGCGGGGCCCACGTGGCCACCATCTGCGACGCCAGCTACCCGACGACGCTGCTCACCCACTGGGCCAGGGACCGGACCAGGGGCGAGCGCATCGCGCTCGAGCAGCTCGTACGCAAGCAGACGAGGGACACCGCCGCCGCATACGGGCTCTGCGACCGGGGCGTGCTGGCCCCCGGGTACAAGGCCGACATCAACGTGGTCGACTTCGACAACCTGTCGGTCACCGAGCCCAGGGTGGTCCACGATCTGCCGGCCGGTGGCAGGCGGCTGGTGCAGCGCAGCTCCGGCTACGACCACACGTTCGTGTCAGGGGTCGAGGTGTCGAGCGGCGGCGAGCCGACCGGGGCCCTTCCGGGACGGTTGGTCCGGGGGGCCACCTCCGGGCCGGCCGGAGCCTGAGGGGACGGACCGGTCGAACCGGCCCCGGTCCGCGAGGTGGGGCGATCAGTCGCCGGCCCGCTCGGGAGCCGGTAGCTCCGGTCGCTCACGGTCCGACCGCTCCAGTACCCGCTCGGTCCTACGACGGCGGACCAGGCTGCCCTTGGGCTTCGGTGCATCCTCGCCGACGGCGACCCCGTCGACCGTGAGTTCGACGCTCTCGCTCACCCGGGCCACCGTCGACCGGTGGACCCGCCGGGCGACGAGCGTACCGACCCCGGCCGCGGCCGGGACGCCGACCAGCGTCAGCGGGCCCGTGACCACCGCTGCGAGACCGACGACGACCGAGGCCCCCATCGCCACCGCCGAGCCGCCCAGCACCGCCTCCTTGCGCTTGGCGCCGACGTCGGCCACCAGGCAGATCGCTCCGTCGCTCCCTGCGTCGTCGTCATCGGGGACCACGGTGGTGGCCCGGACGGTGGTGGCCACCGCCAGGCCACCGACCCCCTGGGCCTTGCGCAGGCCGATGCCGACCTTGCCGACCAGATCACGACGCTTGCTGGCCACCACCACGCCGTCCGGCCTCACCCGTGGCCGGAGGCCATGGGTGACCTCCAACCAGTCGAGCAGCCGGGCCCTGGCCAGCTCGTCGTCGTAGGTGATCGGGCGGTGGGCCCAGACCCGGCGTGGGCCGATCACCCGGTCGACCAGGGAGCGGTGGGCCAGGACGCCTGTCCTGGCCTCCGCGATGGCGGTGACCACCGCTTCGGGCGCAACGCCGATCTCGGCTGCGATCTCGCTCAACGTCGTCTGGTCGAGCTCGATGTCGTCGCCGCTCGTGTGGTCCGCATCGAGCTCGATGGCGCGACGGAGCACGAGGTCGGCGTCGGATGGGGCTGTGTCGCGATGTCTCATGGGAGCTCCGTTGCCCATTCAAGCCTAGAAGCACGTTGGCCGGGGTGCGGCTGGCTGGGGCTAGATGCCATACGGGATCTGCTATAACTCCTGTATGACCACCGGTGGTGAGGACTACGAGGGGGACGGACGGTCCGCGCCGGCAGGCTGGTATCCGGTCGACGGTGGCTCCCAGCGGTACTGGGACGGCGTCCGTTGGACCGAGCACATCGCCCCCGCCCCCGCCCCCGGGCCGACGCCGGACGTCGGTGGAGGA
>JAHELU010000274.1 GCA_024644005.1 Acidimicrobiales bacterium | reverse complement strand
GCCGATCCGCATCGCCCATCGAGCCGAAGTCATCTGCTGACCTCCCCACTCGTGTTCCTGCCCTCAGACTAGTCCCCAGGCCGTGCCGAACCAAGGGCAGGAGACGCGCTCTCGGACCGTCCTGGAGGGGCTGCGGCGCAAGGAGGCGAGCGGTTACCGGATTCCCAGCCCGGCGCTACCGGGTGCGACCGGACCGAGCCCGGGCATCGGGCCCGGGCTCGTCGTGCAGCGACCGACTGCATCAGTAGCTGAAGGTGGTTGCCCCGTCGCCCATCCACTCCCAGAGCTGGACGGTTCCGCCGAGCTCGGCGTTCTTGATGAGCTCCTCGGCCGGGAGCTGCTTGGTGTTGAAGCAGATCGGGCAGACCAGGAACTCGCCACCGGCGTCGCCATACCGGGTCAGCAGGTCGGGCAGTGACGGGCAGCCGTCGCAGGCCGTGCCGACGGCAACGCCGTTCAGGGCCAGCCGCACGGCCTCCTTGGTCAGGAAGATGAGCGTCGAGCGTCCCGATTCGGCAGCACCGACGGCGACGAGCATGGCGACCGTCACCTTCTCCGGGTCTTCCAATCCGGTCGTCAGACTGATCGCCACCTTCTGCTTGGTCATTTCGTCAGTTGCATGTGTTGATGTCATGGTTCACTTGTACGTCCCAGCCACCCGGCCACACATCGGGCGATCACCCGACATTCAGGAGAATTTCGCTGGTCGACCGGCCCGCTGGCGGCGGGATCCGTCGACCGCTCTCCGGTAGAATTGGAGCGTGATGGGGTCGCCGGCACCGAGCCCCGGTGTTCGCCTCGCCGAGCTGGCCGCGACGCTCTCGCTGGCGGCGGATCTCGGACTGGGACAGCCGGCCGAGCACGCCATCCGGTCGACCCACGTCGCTCGGCGCATCGGCCAGCAGATCGGCCAGACACCGCAGCAGCGGGCGACGACCTTCTGGGTGAACCTCCTGGCCTGGATCGGTTGCACCGCCGATTCCTACGAGCTGGCGAGGACCTTCGGCGACGACATCGCCTTTCGGGCCGAGAGCTATCAGGTCGACCTCGCGGGACGGGCGAAGTCGGAATTCCTGCTGCGATGGGCCCGGGATGGTGCCCGGAGCGCACTCGACCACACCTCGGGCGAGCCGGCCATCGAGCGGGCCCTGGTCGCGCACTGCGAGGTCACCGGGCTGCTGGCGAGCCGGTTCGGGCTCGGTGCGGACGTCGGTGAGGCGCTCGGCTTCGCCTTCGCGCGCTGGGACGGCAACGGCATTCCCGCCGGAGCAGCCGGTCGCGACATCCCCCTGCCAGCGCGGCTCCTGCACCTCGCCGACGTGATGGTGGCACACCACCGACTGGGGGGTGTGCCGATGGCGACGTCGGTGGCCAGGCAGCGCCGGGGAACCCAGTTCGACCCGGACCTCGTCGATGCCTTCTGTCCGCTGGCAGCCGACATCTTCGACGAGCTCGAGCAGCTCCAGGACTGGGACCAGGTCATCGCCTCGGAGCCCGAGCTCGACCGCTCCGTCGACGAAGCAGAGCTCGACCGCATCCTCGAGGTGCTCGCCGACTTCGCCGATCTGAAGTCCCCCTACTTCCTCGGCCACTCCCGAGGCGTCGCCGACCTGGCCAGTCGGGCTGCGGTGTCCTCGGGCAACACGAGTCGGGACGTGAAGCTCGTGTGGCGAGCCGGGCTCGTCCACGACATCGGTCGAGCCGGGGTGCCGAACACGATCTGGGACAAGCCGACGCCGCTCACCGCCTCCGAGGCCGAGCGGATCAGGCTCCACGACTACTACACGGAGCGGATGCTGCGCCGGCCGGCGGTTCTGGCCGAGATCGGGGCCGTCGCCTCGTCCGGACACGAGCGGCTCGACGGATCCGGCTATCACCGGGCCGCCGCGTCGGCCGTCCAGCCGCTCGCCAGGCTCCTCGGAGCGGCCGATGCCTACCACGCCATGGGAGAGGCCCGGCCCCATCGCCCCGGGCTGTCGCCGGCCGAAGCAGCCCGGCAGCTCCGGGACGAGGCGCGATCGGGCAAGCTCGACCCCGTTGCCGTCGACGCAGTACTGGTCGCGGCGGGGCACAGCCCCCGCCGACGACCCACCAGCGCCGCCGGGCTGACCCCACGCGAGACCGAGGTGCTCGTCCTCGTGGCCAGAGGCGCATCGAACCGCCGGGTGGCCGAGCTGCTCGACATCAGCCCCAAGACGGCCGGCAGCCACATCGAGCACATCTACGCCAAGATCGGTGTCTCGACCAGGGCCGGTGCCGCGCTCTTCGCCGTGCAGCACGGACTCGTCTCCCCGACGACCGAGCTGACGATCTGACCCGCCGTGGAGCTCCAGCGCCCGCGGCCTGGTCTTCGCCACCAGACCTCGAGAGCTCGACCCCCGGCCCGGGTGCACCGTCGGCTGCCATGGCCGCGCCGATGCGACCGATTGGCCGTCCGGGTCGGTCGGGCGTACCGTACGGGCACAACGAAGGAGAGCCTCCCATGTCTGAACTCTCGGGTACGTCCGACGACCGATTCCAGCCGCTGATCGACATCGTCGAGCAGCAGCTCGCGTCTGGCTATGACCTCGGCGCGTCGTTTGCCGTGGCCGTCGACGGCGAGCTGGTCTGCGACGTCTGGGGCGGTTGGGTCGACGAGGCCCGCTCGATCCCGTGGCAGGCCGACACCATCACGAACGTCTGGTCGACCACCAAGACCATGACCGCCCTCTCGGCCCTCCTGCTGATCGACCGTGGAGCGCTCGATCCCGACGAGAAGGTGGCCACCTACTGGCCGGAGTTCGCCGCGAACGGCAAGGACGGCATCGAGGTTCGCCATCTGTTGTCCCACACCTCCGGCGTGTCGGCCTGGGCGCAGCCCGTCACGCCCGACGACGTCCTCGACGACGACAGGGCGACGGCGATGCTGGCCACGCAGGAGCCATGGTGGGAGCCGGGCACCGCTTCGGGCTACCACGCCCTCAACCAGGGTCACCTCGTCGGCGAGGTCATCCGGCGGATCGACGGCCGGGGCCTCAAGCGGTTCTTCGCCGAGGAGATCGCCGATCCGCTCGGCGCCGACTTCACCATTGGCTCTCCCCCCGAGAACCACGATCGCATCGCCGACGTCGTGCCTCCTCCCCCGCTCCCGATTCCCGAGGACCTCGACCCCGAGAGCGTGATGATCAAGACCTTCACCGGACCAGCCCCTGAAGCCAACATCGCCCACACCCCGGAATGGCGGGCCGCCACGATCGGCGCCGCCAACGGCCACGGTAACGCCCGATCCGTGGCGAGGATCCAGGCGGCAGTGTCGAACCGGGGATCGTCGAACGGGGTCGAGCTGCTCTCATCGTCGACGGTCGACCGCATCTTCGAGGTCCAGGCGTCCGGCGTCGATCTCGTCCTCGGCCTGCCGGTCAAGTTCGGTCTCGGCTACGGGCTGGCCGACGAGAGCGACCCGCTCGGCATCGACTGGGGCCGAGTCTGCTTCTGGGGAGGCTGGGGCGGATCCATCGTCATCAACGATCTCGACAACCGGGTCACCATGACCTACATGATGAACCGGATGCAGGCCGGCCTCGTCGGCAACGAGACCAGCGCCGCCCTCATCAAGGCTCTTCCGGAGGTGCTCGCCTGAGGCGGAGGTGAGTCAGGTCCAACCGCCCGAGTTTCGCCGCCTCGGTACCCGGTCGCTCATCGGTCCGTCGCCCTGCGCGGCGGACCGACTGGCGTTGCACCTCCTCCGGGTCGCCTATTTGGCCAGATCGGTCAGATGATCCCCGTAGCGGCCGCCCCCGCCGGCGAGGAGCACCTCCGTGGACGGCACCGAGTAGACGACCACTCGATCGTCGAGCAGGTCGCTGAAGGCCAGCAGCGTGCCATCATCGGACACCTCCAACCCGGTGGTCTGATTGCCGCCGACGATGGCATCCAGCATCTCACCCGTCTCGGTGTCGATGAGGAGCACCGAGCCCCATTCCGGGCCGGGAAGGTAGTAGGAGGTCGGGTTGTTGCGGCCTCGGTTGGAGACGAACAGCACCCGCCCGTCGGGGCTGAGGTCGATCGAGTTGGGTTTCCTGTCGGTTGTGGCCAGGACCGTTGTCTCGTCGGTTCTGTTGTCGACGGCGAAGATCGTGTCCCTGGTCATGTCGGAGGCGTAGACCACCGAGCCGTCGGGCGAGCCGACCAGGTGGCGCA
>JAHELU010000273.1 GCA_024644005.1 Acidimicrobiales bacterium | reverse complement strand
CAGTGCCCCGAACGCCACGGTCGTGGCGGCGCTGGCCGGAATCAGCACGAAGCCGGCGATCACCAGAGCCCGGGATGCATAGATGATCGACAGCAGCTTCGTCTTCGAGTGGCGACCGCCGAGGAGGCCGGCGGCCAGCGATCCCACGATGTTGAACAGGCCGATCATGGCCAGGGCGGTGGCGGCAACGGCCCGGGTCTGGCCTACGTCCTCGCTGTACGAGGCGAGGTGGGTGGCGATGAACGTCACATGGAATCCGCAGACGAAGAAGGCTCCGTTCAGCAACCGGAAGGACCTCGAGTGGGCGGCCCGGCGCAACTCCCGCCGTAACGGCACCGGTTCCACCCCCGGGGCCGCCGGTGGCTCGTGGTCGACCGCCCGGCCCCGGAGGGCGGGGGCGAAGGCCAGCATCACCAGGATGACGCCGGCCAGGGCGACGGCCGCTGTCTCCCAACCGGCCGTGTCGATGAGCCGCTGGGCCGCCGGCACGAGGAAGAACTGGCCGACCGAGCCCATGGCGGTGGCAACGCCGAGGGCCATCGACCGCTTCTCCGGCGGGGCCATCCGCCCGATCGCGGCCAGGACGACGGCGAAGCTGGCCGCTCCGTTGCCGACGCCGATCACGAACCCTGCCGAGAGGTACAGCGAACCGGTCGTGTCGGATCCGGCCATGAGCACCAGGCCGAGGGCGTACAGCACGGTGCCGCCCACCAGCACCCTGGCGCTGCCGAACCGGTCGGCCACCGCCCCGGCCACGGGCTGGCTGAGGCCCCACATCAGGTTCTGGATGGCGATCGCCAGCGCGAACGCCCCCCGGCCTGTGCCGAGCGCCTCGACCACCGGATCGAGGAACAGGCCGTACGTCGAGCGCACACCGAGCGACAACGCGGTGATGACGCTGCCCGCCACCAGCAACCACCACAGGGGCGGCGTCTGGCGCCCGGAGCCAGTGGCCGCGATCGTCGTCGTCTCCGTCAATGCCGTTCCCGGAACTCGAGGCCCTCGAAGTCGCCGGACGAGCGCCAGCGGTCGATGTACTCGAAGTAGGCAAGCGGCCCGTCCGGGTAGCCGACCGTGTTGAGCAGGCCCCGCCGCCCGGCGTCGTGACCCTCGAAGTTGTAGTAGCCGGGCGTGCAGGTGGGGTCGCCGCCGAACGTTCGACCGCCTGCCTCGAGCTTGGCGACCCAGTCCCGCTCGGCTGCGGCCGTGGTCTCGACCTCGTCGGCGCCGACGGTCAGGGCATGGGCCAGGATTGCGGCGATGGTGGTGCCGGCCTCGGTCAGGTTGTGGGGGATGTTCGAGATCAGGTTGGCCGCCTGGGAGAATCCGACGATGAACGCGTTGGGGAAGCTGTGGACGTGCATCCCGTGGAGGCTCTGCATGCCGTCGGCCCAGCGCTCGGACAGCCGGACGCCGTCCCGGCCGATGGGGTCGAACCCGGACCGCCGGGTGTAGTCGGTGCCCACCTCGAATCCCGAGGCGTAGATGAGGCAGTCCAGCTCGTGGTGCCGACCACCGGCGATGACCCCGGATTCGGTGATCCGTTCCACCCCCCGGCCGTCGGTGTCGACCAGGTGGGTGCTCGGCTCGTTGTACGCCTGCAGGTACTCGTCGTGGAAGCAGGGCCGCTTGCAGAGCTGGCGGTACCACGGTTTAAGCGCCGCTGCGGTCTCGGGATCCTGGACGAGCTCATCGACCCTGGCCCGGATCTCGGCCATCTTCTCGTCGTCGCTCTCGTGGTAGGCCTGCAGCAGCGAGGCCGGGCTGAAGTCCTGATCGGGCTTGGCGAAGACGCGGTCCCGGATCCGCTGGGCGATGTCGGTCCAGCCGTCCATGACCAGGTCCTCGTCGGCGAACCCACCGGTCTGCAGCGTGGTGAAGTTGCGCAGCCACTCGTCCTGCCAGCCCGGTTCCAGGGAGTCGAACCAGTCCGGGTCGATGGGGTGGTTGTTGCGGACGTCGATCGATGACGGTGTCCGCTGGAACACGTACAGCTCGCCACAGGCCCGGGCCAGGTGGGGGATGCACTGGACCGCCGTTGCCCCGGTGCCGATGATGCCGACCCGCTTGTCGGACAGGCGATCCATCGGCTCGCCGTCTTCGCTACCGCCCGTGTAGTCGTAGTCCCACCGGCTTGTGTGGAAGCAGTGACCGGCGAAGGTCTCGATGCCGGGGATGCCCGGCAGCTTCGGCCGGTGGAGCGGGCCCGTGCCCATGGTGACGAACCTGGCCAGCAGCTCGTCGCCCCGATCGGTGCTCACGAGCCAACGGGAGCGGTCGGGATCCCACTCCAGTCCGGTGACCTCGGTGGCCAGCAGGGCCGAATCGTACAGGTCGAAGTGGTCGGCGATGCGGTGGCAGTGCTCCAGGATCTCCGGCCCGTGGGTGTACTTCTCGGTCGGCCGGTGACCGGTCTCCTCCAGCAGTGGCAGGTAGATGAGTGCGGCGGTGTCGCACTGGGCGCCCGGATACCGGTTCCAGTACCAGGTGCCACCGACATCGCCGCCCTTCTCGATCAGCACGACGTCGTCGATCCCCGCCGACTTCAGCTTGGCCCCGGTGACCAGCCCGGCGAAGCCACCGCCGATGACCGCAACGGTCACCTCGTCGGAGCGGGGCTCCCGCTCGACGGGCGGCACGTAGGGATCCTCGACGAAGGAGGCGAAGCGACCGGTGACCTCGATGTACTGGTCGTTGCCGTCGGGCCGGATCCGCTTGTCCCGCTCCTCGAGGTACTTGGCCAGTACGGCCTCACGGCTCGTCGGTTCGCGCTCCACCCGTCACCGGCCCTCGATGCGATCTCGGCGCCGCAACGTCGTGACCCGGTGCTTGACCCGCCAGCCGTGCTCGGTCTTGACCACCTCGTCGTAGTAGGAGGCCGTTCCGACCCGACCCTCCGGCAGGATGGCCACGATCCGGAAGTTGAGCCTGACCCCGTCCTCGCTCACGTCGACGTAGATGTTGGTCATCGTGTGGGTCCTGGGGTGCCTGGCCTCGGTGTCCATGAAGGCCCGGATGGCGTCGAGTCCCTCGAGTCGGGGCGCCCCGAGGTCGGTCAGATCGAACACTGCGTCCTCGGTGAAGATCCGGTCCAACCGTTCCCAGTCCCGGTCGTCTATGGCATCGCCATAGCGGCCCGGTAGCTCGTGCAGTTCCAGCCGATCACCAACATCCATCGTGCAATCTTGGGCCCTGAGGGCCCCTGGAGGCAACGTGACGGCTCAGCTGCCGACCGGTACGGTGATCGGCTCCGATCCCTTCGGGCCGCCGATCCACCCCCCGAGGATGGCCGAGAAGGCGCCGGCGCTGCCCCCGGCCCGCACGATCATGAGCGAGCCCGGCCGGAACTTGGGCACGGCCTTACCGGCCAGCGCCGGTGGGAGTCCCTCTTCGATCCCGCCCGCTCCCCGTCGAGCCTCGTCGCCGTCCAGGACCAGCAGCGGCTCGAGCTCGGCCCGGAACCGGGCCTTGGACCAGCCGGCCTCGGCGAAGACCCGCTGGTGCTCCGGGGTCATGATCAGCATCGCCTCGTTCGGCAGCTTGGGATGGCCGACGGCCAGGAGCTGGGCCGCCAGTGAGCGGGTCAGCGACTCCGGTGTGCGGGAGATCTGATCGATCGCCCCGATCGGTCCGTGGCCGGCGAACAGGGTCACTGCGTCCTGGCCGAGGGCCAGACCCCGCTCGACGCTCAGCGGCTCCCATCCCGGTGGCAGGTTCTCCTCGTCCTCGGCGAAGCACCAGCCGACCTTGGACGGGGCCCCGAGAGCCGACCGGTCGATGCCGTCGACCCCCGGCCTGCCACCGCCGACGTTGCGGACGACGAGCTGGAGGGCCCGGCCGATGGTGGAGTTGGCCCGGTTGCCCTGGCCGAGGGCGTTCTTGCCGCTGTTCATGCCGATGCGATTGCGGATCTCGCCGTTGACGACGACCACCGGCCCCGAGAACCAGAGGGTGCACAGCAGCCCGTGCATGTTGAACTGGTCCGTGCAGGCGCCTTCCACCGCGGCCAGCACCACCGGCAGGTACTCGGGGCGGCAGCCGGCCATGACCGCGTTGACCGCGACCTTCTCGACCGTGGCCTCCACCAGGGCGGGCGGCACCACGGCCACGACGTCGTTCCGCGCCCGATCGGTGCCGGCCAGCATCCGCAGCACCCTCGCCTCGGTCGGGGCGACGACCG
>JAHELU010000104.1 GCA_024644005.1 Acidimicrobiales bacterium | reverse complement strand
TGGGATACGGGGAAGGACTCAGAGCTCGAGTTGGCGGACGGCGACCACCGCCAGGGGCACCACCGTGCCGATGACGACGGCCGGCAGCAGGCACACCACCAGCGGCGGCAACAGCGCCACCGGCAAGCGCCTGGCCGCCGTCTCGACCTGCCAGCGGTGGGCCTGCTCGGCATCGTCGGCCAGCCGCTGGAGCAGTGCCGTCAGCGATCCGCCGTCCTGCTCGGTGGTGACGAGCGCGCCGACGAGGGGATGGAAGGCCGGGCCGAGCTCCACCGAGGCCCGAGCCAACGAGTCGACCAGCAGGACACCGGCGGCGGATCGGTGCAACACGGCCTCGAAGCCGGCCCGGACCGGCGGCGGTCCGATGGCGGCGACCGTGGCGACGGCCTGGTGAACCGTACCCCCGGATCCAAGCACCACGGCGATCAGATCGATGGTGAAGCCCAGCCCGGCCTCCAGCGCCCGGTCGGCGGCGTCTGCCGCTCGCCGGCGACGGCGGCGCAGCGTCAGACCGACCACGACCACGAACAGCACGATTGCGACCAGGGGATTCATCGCCACGGATCGGCGGCCGAGTCGATCAGCCGCTGCATCCACCACCAGCCGAGGGTGGAGAGCACGAGCGCAGCGAACACGCAGCCGGCGCCGAGCGGCTCGAAGAGGTACAAGCGGGCCACCCGGCCGTCGACCGCGGCCACCACGACGGCGAACAGGCCCGGGGCCGCTGCCAGCAGCCCGGCCGACGCCAGGGCCTGCCCGGCCTCGGCCGCAGTGCGGTCGCCGGCGTGGACCGCGCCGATCAGCGAGTGACGAAGTCGTTGCAGGGCCGGAACGGCCGGTCCGCCATTGGTGGCCAGGACTCGCAGGGTCACCGCGAGCAACCGGATCGATCGGTCGGGATCGGCAGCCAGCCGGTCGGCCGCCTCGACCAGGGTCCGACCGGCCGCCAGCGCATCCAGGAACGGCGCAAGCGGTTCGGGCACCACCGCTGCGTCGAGGTCGGCCAGCCGCAGACAGCCTTGCCGCAGGGAGCAACCGGACCGTAGCTGCTGGATGAGGTGATCGACCACCGCCGGCAGGGCCCTGGCGCGGTAGCGGCGAGCCGCACGCGATCGCCGCCGACCGAGCTCGCAGCCGGCGAGGAGCACCGCCACCGGTCCCGATGTGGCGACCGTGGGGCTACCGGCCGCCAGCCCCAGGATGCAGAGGGCGAGGGCCGGCACCGACGGCCCGACCACTCCCCTCATGCCGCCCCCCGACGTCGAGCCCGTCCCGCCGACCAGCGGGTCAGCAGACGGTCCCCCTCGACGACAGCGATGCCGACCACGAGCCGGCGGGCGCCGACCTTGGCCGTGACGACGACGGCATCGAGCCCGTCGCCGACGAGGTGGCGCCGCAGATCGGGGCCGAGCGAGGGATCGGCGAGCCCGGCCAGCACCTCCAACCGCCGGAGGCCGGCCGCGGCGTCGGCGGCGTGGCAACTGGTGAGGCAGCCTCGATGACCGCTGGTGAGGGCCAGGAGCAGGTCGAATGCTTCGGGGCCCCTGACCTCCCCGACGACGAGGCGATCGGGGCGCATCCGGAGCGCGGTCAACACCAGCCGCCGGAGCGTGACCTCGCCGATGCCCTCGCTGTTGGCCGGCCGGGCCTCCAGGCGAACGACGTTGCCGGCCGGGAGCTGGAGCTCGGCGGTGTCCTCGATGCAGATGATCCGCTCCGACCGATCGACGAGGGTGGCCAGGCTGTTGATGAGCGTGGTCTTCCCCGAGCTCGTCGGGCCGACCACGAGGATCGATGCTCGCTGTGCCATCAGGTCCGTGAGCAGCCGGGTGGCGGTCGGTGGCCCGAAGGACGACAGCGGGACGGGACGGGCCGTGAACCGCCGGATCGACACCGCCGGCCCACCGATGGCCAGCGGCGGGACGACGATGTTGACCCGTGAGCCGTCGGCCAGCCGAGCATCGACGATGGGGGCGGTGCGGTCGACCCTGAGTCCCAGCGGGGCGGTGATGCGCTCGATCAGCAGCTCGATCTGCTGGCCGTCGATGGTGGTGGGCCCCGGCTCCACCAGACCGTCCCGCTCGATCCAGACCCGGCCCGGTCCGTTGATCATCACCTCGGTGATCGAGTCGTCGGCCAGCAACGCGGCGATCGGCGCCATCCCGCCCCGTCGGTCCACCATGGCGTCGACCCGGGCCTCGACCTCGTCGACCGACAGCAGTGGCGCCCCGGTCCGGACCTGATCCACCAGCTGCCGGCGGTCGGTGTGGGGGGCGGCTCGCAGGCTGTCGCCGATGGCCTCGTCGACCGCTTCACCGGCCAGGTCCGCCAGCGGACCGGACCGCCCCGTGCTGCCACGGCCCCGGCTGCGACGGCCTCGACCCCGACCAGGAGATCGTCTGCTGCCCATCTCGCGCTCCCACCTCGTGCTGTGGCGAGACCGGCCGACCCGGTGCTCGCCGACTCATCGGCACGCGGCAGAGCCGCAAGTCAAACGGCGGCGAAGCCGCGAGGCAATACGGGCGGCAGAGCCGCGAGGCAACCAGCGGCGAAGCCACGAGCAGAACGGGCGACCGATGGTCCGATGGGCCGGGAGAGGCGGGGACCCGACGACTACAGCCGAGCGTAGCGGGTGAGGAGGACGCCGAGACCCGAGATCCCGATCAGATCTCGGCGACGTCCCGCAGGGCTGACCTCGTCGTCCCGATCCGGGGTGCGGTTAGGGCTCGACCTTGAAGAGGAACTCGACCCGGCGCTCGGCCATGGCCTGGGCGCCGCCCTCTCCAGACGCGTCGGCCTCGCCCCTGGCGTCGACCGACATGCGCAGGGGATCGATCCCCGTGGCGACCAGGTAGTCGTACACCTCGCCGCCCCTGTGGTGGGCGAGATGGAGGTTGGTCGCCTCGCTTCCCGATGCGTCGGTGTGGGAGACGATGGTCAGATCGGCGCTGCCCTCCAGCATGTAGGCGGCGATGGAATCGAGGATGGGGAGGAACTGCGGATCGAGGACGTCGCTCGAAGTCTCGAAGAACACGGCGTCGGCGAAGCGGGTGGGGATCTCGGCGGGCACGAGCGCGCCATCGACGATCGTGGTCTCGTCGGCCAGGTCGTAGCCCAGGGCGGTGGCCAGCTTGGTGAACTCGTCGACGTAGCCGGCAACGACCTCCGGCGGCATGGCCCCTTCGAGGTAGAGCGTGCCATCCCGTACCTCGGCGCGGGGCGGCAGCAGCGTGGTGGGATCGATGGCGGGGGTCGCGCTCCCCGATTCCGACGGGGCGGCCGGCACCGTGCTGGAGGACGGGGCAGCCGGGACGGTGGATGGAGCGGTGCCCTCGGCAGACGTCGTCTGCCCGGCGTCGTCGTCCGAGTCCGCAGCGAGGAGATAGCCGACGAGGCCGGCGGCGACGAGCAGGAGCGGGATGAGGCCGACCAGCAGGCCCATCGAGAAGGCCATCCCCCGTTCGGAGCGACGCTTCGGTGAGCTCTCGGGCGGGCTCGACGGCCCGCCGACCATGACGTCCGGCATCCTGTCCGCCAACTCGTCGGGGACCGATGTCAGCTTGGTATCTGGCGCCAGCTGTCGAGCGCTCCAGCTGCCGATGCGTTGCTGATCACCCGCCACTGTCGGACCCTCCCGGGGAATATTCCTCGTAGCAATAAGAACCTATCGCCGCGTGAACAAGAACGGCTACCGTTGATCTACCTACTCGGCCACCCAGCTCAGGACAGGGACGCCACCAGGTCGGCCATCGAGTCGAGATGGTGGAGCGTTCGATCGGCGGGATGCAATTCCATCGTCGGCGGCATGAGCACCACCCGGTCGACCCCGAGCTCGGCGTATCGCTCGATCCGCTCCAGCTTGTTGCCGACCGTGAAGATCGAGATCGGGATCGCAGCCGCATCACGGCCGGCTTCTGTGGCCTTGGTCCGGAAGAGCTCGACGGCCCCTGCCACGTCCGGCCTGCGGCCGTCGTTGAGCATGGAGGCGTCGATCGGGCACCACTCGTCCGCGTACCGGGCGGCGTGCTCGATGCCGACGGGGCCGGCGTTGCCGAGGGCGACGGGGATGGAGCCGTTCGGCGGCTTCGGATACACCCAGGAACTGGTGAAGCGGTCCCAGCGGCCGTCGAACGCAGCCTCCTCCTCGGACCAGGCTGTTCGCAGGGCCGCCACCCGCTCCTCCATCGCCGAGTACCGCAGCTTGAACGGGAGGTCCGGCCGGTGGTTGGCCAGCTCCTCCTCGTTCCAGCCGACACCGACGCCGAGCCGGACCCGACCGCCGGACAGCGCGTCCAGCGTGGCCGTGGTACAGGCCAGGTCCAACACGTCGTGCTCCAGCAGCAGGCAGATCCCGGTGCACAGCTCCAGCCGGGTGCTGGCTCCGGCGGCCAGGGCCAGGGACACGAAGGGGTCCATCATCCGCCAGTAGCCCTCGGGTAACGGCCCGCCGGCCGGATATGGCGTGGTCCGAGAGGTCGGGATGTGGCTGTGCTCTGGCATCCAGATCGAGTCGAACCCCCGATTCTCGAGCTCCCGGGCGAGGTCATCGGGCCTGATCCCCTCGATCGCATTCAGTGATAGGTAGCCGAAGCGCATGTGCAGATCTCCCTGGATGGCCGCCCCCAGTGCGGAATGGCACCCGAGACTACAGTCTGCTTGGCTGTCGGGACAGAAAGGGGCAGCATGAGCATCAGGGGCAGGGCCTACATCGCCGGGGCGTACGAGCATCCCGGTCGCCACCTCCCGGATCAGTCGCTGATGGAGATCCATGCCAGGGTCTGCGTGGGCGCCTTGGCCGATGCCGGGCTGACCATGACCGACGTCGATGCCTATTTCGGGGCCGGCGACTCGCCGGGGCTCGGACCGCTGTCGATGATGGAGTACCTCGGCATCGGTGCCACGTACATGGACTCGACCGAGCTCGGCGGCTCGGCGTACTTGGCCCATGTGAACCACGCCGCCGCCGCCATCGCCGCGGGGAAGTGCCGGGTGGCCCTGGTCAGCCTGGCGGGAAAGCCCCGGACCGGCGGTCGACCGCCCGGTGGTGGCGGGGGCAGCAGCGCTCCCGAGGCCGACTTCGAGAACCTCTGGGGCAATACGGTGGTGTCGGCCTACGCCATGGCGGCCCGCCGGCACATGCACGAGTACGGCACCACCAGCGAGCAGCTGGCGGCGATCAAGGTCGCCGCATCGGTCCACGCCCAGCACAACCCCGACGCCATGCTGCAGGACGTGGTGACGGTGAGCGAGGTGATCGAGTCACCGCTGATCGCCGACCCGCTGCACCGGCTCGACTGCTGCGTCATCACCGACGGCGGCGGTGCGGTGGTGGTGGTCAGCCCCGAGGTGGCGGCCGATCTCGAACGGCACTGCGTGCCGGTCCTGGGAGCCGGGGAGGCCCCGAAGCACACCAACAACGGTCGGATCGACCTCACCCACACCGGGGCGGTGTGGTCGGGGCCGCTGGCCTTCGCGGAGGCCGGCGTGTCCAGGAACGACGTCGACTACGTGTCGATCTACGACTCGTTCACCATCACCGTGCTGCAGACCCTGGAGGACCTCGGCTTCTGCGAGAAGGGCAAGGGTGGCGGATTCGTGTCCGACGGCATGCTCCAGGCCCCGGACGGGGGCCTGCCGTTCAACACCGACGGCGGCGGGTTGTGCAACAACCACCCGGGAAACCGGGGCGGGATGACCAAGATCATCGAGGCGGTCCGCCAGCTCCGGGGCGAGGCCAACCCGGCGGTCCAGGTTCCGGACTGCGAGGTCGCCCTGGCCCATGGGACCGGCGGCTCGCTGGCCGGCCGGATGGGCAGCGTGACCCTGATCATGGGACGGGAGATCTGATGAGCGACGACACCCCCGCGCTGCCGACCAACGCCCCCCACCCGAACGAGGACTCGAAGCCGTTCTGGGATGCGGCCGCCGAAGGCCGGTTCGCCCTGCAGCACTGCGACGACTGCGACACCGTGATCTGGTGGCCACGGGCGTTGTGCCCTGCGTGCTCGAGCTTCGACCTGACCTGGTACGACGCCTCCGGCAACGGGCGTGTCTACAGCTACACCGTGGTCCACCGCAGCGTCGGCGGGTGGAACGCGGTGACGCCCTACGTGGTGGCCTACGTCGAGCTCGACGAGGGACCCCGGGTGATGACCAACATCGTCGACTGCGACCCCGACGCCGTGTCGATCGACGCGCCGGTCCGGGTGGTCTTCCACGACACCGGCGAGGGCTGGGCCCTGCCCCGGTTCACCCTGGCCTGAAGGCGTCCGTCGACCGGGTGCCGACCCCGGAGATCCGTGAGCTGTCCGGCGCAGCCACCCTAGGATGGTGCCCATGAACCCAGAAGCCGATGCCGTGGTCGTCCGCAGCTCCGATCCGGTCCGGGCCGTGACCGCCTTCACCGTCGCCGATGCCGGGCCGGACAGCTCGCTGAGCGAGCTCGCCGAATCGATGCGGGCGATCAACTGCGGTGCCCTGTTCGTGTGGCGACCCTCGGACTCCGTCCCGTCGATCGTCTCGGAGCGGGACATCGTCCGGGCCCTCGCCGACGGCGGGGACCCGACCGCGGGCGGGATCGCTCGCCCGTTCCCGGTCACGGTCGACGCCGACGCCCCGATCGCCGAGGCGGCATCGCTGATGGCCACCGCCGGCGTCCGCCACCTGCTGGTCCAGGACGGCGACCGGTGGGGCATCGTGTCGGTCCGGGATGTGCTGGAGCCGCTGGTCGACTCGCTCGAGTAGCCGTCCGGCGTGGGCCGCCATGCCGACTCGAGGGGCTCACGGCGGAACGTAGAGACCGACCGGCGGACGAGGAGGGAGCCATGACCGAGCTACCAGAGGACGCTCCGAGCGCGGCGGAGATCCGGAGCTGGATGGACGAGCTGTCCAACTGGGGCCGCTGGGGCGACGACGACACCCTCGGCACACTGAATCACATCACGCCGGACAAGCGGCGCCAGGCGGCGGCGCTGGTGACGGAGGGGGTGGCGGTGTCCTGTGCCTGGGACATCCGAGCCAGGGCCATGCCGGGAGCGGTCAACCCCCCGCAACGCTACATGCTCGGGACCGGGCTCGACCTCGGGTCCGGCCCGGACGATGCCCGGGTCGGGCAGCTCGACAAGGGTCACGCCGGTGCCGCCATGGAGTTCATAGGCATGGTCTTCCACGGCCTGGCGGTCACCCACATCGACGCGCTCTCGCACGTCTTCTGGGACAAGCAGATGTACAACGGACACGACGCCGGGCTCGTCACCGACTGGCTCGGCGCGGTCCGCCTGGACGTGCGGGACCTCCGTGACGGGATCGTCACGAGGGGTGTCCTGCTCGACGTGGCCCGGGCCCGGGGCCGGGCGTTCGAACCGGGGGAGCCGGTGATGCCCGCCGATCTGGAGGCGGCCGAGGCGCTCGGCGGGTTCACGGTCGAACCGGGCGACGTCCTGTTGCTCCGAACCGGCGACGGGGCTCGCCGGCTCGCCGACTGGAAGACCTACGAGCCGGACACCCAGCCGGGCTTCCAGGCCGCCTGCCTGCCATGGCTGCACGAGCGGGGCGTGGCGGCGATCGGCTCCGATGTCGCCCAGGACGTGCGACCGTCCGGCTACGGCGAGGAGCTGACGATGCCGATCCACACCGTCGGCATCGTCGCCATGGGACTGTGGCTCGTCGACAACTGCAACCTCGAGCAGTTGGCCGTGACGTGCGCCTCGCTCGGCCG
Source organism: Acidimicrobiales bacterium (assembly GCA_024644005.1). Taxonomy (GTDB): domain Bacteria; phylum Actinomycetota; class Acidimicrobiia; order Acidimicrobiales; family SZUA-35; genus JAHELU01. The sequence continues at coordinate 9,210 of JAHELU010000104.1, read as the reverse complement.
ATGGCAGTTCCAGTTCGTCCTCGGGCCCCTGAGGATCGAGGGCAGCACCGGTTCCCCGGCCAACCCGCTCGCCCTGTTCTGATCGCTCCCGACGCCGACCGCAGCGCCGCCCGCTCAGGGGGCCGACGGCCGCCGTAGCAGGATGAACCCCAGGATCAGCACGACCGCCCCACCGGCCAGCAGCGCATAGGGCAGCACCGTGCCCTGCCAGAACAGATCGTTCCTGGCATCGGTTGCGTCGTCCGCGGCGTCGGCGACCGACGCCGCGGTCTGGGCGTACTGCAGACGCATCACCTCGGCCACCGGCAGGGTCTGATCGCCGACGGTCACGGCCACCGAGCGGGACTCCAGCTTGTCGTAGTCCACCAGCACACCCGAGTCGGGCTCGACCCAGTAGTTGGTCTCGTAGCTGTAGGTGTAGGCGAGCGGAACTGGGTCCGGCAGAGCCGGCAGCACCTCGGCCAGTCCGGCCACGGTCTCGGCGGGGAGGTCGAGCGCCGGGATCAGGCCCTCGATCACCGCCTTGGGCAGCTCGGACGGGAACAGGGCGAGCAACTCCGGGTCGGTGATCACATCCGGCCCCGAGGCGGCGGTGAAGGTGTAGGTGTCCAGCCCCTCGCGCTCGTCCTCGCCGACGAAGGAGATCGTGTTCGGCTCGAGCGTGTCGCCGTTGAACCCGGTGTAGTCCTTGGCCTCGGTACCGATGGGGAAGCCGACGACGAGCCCATCGCGGTCGATGACCCGATCGTCGTCGGTGAAGTTGTCGATGGACTCCATCGTCTTGCGATCGATGGCGTAGACGTCCGCCGAACCGAGGATCGGCCCGTTCGGGCCGTTCACCACCGACTCATCGGAGACGAGCGCCTTCCCACCGTCCACCTCGATGGTCTCGATGGACCGGTCGATCGTCACCGGCACGTCCCGCATGAAGACGTTGGCGAGATCCATCGCCGCCAGGGCCTCGGCGTCCAGCATGAGCGCCAGATCGCCCTCGTAGAACCGCATCCTGTCGACGTCGTCAGGGAACTGGGCTCGAGCCGGGACGACGACGAACAAGACGATCAGCCCGACGACCAAGGCGACGACCCCCGCCGCCACCATGATCACACCCGTTGCTCTGCCACTCATGTGCACGCTCCTCACGTCTGTCGTCTCCACGTCGTGACGGGCCCCGTGGTCTGTCACGACGCAACCGTCGCTGATGACGGACGATCGACTCCTGAGGGTGCCCGTCGGTCGGCGATTCGACTAGAGGCGTACGTCCCTCCTTCCGACCCGACGGACACGCTTCCGGACCTTCAGCCCTACCGGTGCGACTGAAGCCGTGCTCAGCTCTGATCATGGCGACGACCCGCTCAGGCGACCGCCTGAACCCGACCGATGCCACGCTGTGGGCCATCAAGCGCGACCCCGAGCTGCGGACCACGATCGTGGGCCTCGGCCTGCTCGACGGCCGGCCGGAGTGGGCGACGCTGCAGGCGGCCGTCGCCCGTGCGGTCGAGCGGCTGCCCCGGTTCCGCCAGCGCGTCGTCGAGCGCCCGCTGGGCCTCGGTCGGCCCCAGTGGGTCGAGGCCACGCCGGATCTCGCCTTCCACCTCAGACGCGCCGCCGCTCCAGAACCAGGCGACCTCCGCGCCGTTCTCGACCTCTGCGGGGTCCTGGCCGCAGAGGACTTCGACGAGACCCGACCGCTCTGGCAGATCCACGTGGTGGAGGGCCTGACCGATGAGCGATCGGCGCTGGTGGTGAAGGTCAGCCACTCCCTCACCGACGGGATCGGAGGCATCGGGCTCCTCCGGCTCTTCGGCGACGAGCCGGGGGACGGCAGCGTCGGGCCGGCGAGCGAGCGGGCAGACGCCGCGGCGACCGGCCACCGGGCTGCCCGTGGCGGTCCGTCGTTGCCGACTGCGGTCGCGACGGCCGCCATCCGGGCCGGTCGACACCCGATCCGGTCGATGAGCGGTGCGATCGGGCTCACCGGTTCGGCCACCCGGCTGCTGGCACCGGCGGGTCAACCCCTGTCGACCCTGCTGACCGACCGAGGAGCCGGCCGGTGGGCCGGTGCCACCGAGCTCCCGCTCGATCGTCTCCGGCGAGCCGCCCATCGAGCCGGTGGCTCGATCAACGACGCCTTCGTCACCATCGCCATTTCGGCGCTGGCCGACTATCACGCCGAGCTGGGATCCGGGGCTCGGCGGTTCCGAGTGACCCTGCCGGTCGACCTGAGACCCAGGACCGGCCAGTCCGCCCCTGCCGGGGTCGACCCCGATGAGCGGGCCGGCGGCAACCAGTGGGCGCCGGCCCGGCTGGTACTCGAGGTCGACCTGGCGGCGCACCCCTTCGCCGAGCTCCGCAAGCATCGGCACGTCCTGCAGTCGGCGATCCACGAGCCCGCCATCTCGTTCGGTCAGGTACTGGCCGCCGGCCTGCTCGAGCTGCCCCCCGCCCTGACCACCGGCGTCGTCGGCGGGATGGTGAAGGGCTCCGACATCGCCATCACCGACGTGCCCGGCCTGACCGAGTCGCTCACGATCGCCGGTTCCGAGCTGACCCGCTTCTTCCCGTTCGCCCCGCTCGGCGGGGCGGCGCTGAACGTCGGGCTCGTCTCCCACCTCGGCATCGCCTGCATCGGCTTCAACATCGACACGGCGGCAGTCGCCGAGCCGGAACGGCTGGTTCGGTGCTTCGAGGCCAGAGCCGCCGACTTCCTTCGTCGTCGCCGCCCACCGGCCGACAGCCGACCGGCGGGCACGTCGGCGGGCACGTCGGCGGAGTCGGAGCAGCGTCCGACGATCCCCGCCGGGCGGGCTGCTCGGGACGAGCCCGGCGGCGAGCGGCTGAGCGCACTCGACACGAGCTTTCTCCGAATGGAGTCGGCGACGACGCCGATGCACATGGGCGGGTTGTTCGTCATCGACGGTCGGGGGCTCCTCACCCGAGACGGCTCGCTCGACATCGCAGCCCTGCGCCGCCACGTCGATCGTAGGATCGAACGGGTGCCCCGGCTCGGCAAGAAGCTGCGGGAGGTGCCGCTCGAGCTCGGGCGACCGGTCTGGGTCGACGATCCGCGGTTCGACATCGCCAGACACGTCCGCTGCCGGACGCTGCCGTTCCCCGGCACCCGGGCCCAGCTGTTCGAGCTGTGCGCGGACCTCCAGATGGAGCTCCTCGATCGCGATCGGCCGCTGTTCGAGCTCACGTTCGTCGACGGGCTCGATCCCGACGAGTTCGGTCCCGGCGCCGTCGGCCTGGTGGAGCGGGTCCACCACGCCCTGCTCGACGGCATGTCCGGGGTCGAGATGGTGGCGCTGCTGTTCGACACCGACCCCGGGATCGCCCTCCCTACCGAGCGGGAGTCGATGCAGCGGCGGCCCGTCGAGCCCGGTCCGGGCCGTGTGGGACTGCTCGTGAACGCCACCGCCGACCAGGTTCGAGAGCCGCTCGAGCTGGCCAAGCTGACCGGTCGAGCGATCACCTCACCCCGACGGACGGCTGCGGAGCTCGCCCGGGTGGCCGGGACGATCACCGACCTGCTCGATCCGAGCCATCTGCGGAGCGGCCCGCTTCGCCGTCGGGTCGGGAGCCGCCGCCATCTCCGAGCGATCTCGATGCCGCTCGATCTGGTCCACGACACGGGCGTCCGGCTCGGCGGGACCGTCAACGACATGGTCCTGACGGCGGTCTCGTGTGGCGTTCGAGCGCTGCTCGAGCGTGAGCGAGCGCCGCTCCACGGTCCGTTCACCGCCCTCGTTCCGGTTTCCACCCGGCACGCAGGGATGGACACGGAGCACGGCAATCAGGTGGCGGCGCTCGTGGTCGAGCTGCCCATCGACGAGGCCCGGCCACAGGCGGCGCTCACGATCCTCTCCGACCGCACGAGACACCTCAAAGATGAGCACCGGGCCCACGGGAGTGAGCTCCTGCTGGACGCCGGCGACCACCTTCCACCGCTCGCGGTGGACCTGGTGACACGACTGGTGGCCCACCAGTGGTCGGTCGATCTCGTCGTCACCAACCTCCCGGGCCCGCCCATGCCGCTCTACCTCTGCGGGGGTCGTGTCCGAGAGCTGCTCCCCATCGTTCCCCTCGGGGCCAATCTCCCGGTCGGTGTGGCGGTCCTCAGCTACGACGGTCGGCTCGTCCTCACGTTCCATGCGGCCGATCAGATCGGCGACGGGCTCGACGTGATGGTTGCGGCCGCCGAGGCCGCATTCCGGGATCTGGCAGCGGCCTCGACCGCCGACCCCGCCGAGTCCAGCTGATCGGCGTGCTCAGGAAGCGGCAGCGGCCGACGCCACCAGCATCTCGTGGATCGCCGTGCCGTCGATCTCGGACCCCGGGGTCGGGAGATCGAACTCCACGCGAGCCACTCCCGGCTCGGACGGGCGGACATGGGCACCGAGATCCCGCAGGGTGTCGAGCAGCATCGTGTTCTCCCAGAGCACGTCCGCCACGAAGGCGGTGATGCCACGCTCCACCGCGGCCTCCACGAGGGCGATGAGCAGTTGGGTCCCGAGGCCCTTGCCCTGCCAGCGGTCGGCAACCGTGACAGCTGCATCGGCCTTGGTCGGGTCGTCCCGGTCCCGGACCCACCGGGCCACCCCGACTCCTCGTCGATCTGGATCGTCCTCGAGATGGGCGGCCCAGGCGAACCGCTGGTCGAAGTCGAGATCGGTGAGGTAGTCGAGCAGCGAGTCCGACAGCCGGCTCGGCGGGGAGAAGAAGCGACGCCGGCGGCTCGTCTCGGACAGCTCCTCGTAGCCGCGGGCCAGCTCCTCACGGTCGCTGACCAGCAGGGGGCGTATCACGATCGCCGTGCCGTCCCGCAGGGTGGCCCGGCGCGGTGGGGGCAGGTCGGCGGGGGGATCGTGGCGCTCGTCTTCCGGTTGGGCGGACAGCGCCCGGCCGTCCTCGGCCGATTTGCCAACGTGGTCCACCGACCGGACGCTAGCAGTCGCAGCTCCGAGGCAGGCGGGCAGCGGGTCGCAAAGGTCCAAGGTCCCTGGCGGGGCGGGGCAGCGATCGGCGACGATGATCGAGGCCGACTGCGGCTGCTGTCAGCCGTGGACGGGAACCAGTAGCAAAGGATTGAAGCATGCAAACCGACGTTTCCGGGCCGCCACTCGCCGGTGTGTCCGAAGCCAACCACCTCCTGACATCGGTCCAGCGCCATGCCGCCGAGAGCCCCGATCGGGCGATGGTCTCGGTTCGGGTCGGCGACACCTTCGTCGATCGCTCGGCCGCCGAGGTCTGGGACCGTGTCGAGCGGCTGGCCAAGGGCCTGATCGCGGCCGGGGTGCAGGCGGGAGATCGGGTCGGCCTGATGTCGGCCACCAGAGTGGAGTGGGTGGAGGTCGACCTCGCCACGAACATGGTCGGAGCCGTGACGGTGCCCATCTACGAGACCTCGTCGCCCGACCAGATCGGCTGGATCCTGAGCGACAGCGAGGCGGTGATCCTCTTCGTCGAGACAGAGGAGATGGCCGCCGCCGCCCGCGCGATCGAAGCCGAGACGGCCTGCCGGGAGATCCTGGTGATCGGCACCGGAGGGATCGAGGAGCTGATCGAGCGGGGTCGGGCCGTGGACAGGAGTCAGCTCGACGACCGGTTCGGGGCCATCTCCGGAGACGACATCGCAACGGTGATCTACACCTCGGGCACCACCGGCCGACCGAAGGGCTGCGTGCTGACACATGGCAACCTGACGGTCAACGTCGAGCAGGTCACGGACGCCCTGGCCGGCGCTGTCGACCCCTCGGACACCGCCCTGCTGTTCCTGCCGCTGGCCCATGTCCTGACGAAGACGACGGCACTGTTCTGCCTCGCCACCGGGGTTCGCATCGCCTTCGGCACATCCATCGCCAACCTGCCAGAGGAGTTCGCGATGGTGCGACCGACGCTCATCGCGGCCGTGCCGAGGATCTTCGAGAAGGTGTTCAGCAAGGCCCAGCAGACCGCAGAGGCCGACGGCAAGGGCCGGATCTTCGACCGGGCAGCAGCCACCGCCATCCGCTGGTCCCGGCAACGGGCAGCCGGGGCCGTCACACCGCTCACCCGGGCCGAGCACTGGGTGTTCGATCGGCTGGTCTACGGCAAGCTGTCCGCCGCTTTCGGCGGTGAGCTCCGCATGGCCTTCAGTGGCGGTGGACCGCTCGGCGAGCGACTGACATCGTTCTTCGACGGCATCGGGGTCCGGATCTACGAGGGCTACGGCCTGACCGAGACCAGCCCACTCGTCACCATCAACCGAACCGACGCCTGGCAGCCGGGCTCGGTCGGTCGAGCGGTGGCGGACACCTCGATCAGGATCGATACCGACGGCGAGGTGCTCGTCAAGGGGCCGCAGGTGTTCGCCGGGTACTGGCACAACGACGCAGCCACCGCAGAGGTCTTCGACGAGGAGGGCTGGTTCCACACCGGCGACATCGGCACGATCGACGAGGACGGCTTCCTCCGGATCACCGGACGGAAGAAGGAGCTGATCGTCACCGCGGCGGGCAAGAACGTGGCGCCGGCCCCGCTCGAGGACAGGCTCCGGTCGCACAACCTCGTCAGTCAGGCGATGGTGGTCGGCGACGCCAAGCCATTCATCGCTGCCCTGGTCACCATCGACGAGGAGTCGTTCGCCGACTGGGCGAACGACCGTGGCCATCGTGGGGCCACCGTGGCCGATCTGGCCACGAGCGACGAGCTGCGGGAGGAGATCCGGGAGGCGGTGGACGAGGCCAACGCCTCGGTCTCCCGAGCGGAGTCGATCCGGGAGTTCGTGATCCTGCCCGCCGACTTCTCACTGGATCGCAACGAGATCACCCCAACCCTCAAGGTTCGGCGGGCCGTCGTGGCCGAGAACCATCACGACACGATCGAGGCCATCTACGGCGGATAGCTACTCGACCGAACGGGCCTCGACCTCGTCGGGCGCCCCGCGACGCAGCTGGCGGGAGAGGGTGGCGGCCGAGATCGAGCAACCGACCGACAGCAACCCGGCTACTGCCGTCACCCAGGCCAGACCGACACCGATGGCGTCGTTCGTCTCGGTATCGAGTGCGACGTCGTCGCCGGCGACGGCGGCCTGGACAGCTGCGACGTCGCCCACCCGGAGGTCGACGACGAGTAGGAGCACAGCACCGCCGAGTGCCACACCGTACGTGATCCCCAGCGTGCGGATGAACTGGTGTGCGGCGTTGACCCGCCCGATCTCCGTCTGATCGCTGATCGACTGGATGAGGGTCAGGCCGGCCGTCGATACGAACCCGATCGACAGGCCGATGAGGAAGAAGGCGGTCAGGAGGACGGCAAGCGGCCCGTCCAGGGCGATCGACAGCGCGGTCACGCCGACCGACGGCGGGATCATGAGCGCCCCCAGCAGGATGACGTCCGCTTCCTGCCAGGTGCCCAGGGCACGGGAGTAGACGATCGACCCGAGCGTCCAGCCGACGGTCAGGAAGAGCAGCGAGAACGCAGCGAGCTCGACGGATCGGTCCCGGGTCGTCTGGAGGTACAGCGGGAGGTAGTTGTTCGCAGCGAGGCCGGACATCAAGGCCAGCCCCGCCGTGAGATGGACCAAACCCAGGGGTAGCCGAGTGAGGTGCCGACGGGCCAGGACCGGCTCGTCCGCCCGACCACTGTGCCACCAGTAGGCAGCGGCGAACGCCACGGTTGCGAGGGTGGCGAGGACGACACCCCACCAGGTGACGCCGATCTGGCCGACGGCCAGGAGCGAGCTCGCCAACAGACCGGCGAGCAGTGCAACCCCTCGCCGATCGGTCCGTATCCTCGTCGGTCGCTCCCTCGTGCTCGGTAGCGTCCGCCACCCCACGGCGAGGGCGAGGGCGGTGAGCGGGACCTGGATCACGAAGACGAACCGCCAGGACCCCGCAGCCAGCAGCGTTCCGGCGACGGCGGGGCTGCCGAATCCGAGCATGCCCCACACGACCGAGTTCGCTGTGAACGCCTTCGGTCGCAGGCCGTGTGGATAGGCGAGCCCGACCGCGCTCATCGCCACAGCCAACAGCAGGCCCCCGCCGATGCCTTGGCCGGCGCGGGCCACGATCAACAGCGGCATCGTCGGCGCGGCCGCACCGGCGGCGTTGGCCACGATGAACCACAGCCCGGTCACCCGGAACGTGCGGCGGACGCCGATGGCATCGATGACGGGCCCGGCGACGATCGTGGCGACCCCCGACGTGGCCAGGTAGGCGGTGACCACCCACGGCAACAGCGTGACGGAGCCGAGATCCTCGGCGATGGTCGGCAATGCAGCGACGACCGCCAGCGCATCGAATGCCACCAGCGCGACCACCGTCAGGTTCGCCAGAGTCACCGGCAGGTACCGACCCGACCAGATGCCGCCACCCCGTTCGGCTCTCGCGGTATCGACCATGGTCACTCCTGCTGTCCGTACACAATGTGCTCCCGGCTCGCCTCTCCGGTCAATCGAGGCCGGGATGGCCCGGCAGCGCGACCCGCTGAGCGCGATCTGCCGCCGCAGGGTTTGTCCCGCCGCCGGGCTGGGAATGCTACTCCTGTGAGCATTTCGACCCCCACAGCCAGCCCCGCCCTCCGAGCAGCAGCCGCCCGCTACGCGAGCGAGCCGTTCATCGACGAGACCGTCACCCTGCTCGCCGCCGTACGCGATCGTGATCTCGATGCCCTGATCGGGATGGGTGACGAGGACTTCAGCGTCATCGACGTCGACCCCACCGGCGAGACGTCCCTGGCGCGGATCCAGGCCGACTGGGAGCCGTGGTTCCGGAGGCTCTTCCTGATGCTCGACACGTTGGACGCCACCACCGATTCCGAGATCACCGCCTATCGGGCACTGGCGACGAGCGAGCTGGGCTACTCGGTGGTCGAGTTCCGCCAGACGATCACGGGGCGCTCGCTGTCGGCCGTGTTCGACTGCATCGCCACCATCGTCTGGAAGAGCACCGAAGACGGCTGGAAGGAAGCCCGCTGGCACTGCTCGGTGCTCGACCGGGAGATAACGATCAACGATCCAGCCGATCTCGCTGGAATCGATACCGAGATGGCCGCCATGGCAGGAGGCTGAGACAGAACATGGACGCTACGAACGAGTACAGACACATCACGAGCAGTTCCGCCGAGCTGGCGGCCGCGGCCCGAGCCGCTGGAGATCGGCCGCGACGCAGATACGGGGTCGCCGCCAGAGTGCTGTTCACCGCCCTCGACGCCCTGTACGGGCGAGCC
>JAHELU010000103.1 GCA_024644005.1 Acidimicrobiales bacterium | reverse complement strand
CGGGCCGAGCACCGGCGAGATCGATGTAGTCGACTGCTCGTCGATCTGGTGCTCGGCCAGCTCGTCCAGGATCTCGCCCCGATGCTGGTCCGGCCTCGGGGCCGGGCTGCGAACCTCGCTCCCGGACCGGGACAGCGTCACCAGCGGGGCCGGCTGCCTGGTCGGCCCCAGCTCCGGATCGTCGAGGTCGACGAACAGATCGCCGTCCAGGGCCTGGGGATGGGCCAGCCACTCTGCCGACGAGCGGCAGACCGCCCCGGGGAGCTCGTGTTCGATCAGCAGCGCTTCCCACGCCGCAGCGTCCCTCGTGGCGAAGACGGCGGACAGGGCCACGATCAGCTCGTGGTGAGCCTCCCTGCTGGGCAACCGCCGCTCGGTCAAGCCGCGCTCGACCAGATCCGCCCTGCCGAGGCGCTCGGCGAGCTCGACGGCGTGAGGCGGATAGGGGCAGGCGATCTGGAGCCAGCGCCCGTCGGCGCACCGGTACTGGTGGTCCCACGGATTCATGGCCGGTCCGAAGGCCGGCTTGAACGGGAGCTGGGCCATGGCGTACACGCCGGCCGCCTGGATCATGGCGTCGAACAGCGGTACCTCGACCCGCTGGCCCTGCCCGGTCTGATCACGCACGTTGAGCGACGACGCGATGTTGAGCGCGCTCAGGATCGCCGCATACATCGATGCGATCGGCTCGGCGGTGAAGGTCGGCTCGCCCTCCCGCTCGCTCGGTCTGCGATGCAGCAGTTGGACCATCCCCCGGAACTCGCTGAGGGGGCGGAAGGCGTCGGCAGCCGCCAGTACCACGCCCTCCCAGGCCGGCATGGCCGAGCGGGCGTCCTCCGGGCCGAAGCCGGGGATCGAGTTGTAGATCAGGCCGGGGTTGTCGACCCGGAGCTCGGACTCGCCGAGTCCCAGCCGATCCATCACCCCGGGCCGGAAGTTCTCGATCACCACGTCGGCCCGGTCGATCAGCGTGCGTGCGACGGCGAGATCCCGACCGTGCTTGAGATCGAGGGCGATGCTGCGCTTCCCCCGGTTCCAGGTGGCGTTGGCCTCGGTGGGGAAGTGGGGCCCACCCGGAGGGTCGACCTTGATCACGTCGGCTCCCTGATCGGCGAGGAGCATTCCAACCAGTGGGCCGGCAACGTAGTGACCGAAATCGACCACGCGTATGTTGTCGAGCGCACCCACCAGGCTCACCCTTCACGTCCTTCGAGCGACCCGGTGGTCACCCAGGAGATCGATGGTACGCCGCAAGCAGATCGATGACGAGAGGTTCAGCTAGTTTCTTGTCGTCTCTTGCGGCTGATGGCGCATCGCCGCCGTCATCGGGAGCCCGGGTCGGCCCGTCCGGGTAGCTCGCAGAACTGGTCGATGAGGATCTCGGCGTCGACCGACGGATTGGCGTGCGCCCCGGCCGCCCAGGACGGCATGACCGCCGAGTAGAGCCCGCTGCCGCCGGCGACCAGCAAGACGATGTCGTCCGGGTCGCGAACCGCAGGTACCGGCTCGTCCGGCTCCCGGGTGCCGGTGGCGAAGGCCGGGTTAAGCTCGGCGACGAGCGACGCCGGGTTGACCGCCAGCTCGGTCAGCCGCTCCTTCACGTCTCGCCGACCCATGCCGGCCTCGGCCAGGACCTCTGCGTGCTCCGGGTTCAGCACCACCGTCTGGGCCCCGCACCGGAAGTGGGCGTTGTTGGAGCCGAGGTTCGCCATCACCGCGGCGATGGTCCGCAGCAACCGCTCCGGCGAGGTCGGGTCGTCGGCGTCGTTGGTGAAGATCACCGAGTGGGGGGGCTCGGCGCCGACCACGGTGACCGCCGACTGGTCGGTGCGGTAGCCCCAGTCCGTGTGGAGCGGCTCCCACGGCGACGCCTCCTCGGACTCGGCCAGGCAGTATGTGAACTTCCCCGGGTGGCCGAGGAGGGCCATGTCGGACTCGCCGGGGCGGGCCATGCCGATGTTGATCATCGCCAACCGCAGGGCTCGGCCGATCGAGGCGTTGGCCCGGTGACCGGGCCCCAGGGCCCCGAAGCCGTCCGCAACCCGAGCCGAGTGGCGGGCCGGGCCGTTGACGATCACGAGCGGTGCGGTGCAGTGGGTGGTGCCCTGCATCTCCCCGAGGTCGAACGCCGGTTGCAGCACCGCCTTGACCGACGCCAGCACCACCGGCATGTGGTCCGGGGTGCAGCCGGCCATGACGGCGTTGGCCGCCACCTTCTCGATCGTGGCCGCCCCACCGCCGGGGCCCATGGTGCCGAGGGACAGGGCGCCGTCGAGCCCGGAGGCCAGCACCATCCGGTCGACCCGCTCCCTGGTGGGGATGATCACCGGCAGGCCGTCGGTGCACTGCTCCCGGTGCAACAGCTCGAGGGCGTCCGCCTCGTCGGCGGCGCTCAGCAGTCCAGCCCCTGCGCCGGTCCCGCTGCTCGGCTCCTGCAGCACCGTCACGACGGGACCGGGTCGTTGCGGAGGCGGGCGATCAGCTCGTCTGCGATCTCGTTGGCCAGCTTGGCCATGTTCTCGCGGCCGGAGCCGGCCACCGGGTGGGGCAGCTGGTGGCGGGGCAGGTCCGGCATCCCGGATGCGCCGGCCACGAAGTCGCCCTGGTCCCAGAACTGCTCGGTGACGAGGGCCACCGTCGGCAGTCCCCGCTTGGCGGTCTCGATCCCGTCACGCACGGTGCCGGACGTGCAGCTGCCTCAATGCCCGTAGGCGGCGATCACCGCGGTGCAGGTCCCGGCCACGTCGTCGAGCATCGCGTCATCGGCCAGGCGGGAGGCGTTGCCCTTGTCGAAGCGGGCGAAGCCCACGTCGGGCAGCCGGGTCCCGATCGCATCGGCGATGTGGTCGAGGAACGTGGCCGAGTCCGGGAACCCGTTGGCCATCAACGCGATGACCGCCCCCGGCTCGAGCGGGTCGTTCAGGGTGTAGGGGAGGGTGGCGGCGCCGGGAACGCCACGGGGATCGACGAACGTGACCATGGGACGCAGGCTAGTTGGCACGACAGGGAGGGTCGATTCGGCCCGAAGTGCTGCCTACTTCAGGTCGAGCCCCTCCAGTCGACCGTTCTCCCGCCACTCGTCGAGCAGTCGGAAGAAGCGGATCGGTCCCGCTCCGTAGGCGCCGGCGAAGAAGCCGACCGGGTTGTCGCCCGGCTTGCCCTCGTTGTTGTAGTAGCCGGGGGTGCACTCGGCGTAGAACCTGGCTCCGAGCCTGGCCTTGTCCTTCATCTCGTCGATCCAGGCCTGCTCGGCCTCCGCGGTCACCTCGATGACCTCGGCCCCCCGATCCCGAGCCTGCTCGAGGATGTAGCGGACGTGCTTGGCCTGCTCGTTGAGGGCGTGTGGCACGTTGACGGTGACCGCGGTCTGGGTGAAGCCGAGGAAGAAGCAGTTCGGGAAGCCGTGGGCGGTCAATCCGTGCATCGTCCGCATCCCGTCGGCCCACCGCTCGCTGAGGGTCTCGCCGTTGCGGCCGATGATGTCGTAGCCGGCCCGGCGGGTGTAGCTGGTGCCGACCTCGAAGCCGGTGGCGAACACGATGCAGTCGACCCCGTACTCGGTCTCCGTCCCGTCGGCATTCTCGACGACGATCCCGGTGCTGGTGATGCGCTTGACCCCCCGTCCCGCGGTGTCGATCAGATCGACGTTCGGTCGGTTGAAGGTCGGCAGGTAGTCGTCGTGGAAGCAGGGCCGCTTGCAGAACTGGCGGTACCACGGCTTGAGGGCATCGGCCGTGGCCTGGTCCTCGACGATCTCGTCCACCCTGTGCCGGACCTGGTTCATCTTCCGGTAGTCCGACAGCTCCATCAGCTTGCCCTTCTCCCTGGAGGTCAGGCGCCGACCGAGCTGGCGGGAGGCGGTCTTGGCCGCGATGCCGGTCAGGTTGCGGAAGATGTCGGTCCAACCGTCGGAGACGAGGTCCTCGTCCTGGTCGCCGCCCGAGACGAGCACGTTGAAGTTGTCCATCCGCCGCTGCTGCCAGCCGGGCAAGAGGTCGCCGAGCTCGTCGAGATCGGTCTCCCGGTTGTTACGGACGTCGACCGACGACGGTGTCCGCTGGAACACATAGAGGTGCTCGGCCGATGCCCCTAGGTGGGGGATGCACTGCACGGCGGTGGCCCCGGTCCCGATGATGGCCACCCGCTTGTCGGCCAGGCCCGTCAGGTTGCCCTCGTTGGTGCCGCCGGTGTAGTCGTAGTCCCAGCGGCTGGTGTGGAACGTGTGACCGGTGAAGTCGGCGATGCCGGGGATGCCGGGCAGCTTCGGCCGGCTCAGCGGTCCGTTGGCCATGGCAACGTACCGGGCCCGCACCGTGTCGCCGCGGTCGGTGGAGATGATCCACCGCTCGATCTCGTCGTCCCACCGCATCTCGGTCACCCCGGTCTGTAGCAGGGCATTGTCGTAGAGCTCGAAGTGGCGGGCGATCGCCTTCGAGTGCTCCATGATCTCCGGGGCGAAGGAGTACTTGTGCTTCGGGATGTAGTTCAGCTCCTCCAGCATCGGCAGGTAGCAGTACGACTCGACGTCGCACATCGCCCCCGGATACCGGTTCCAGTACCAGGTGCCACCGAAGTCGCCGCCCTTCTCGATGACCCGGACGTCGGTGAAGCCGGCCTCCTTCAGCCGGCCGCCTATCAGCAGCCCGCCGAAGCCGCCGCCGACCACCACCACCTGGACCTCGTCGTCGACGGGGTCCCGCTCGATGCGCTCGGTGTAGGGGTCCTCGTCGTAGCGGGCGAACTCGTCGACGACCTCGGTGTACTGGTCGTTGCCGTCGGGTCGGATCCGCCGATCCCGCTCGGCGAGGTACTTGGCCTTGAGCTCGTCCGGGTCGAAGCCGAGGTGCTCCCTCGGGTCCCCCTGGAGCAGATCGATGAGCGACATGAAGGCCAGCGTAGCGGCGGCCGGGGTGTTGTTTCGAATCACGAACCATCTCGGCTGGCCGGTCATCCGGCCCGGCGCTCAGTGACCGGATCGACCCCCGAGGATCTCCCGCAGGGTGGCGGCCGAGAACCCGGCCCGGCCGCTGGCCTCGATGAGCACCCGCTCCTTCGCCGCGATCTCGGCTGCGGCGGCCGGCACCCGGTCGGCCACTTCGACCGGGATCACCACCGCGCCATGTCGATCGGCGTGGATCAGGTCGCCGGGGTCGACCGTCATGCCGTGCACGGTCACCGTCACCGCGAAGTCCTCTATGCGGACCCAAGCATGGGATGGTCCGGTCATGCCGGCCAGGAGGTGGAATCCCTCGGCCGAGTCGTCGAGATCGCGGATGCTGCCGTTGGTGATCACGCCGACCGAGCCGAGGCCCTTGTGGATGTTCGTGTTGACCTCACCCCACCAGGCCCCGTAGCCGGGGACGGGATCCAGGTCCTCGATCACGGTGATCGTCGGGCCCGGCCCCTCGCCGATGTGGTCGTAGTAGGCCAGTCGGACCTCGGTGGCCGCTTCCGGGCTGCGATCCGAGGGCTGCATGGCCCGCATCGTCGCCGTCCTGGCATAGCCGACCATCGATCCGAGCTCGGGGCGGGGGCAGAAGAACGGGGCCACGGTGTAGCCGAAGCCCCGCCGCTCGGGACTGACGACCTCCAGCGCGTTGCACACGGTCGGTGTGTCCAGGGCTCGTAGCTCGTCGAGCAGGCCGCCATCGGGTAGCGCGGCGGACACGTCGGCCTCGGTGGGCTGTTCCATGGTCGAAGCTTCAGCCCGATCCCGACTTTTCCTCCAAGTTTTCACTAAGTATGACAGAGCAGTGGGAAAAAGTCATGAAAACGTTACTGTAACGACAAGGATGCGGTTAGCCTTGGCGGGTGACCGTGGCCAGGCTACCGCTGCTCCTGAGCGTATTGGCGCTCCTGGCCGCCGCTTGTGGCTCGTCTGAGCGACCGACGGTGCTGGCCGCCTCCGATGAGGCCGCCGAGGAGCCGCCGGTGCTCGTCGTGGCCGCCGACGCGGAAGCCGGCTCGGACACGCCGGCTGACGCCGCCCCGGCGGACGCCGGCGCCGTCGACGAGCCGCCGTCACAGGAGGTGGAAGTCGCCTCGCCGCCACTGCCACCGCTGGTGATCTTCGACACCGACATGGGCCCGGACATCGACGATGCGCTCGCCCTCGCCATGCTCCACGGCTACCAGACCCAGGGGACGATCGAATTGGCGGCCGTCACGTTGTCCCGCAACTCGCCGACCGGAGCCGCCTTCGCCGACGCCATCAACACGTTCTACGGTCGACCGGACGTCCCGATCGGGATCCAGCGCTCGAGCCCTGCCGTCTTCGACGATCGAGCCAGCTACGTCTCCCTGGCCGCCACCTGGCCGAACGACGTCGGCGACCAGCCGCTGGCCGAGGGCGTGGCGGTCCAGCGTCAGGTGCTGGCCGAGGCCGAGGCAGCCGATCGGTCCGTGATCATCGTGCAGACCGGCTTCTCCGGGAATCTGGCTCAGCTGGTCGACAGCGGCCCGGATGCGGCCTCGCCGAAGACCGGGATCGAGCTGATCCGGGACACGGTGTCGGTCCTGTCGATCATGGCAGGATCGACCGAGCTCGGCATCGTCGAGTTCAACATCGAGCACGACATCGGGGCGGCCAGGAACCTGCTGGCGAGCTGGCCGGTTCCGCTCGTGCTCTCGCCCTTCGAGCTCGGCAACGCGCTGCACTATCCCTACGCCTCCATCCAGCGTGACTTCGGCTGGGCCGAGCGGCACCCCGTCGTGGAGGCCTACGAGTTCCAGGACCTGGGGTGGCATGAGGACGCGCCGCCGTTCTACGACATGCGGTCGTGGGATCTCACCTCGGTGTTGCAGGCGGTCGAGCCGGACGGCGGCTACTTCTCGATGTCCGATCCGGGCACGGTCGTGGTCGATGAGGCCGGCCGGACCACCTTCACCCCCGGGGCCGGTCGCCACGTCGTGCTGGACGACGGCGCCAGGATGCCACCGGATCGACGACAGCGGGCCATCGACCGGATGATCGAGCTGGTGGCCGCTCGACCCTGACCCCCGGCCGCCAGGATCCGGGCCGCTACGGCGTCCGCTCGCAGCTCGAGTCGTTGTGACCGTCCCGGCCGCCGTGGTCGCACGCATCCTGGCCCTTGCCCCCGACGAGCACGTCGAGGTCGTCGTTGCCCTCGAGCCGATCGTCGCCGTCCCCTCCGTCGAGCGTGTCGATCCCGCGATCCCCCTTGAGCAGGTCCGCCCCGGAGCCGCCGTGGACGGAGTCGTTGCCCGAACCGGCCCGGACCTTGTCGTCCCCCGGCCCGGTCATGATCGTGTCGTTGCCGCTGTTGCCGGCGACCCGATCGTGGCCCCGCCCGGTCTCCACCGTGTCGTTGCCGCCGCCGGCACAGACCAGGTCGTCTCCCGGGCCGGTCTTCACGCTGTCGTTGCCGCCGTAGGACAGCACGAAGTCCGGCTTGTCGCCAGCCGACACGTCGATCACGTCATCGCCATCGGTTCCCACCATGACGTCGTAGCCGAGCGCTTCGATCTCGGCCCAGCTGCCGGCGACCCCGCCGCACTTCAGCTCGGCATCGGAGCGGCGCAGGGCGTCGACGTCGACGCCGGGCACCGTCTCCTGCCGCCGCTCGGTCGCTTCGGGCTCGCTCGCCTCGGGCTGTTCCGTTTCGGGCTCGGTCGCCTCGGGCTCTGCGATCTCGACCGTCCAGACCGTGGTGGCCGGGGTGGCCTCGGTGTTGTCTGCCCGGTCGAACGAGCGGACCTCGAACACGTGGCTGCCGTTGGCCAGGTCCTGGTACGAGTGGGGGCTCGTACAGGGGGTGTAGTCGCCGCCGTCCAGTCGGCACTCGAAGCCGGCGACCCCCGACAGCTCGTCCTCGGCCTCGAACTCGAACGTCACCGACCCCGGATCGTCCTCGGCGATCGACAGGTCGGTGATGACCGTCGACGGGGCGAGGTAGTCGCCGGGGCCGACCATGGCGCCGCCATCGATCGGGCCGCCAGGGTCTTCGGGGGCGGTGGGATCCGCGGGGGACACGTCGACGATGACCGTTGCCGGGGGACTATCGGACACGGTGGTGACCGCGCTGGGCTCGCGGTCGACGATGAGCCACACGGTGCCGGCGACGACGAGCACACCGAAGATCACGGCTGCGGTGGACAGCGCCTTGATGGCCCGCCGCTGCAGACCCTTGACCGCGGTGAGGGTGCGCCCGGTGCGGCTGGCCGTCTCCTCGATCGACAGATCGTCGAGGAATCGCATCTCCAGCACTTCGCGTTGCTCGGTGGTGAGCTCCGACAGCAGCCGGTCGACGTAGTGGCGGTCGGCGACCTGATCGTCGAACTCGGAGGAGGGGGCCAAGAGTCCCTCCATCGACTCCCGCTCCCGGTACTCGACCGGCTTGGCGGCCCGGCGCTCGTCGACGATCCGGCTACGGGCGATGCGATACAGGTAGGCCCACATCTGGGCCGGCGCCTCGAATGCGAGGCCGTCCAGCCTGGCGAAGAACTCCATCATCACCGTGTTGGCGATGCCATCGGGCTCGACCGCTCCCCGGACCTCGGCGAAGGCGGTCAGCTCGGGGATGCACTCGGCGGCCAGCGACTCGAGGGCCCAGTACTCGCCGGCGGTGGCAGCGCTCAGCGTGTCGTTGAACGAGCGAGCCCGATCATCGACACGTATCACATTGCTCATCGTCAGCTCCCTGCCAGGCTCGGGCTTCCGCCCAGCGCTCGCACGTCGTACCGGAATGGTCATGAATGGACCCAACTGTCCGCTACCACTACCGGGTGGGGTCCCCACTCGCGATACCGGCCCGCCGAAAATCCTGCCCACCACTCGGCCTCGGTGTCGACCCGATGCCTGCCGGCGATGGTACCCACCGCCGACACTGTTCCGCAATGTTTCTGTTACGGAACGTCAACCGAGTACGCCGATCCGGGCCTGGATGGCCACCGCCCTGCCGGTCGGGACGCCTCAGCGGGTCAGTCCCAGCTCACCCTGGCCGCCTGGATCCGATCGACCACATCGAGCACGTTGCGATCCTCGACCGAGATGCTGTCCCCGCCGGCGTAGAGACCCGCAGGGTCTCCCTGGCGGCCTCGCCTACCTCGCATCGAACGTCGCTGTGGACGTGCGGGTGGTCCGTGTGGACGGCAGCGGCGGCACCCCGCCGATGTCGCGCCGGCCTGCTGCCGTCCCACGGACCCACCACAACACGCCCGGACTACCGGGTGAGATCACCCATTTGGATACGGGCAAGCGGAAAAACTCCCTACGGGGCCCGAGCGGGGCGGCCCGGAGCTCGGCCCGCCGCCGACCGCCCGGCTCGGCCCGGTACGGTACGCCACCGTTGGCTGAGAACCGGAGGCTCCCGAACGCGACGGGTTTCGTGGCCGTCGCCCTCGTCGCGGTGGGGGCGGCGGTGGCCCAGGCGTTCGGTCGGTTCACCTACGGCGTGCTGCTGCCGGCGGTGCGGGACGACCTGGCCATCTCCAACACGGTGGCCGGGTCGCTCGGCACCATCAACGTCGGGGCCTACCTGCTCGGGACCGTCGCAGTGGCGTCCGCCACCAGCCGCTATCGGCTGCTCGACGTGATGCGACTCGGGTTCGTGGCCTCCACCACCGGTCTCGTGCTCGCCGCCGTTGCGCCGACCGCCTGGGTGCTCGGTCTCGCGCTGTTCCTCACCGGCCTCGGTGGCGCCAGCATCTGGATCCCGGCACCCGTCATCGCGGCCGACGCCCTGGCCCCCGAGCGCAAGGGGCTGGCGGTGGCGCTGATGGGCTCGGGGATCGGGCTCGGCATCGTCTTCTCCGGCCAGCTGAGCAGCCTCGTGCGATCGAGGTTGGGCGATGACTCGTGGCGCACCGTCTACGTGGTCGAGGCCTCGATCGCCGTCGTGGTGCTGGTGGCCACCCTCGCCTTCATCGGCCACAGCCAGCACCGCCCGAGGTCGCAGCGGGTCGGTATCGGTGGCTTCGGTGTGCTGCGGCGAATGCCGGGCTGGTTGCCGCTCACCCTCGCCTACACCTCGTTCGGGTTCATGTACCTGCTGGTCATCGCCTTCCTCACCACCCGGTTGGAGGACGACAGCGGTTGGTCCGGCACCCGGGCGTCGTTGGCGTTCACCTTGCTCGGTCTGGCGGTGGTGTTCGGCGGCCCGGTCTTCATCGGTGCGGCCCGGCGGACGGGGGCCAGGCCGGCCCTGGCTGTCGCCTTCCTGCTGTGGAGCGTCCTGGCCGTGGCGGTGCTGCCCGGCTGGGTCGGTCTCGGCATGGTCTCATCGATCGGGCTCGGGCTGGTGTTCGGCGGCATCCCGGGGATGATCACGCTCTACGTGGTCGAGAACACCTCGCTCGACGACTTCGGTCCGAGCTTCGCCGCCGCCACGCTGGCCTTCGGCGTGGCCCAGATGCTGTCTCCCCAGATCGGTGGGCTCGTCGCCGATCTCGCCGGCTCCTTCACCGGCGTGTTCGTGCTGTCGTCGGCGTTCGCCCTGACCGGCACGGCGGCTGCCCTCCGTCTCCCGGGGCGGGCCGCGCCGGGCTGACCGAGCGGCGGCGTCAGACCGGCTGGGGCTCCTCGCCGGCGCTGAGCGCCCGCCACAGGGTGCGGTAGTTGGGCCACACGTACTGGTCGGTGACCCAGCCGGCCGCCACCAGCTCGTCGTGGAACTTCCGGAGGTTCCAGCACGGGACGCCCATGTCGACGTGGTGGGCGAGGTGCCAGCCGACGCTGTAGGGCACCATCCAGAACCGGGGAAACCAGCTCTGGTGGACGTGGTGGGCGGTCTGCCGGCGATCCTTCGACCGGGTCATCCCGCCGTGCTCGGCGATGGCTCGCAGCCGGTTGACCACCCGCCACAGCGTCATCCACGGCAGGAACCAGAGCAGCAACCACAGCTCCGGCCGGCCGACGGCGGTGGCCACGGCCAGCAGGACGGCCTGGAAGCCGAGGATCCGTACCGCCACCGGGCGGGTCCTGGCGTTGCGCAGGCCTCGCAACAGGCCCTTCAGGATCTTCCAGCCGGACTGACCTGTGGCGTCCCGGATCAGCTTGCGGCGGAACGACGCCCTGGTGATCGGGTAGTTGGCGTAGAGGGCGGTGTCGGGCTCCTTCGGCCCCATCTCGTCCCGGTGGTGGTCCATGTGGCCCCGTCGGTACAGCTCGAACGGGACCCAGGCGTGATACGACAGCAGCCACTTGCCGACGAAGTCGTTGACCGCCCTGTTGGTGAAGAGCGTGCGATGGACCGCCTCGTGGCCCAGGATGTTGAATCGGACCAGCGCCCGTCCCATCAGGAAGAACGCCACGACGTAGGCCACCGGATGGGCCAGCCAGGCTGCGGCCACGACGATGGCGACCGACTCGATCCACAGCCACGCCACCGTGACGGCGTTCCGCAGGTCGGGTATCTTGCGCAGCTCGGCCCGGATCTCGGGGATGGCCTTGCCGTTGGCCAGCAGCCGATCGGTCGGCAGCACGCCGTTCGGGATCACCTCCGGTGCCGGCACCATGCCGCCGAGGCGGGGATCGAGAATGAACTCGTCCGCTGCCGGTTCGGGACCGTCGGCCCCGGTCACGGCCGCCGAGTGCTCCGGAACAGCCATGTCCCCAGTCTAGCGGCGGGGCGGATCGGCCTCGATTCCGTCCCGGCCCGGCCCGGGAGCCCCGAGCTCCGTCGGGATTTCTGCACCGGCCGGGGGCTCGCTACCGTTGCACCGTGACCGGTCTCGCCCTGTCAAAGCCGTGGATCCCACTGGCCCTGGACGCGATCACGGCGGTCCCGGCCCAGCTCGGCGTGTTCGAGATCGCAGACGAGACGAAGACCGTGGTCCACATCGGCTATGCCGGGGGTCGAGAGCTGTTCGGGCTGCGGAGCGCCCTGACCGCGGCGCTGGACGAGCGGAGCGGGGCCGGCCTGGCCGCCGGGTACTTCCGCTACGAGCTGACGCACGGCTATCTCACCCGGTGGGAGGAGCTGCTGATGGTCCACCGGGCGATCCACGGCCGGCTGCCGTCCGGCAACGCCGGGCACCGCCACCGTCTGGGGCGCCTGACGATCGACGGGTCGGACGGCTCGACCACTTCGCCACCGGAGCCCCCGAGCAGGTAGAACAAGGTGATGGACTACACCCTCTCGGAGGATCAGCAGCTGATCGTCGAGACCGTTCGCCGGTTCGTGCAGAACGAGATCGTGCCGCTCGAAGCCGAGCTCGATCCCGATGCCGGGGCCCTCGATCCCGACGACCACGAGCGGCTGGTGACCAAGACCAAGGAGATGGGGTTCTATGGCTTCGACATCCCGGCCGAGTTCGGTGGCCCCGGCCTCGACGTGACCACCAGGGCCCTGATGGCCATCGAGATGAGCCAGCACCGGGCCGGGCTGTACAACCCGTGCTACGGCACCTTCGGCGGGGCCGGCCTGGCTCAGCTCTACGAGGCGACCGAGGAGCAGAAGGAGCGCTATCTCTATCCGACCCTGCGGGGGGAGAAGCGGGGGTGCTTCGCCCTCACCGAGCCGTCCGGGGGCAGCGACCCGGCCAGGGCCATCCAGACGAGGGGTCACCAGGATGGCGACGAGTGGGTGCTGAACGGGTCGAAGCTCTACATCTCAGGCGCCGATCGGGCCGACTACGCCCTGGTGTTCGCCAGGACGTCCGACGATCCCGGTCGCAACGGCGTGACCGCGTTCATCGTCGACACCGACACCCCCGGCTTCAACGTCCGCCGGGTGGTCCACACCCTGCGCTCGACCCATTACGCCACCGAGATCGAGTTCGACGAGATGCGGGTGCCCTCGTGCCAGGTGCTCGGTGAGGTCAACCGGGGGTTCGCCATCGCCAACGATCGGCTGTCCCGCCAGCGCATCCCCTACTCGGCCGGCTGCCTCGGGGTGGCCATCAGGGCCCAGGAGATGGCGATCGACTGGGCCAAGAGCCGGGAGGCGTTCGGCGGTCCACTGGCCGAGAAGCAGGCGATCCAGTGGATGATCGTCGACAACGAGATCGACATCCGCCACGCCCGGTACTGCATATTGGAAGCAGCCCAAAAGGCCGACCGGGGCGAGCGGTTCCGGACCGAGGCGGCGATGGCGAAGCTGGTGGCCACCGAGGGCGCCGGCCGGGTGGTCGATCGGGCGATGCAGATCCACGGCGGGCTGGGCATGACCAAGGACCTGCCGCTGGAGCGCTGGTACCGGGAGCTGCGGATCCGCCGGATCGGCGAAGGGCCGAGCGAGGTCCAACGGTTGATCATGGCCCGCGAGATCCTCGGCGGCAGCTTCAAGTGATCGGGACCCCTTCGGGTTCCGGCGAGCTCCGCCGTTCGGCGGAACATCGCCGCGAGTCGGGCGAGGCGAGCGGCGACGACCGGCCGCTGCCGCTCACCGGGGTCACGGTGCTCGACCTCGGCCACATCTACCAGGGCCCCTATGCGGGCTTCCTGATGGCCACCGCCGGGGCCCGGGTCATCAAGGTCGAGCCGCTGGAGGGGGAGGGGCTCCGAGCTCGGGGCCGGTCGCTGCCCTTCGCCATGCTCAACGCCTGCAAGGAGTCGGTCAGCCTCGACCTGAAGCACCCGGACGGCCTGGCCGTGTTCGGGAAGCTGGCGGCCTCGGTCGACGTGATCCTGGTCAACTTCGCCCCCGGGGTGCCGGAGCGGCTCGGCATCGGCTACGAGCAGCTCAGCGTGGACAATCCCCGCCTGATCTACGCCCACGGCTCGGGGTTCGGGGTCCGCCAGCTCGACGGCTCGCTGGTGGAGACCTCGGTCCCGGCCATGGACATCACGATCCAGGCCCACGCGGGCACGATGAGCATCACCGGCTACGAGGACTCACCGCCGATGAAGTCAGGGGCGGCGTCGATCGACTTCCTCGGTGGGACCCACCTCTACGGCGCCATCACCACCGCCCTGTACGAGCGGGAGCGGACCGGCCGCGGTCGCTCGCTGGAGGTTCGGATGGCCGATGCCACCTACTTCACCCTGGCCACCGCCCTGGGGGCCTGGCAGCAGGACCCGGCGGTGACCCGGCAGGGCAACCGGCACCTGGGGCTCGCCCTCGCTCCCTACAACGTCTACCGGTGCAGCGATGGTCACGTCGCGGTGATCGCCGTGTCCAACCGGCACTGGCGGTCGATCCTGGCGGTGATCGGTCGGGCCGATCTGGTGAACGACGAGCGGTTCCGGGGCTTCACCGATCGGGCCGAGCACATCGACGAGGTCGACCAGCTGGTGGAGTCGTGGTCGTCGAGCCGACCGAAGGCCGAGGTGGCCACCGCCCTCCAGCGGGCCCACGTGCCGGCCGCTGCGGTTCGGATGGTCGACGAGGTGGTGCACGATCAGAGCCAGTTCGAGCGCGGGGCGATGGTGTGGATCGACCACCCCGAGATGGGTCGGATCCCCATCCCCCACAGCCCGATCCGGTGGCACGGCTCGCCGTTGCTCGAGCTGGAGCCGAGCCCGGCCCTCGGGGCCGACAATGCTGCCGTGCTCGCCGACCTGGCCGGCCTGGAACCCGTTGAGATCGCCGCGCTGGCCGACCGGGGGGTCATCGCCGGCGGCGCCTGACCACCCCCGGGCCGGGGGCGACGGGGACTTGCCGCTGTCACGGAGCTGGAGGAACATCTACCTGTCACCGGCCGGTGGCGGGCACCCGGCCCGACCGCCGCCGCCAACCGAAGGGGCCACCATGACACGGAAGATCGACACCGGATCCGAGCACCTGACCGCAGAGGTGGCCGATGGCGTCGCCGTGATCACCATGAACCGACCGGAACGGCGCAACGCGATGACCGACGGCATGGTCTCGGGCCTGGCGGCCGCGCTGGCCGATGCCGAGACGGCGGAGGACGTCCGCTGCGTCGTGCTGACCGGGGCCGGTGGTGCCTTCTGCGCCGGGGGCGACGTCAAGGGCTTCGCCGAAGGCGAGGGTGCGGGCGGCGGCGCCGCGTCGTGGGACGTCGGGGTCCACGAGCAGCGGCTGAGCCACCGCCGGACCTCGGGCGCGCTGTACGACATGCCGAAGCCCACCGTGGCTGCCCTGCCCGGCCCGGCCGCCGGTGCCGGGCTCTCGCTGGCTCTGGCCTGCGATCTGCGGATCGCGGTGGAGAGCGCCATCATCACCACGGCGTTCGCCAGGGTCGGTCTGGCCGGCGACTACGGCGGCACCTGGTTCCTGACCCAGCTCGTCGGCCCGGCCAAGGCCAAGGAGCTGTACTTCCTGCCGGAGCGCATGGACATGGCAGCAGCGCTCGAGCTGGGCATCGTGAACAAGGTCGTGTCGGCCGACGACTACGAGGACGCCTGGCGTGACCTGGCGGCCAGGTTGGCGGCCGGTCCGCCGATCGCCTACCGGTACATGAAGGAGAACATCAACCGGTCGGTCACCTGCGACCTCGGCACCACCCTCGACCTGGAGTCGACCCACCATCGCCACACCGGCGTCACCGCCGACCACAAGGAGGCGTCGAAAGCTTTCGTCGAGAAGCGGGAGCCCGAGTTCGAGGGGCGCTGAGCTACGAGGGGTCGCGGACGACCACGGTGCTCAGCACGAGGTCGGCGACCCGCTGGTTGTGCTGGGTGAAGTAGACCGGCGCCAGGTTGACGAGGGGCGGGATCAGGTACAGGACGAATCCGAGGGTCAGGATCGTGTCGATGGCGGCCCGCTGGGCCATCTTCATGCGATCGGCCTGGCGCCCGGTCGAGAGGTCGACGACCCTGAGGCCGAGCAGCTCGTGACCCGGGGTGCGCCCCTCGGCCCAGGTGGACAGCGCCCCCCACAGGATCCATCCCACCGCCAGCGACAGCACGAAGATCACGGCGTCGACGAGGGCGGCCAGTGTCCGCTGGCCCTTCGACGCCAGCGTCGTGCCCGGCGGTAGCCCAAGCGGTGCGACCGGTGGGGTCGCAGACCGCTTCATCTCGTGCTCGCCGGTCGATGCTTGCCCGCCAGCCGCATCCGATCGTGCCCTCGTCCGGTCTCGACCAGGCGGTGGCGGAGGCGGCGGCGGAGGCGGCGGCGGTGGCGGCGGGGGCGGGGGTGGCGGTGGCGGGGGTGGCGGTGGCGGGGCCCACGGCGGTGGTGGGGCGATGGACTCGCCGTAGAGGGCTGCACCGAGCGCGACGACCTCCTTCGGCTCCTCCTCGGTCAGCACGATCGGACCCAGTCTGGTGGTGATCGCGTGCTGGACGGCCGGGATCCGGCTGGAGCCGCCGACCAGGAAGACGTTGTCGATCCGACGGTCGGCGATGGCCTGGGCCTCGTCGACGGTGTCGACCAGGAGGTCGACCGAGCGCTCGAGGTCGTCGCGGATCAGTCGCAGCAGCTCGTCGCGGGTCAGCGAGACCTCGCGACCGACCGGACTGGGCACGAGGAACGAGTGGTTGTTGTAGAACGAGAGCTGCTCCTTGATCTCCCTCGATCCCTTGCGCAGCTCGTGACGGGCTCGGGACCAGTCGAGGTCGGTTCCCTCCCGCAGACCGCCGGCCACTGCGGCGTCCTCGCTCGCGACGAGCGCCAGGATGTGCTCGACGATCCGCTCGTCGAAGTCCTCGCCTCCCAGGTGCTCGTCACCCCCGGGCACGCCGAGGACCTCGAACGCAGCGCCGTCCCGCCGGAGGACCGCCGTGTCCAGCGTCCCGCCGCCGAGGTCGTAGACGGCGGCCAGCTTCCCGAGGTTGGCGTGCTTGCTCGCGTAGTGGAGCGCGGCGGCGACCGGCTCCGGGCACAGCGTGATGTCGACGCCGGGGCAGAGGTCGGTCCGCTTGAGCGCTTCTGTCAGGAGCCCCTTGCGGTGGTCGCCCCAGACCGCGGGATGGGTCGCCACGATGCCCCCGAGCGCCGCCAGAGGGTACTGCCGCAGGGCCTCCTGCAACACCCGCCGCAGGACCGCCGAGACGAGGTCCACCGTGTCGTACTCGGCGTTGCCGAGGAGCAGGCGGTGGCTCACCCCGACCTGCCGTTTCGGGGTCCGCTCGAACCCGGCCGGGTGGAGCATCGCCTGGTTGACGGCGGCCTCGCCG
>JAHELU010000272.1 GCA_024644005.1 Acidimicrobiales bacterium | reverse complement strand
CGCCCCGACGGTGCCGGCGACGCAGTGGGCCGGCCACGTGTCGACGAAATCGGGGTCTGCAGAGAAGTGGGGGAAGTCCGGCTCGGCGCTCGGCGACGGATGCCAGTCCAGCGTCGCCACCACGAGGTCGTAGGCGCCCTCGTTTGCTGCCAGGTGATCGGTGATCCTGGCCGCCACCTCGTCGCCGCCGTCGACTGCCAGCGATCCGCCCGGACAGAAGTCGTTCTGGACGTCGACCACGATCAGGGCCTTCGGCATGATCCCAACCTCCTCTGCTGGCTGATCCCAGCCTATCCAGGGTGGCGCCGACCAGGTTGCTGCGGCGGTCTCGAGCCGGGGTTCCCCGGCGCGGCTCGCTCGTCGGCGATCTCCCCCACCAGCTCGGCCACGATGTCCTCGATCGTCGCCAGCCCGACCGTACTGCCGCCGTCGGTGACGACGGCCAACCACTGACCGGTCACCTGCATTCGTTGCAGCAGCTCGGAGATCAGCTGGTGGGGCGGGCACGTGAGCACGTCGGTCATCGCCGACTCGGCGGTGGTGCCCGGGTCGGTGGCGGCCAGAGCCACCAGATCTCGGAGGCGGACGACGCCGACGACATCGTCCAGCCCGTCCCGGTAGACCGGCAGGCGGCGGTGGCCGAGAGCGATCGCCCGGTCGCGCACCTCGGTCACGGTCCGATCGCCGCTCACCGCCTCGATCCGAGACCTGGGGACCATGACGTCCCTCACCGCCCGGTCGTTGAACTCGAACGATCGCTCGACCAGGTCGGCGTCGCCCCGACCGATGGCGCCGGCCTCGGCCGACTCGATGGCCAGGGCCCGGATCTCGGCCTCGGAGGAGGGGCCGAGGGCGCCGACGCTGCCCGGCGAGTGCAGGTCGGCGAGGCGGACGAGGGCGATGACGATCGGTCGGAGGAACCGGACGAGGTGCCGCAGCATCGGGGTGAGCCGCAGGGCGGTGGTCTCGGGTACCCGGACCGCCCTGGTCTTGGGGATGGCCTCGGCGTAGACGAACAGCGTCGCGGTGAGCACGAAGGTGGCGACGGTGACGCCGAGCCCACCGAACCAGCGCTCGGCCAGGAAGGCGGCGATCGTCGCAGCGCCGACCTGGCAGAGCAGCACGAGCAGGAGCACGGTGTTCAACACGACCGGTAGGTCGTCGATGAGCTGCAGCAGCTGTTCCGAGCGCGCCACGCCCTTGCGGGCGTCGACGAGCACCTGGCTCCGCCGGACCCGGACGATCGAGACCTCCGCCACCGACAACACCCCGGCACCGACCGCGCAACCGAGCAACGCCAGGATCAGCACCGGTTCGAGCAGGTTCACGGTCCGGTGGCCTCCTTCGGTCGACGAGACCAAACGTAGAGCGCGACCGGATGGCCGATCCAGAGGCCAAGGTCACCGACGGGGTGGCAAAGCGGAATAAAATAAGTGATAACTTGTTTTAAAACCCAAGACCGAAAGGATGCCCACCATGGAAAAGGACACGGTTGCCCTCGTCACCGGCGGATCGAAGGGGCTGGGCCGGGCCCTCGTGCTGGCACTGCTCGATCGATCCTGGACCGTCATCACCGATGGTCGGACGGCAGCAGACCTCGATCGGCTGGAGCGGCGGGCCGAGGACCGCCCTGGTCGGTTGGTGACGGTGAGAGGAGACGTCACCGATCCGGCCCATCGGGCCGAGCTCGTGGCTGCGGTGGCCGCCGAGGGTCGGCTCGACCTCCTGGTCAACAATGCGTCGACCCTCGGCGTGACCCCGCTGACCGGGCTGATGAGCCAGCCGGGCTCGGCGCTGATCGACGTGCTGGCCACCAACCTGATCGCCCCCCACGACCTCGCCGTCGAGCTGGTGCCGTTCCTCCGCCGGTCGAGGGGGGTCCTGATCAACATCACATCCGACGCTGCGGTGGAGGGCTACTCGGGATGGGGCCCCTACGGTGCATCGAAGTCGGCGCTCGAGCAGTGGTCGAACGTGCTTGCGGCCGAGGAATCCGACCTGTCGGTCTACTGGGTCGATCCCGGCGACCTGCGGACCGACCTCCACCAGGCGGCGTTCCCCGGCGAGGACATCTCCGATCGCCCACTGCCGGAGGTGGCGATCCCCGGGCTGCTCCACCTCGTCGAGCAGCGACCACCGAGTGGGCGGGCCAAGGCCCTCGCCGTGGCCGTAGGGGGGCAACGGCCATGACCGCTGCGGTGCTCGCTGCCCCGAGGATCTCGTTCGCCTTCGACGACGATCTGGCCGCCACCGAGCCGCCGGAGGCCGCCCCGGGGGCCGACCGCAACACCGTTCGGCTGCTGGCCTCATGCGGCTCTCGACCCCCGAGCCATCATCGGTTCGACGATCTGCCACGGCTGCTGAGGCCGGGCGATCTGCTGGTGGTCAACGATTCCGCCACCATGGCCGCGGCGATCGACGGCGTGGTCGACGACGGTGAGCGGATCCGGGTCCACATCTCCACCGAGCTGCCGTCGTCGTTGTGGCTGGTGGAGATCCGGACCCCGGTCGGCGATGGCACCACGGTGCCCGATCCCACCGACCGCGCCGGCCAGACGGTCCGCGCCGCTGGGGGACTGACCGCTCGGCTCCTGCAACGGCTCGACGGGTCCGCTCGGCTGTGGGTCGCCGCCCTGTCGTGGCCCGGCCGGCGCCCACTGGCCGAGTACCTGGCGGTCCACGGTCGCCCGATCCGCTACGCCTACGTGAGCCGGGACTGGCCGATCGAGTCCTACCGAACCGTGTTCGGCCGCCGGGCCGGGTCGGCCGAGATGCCATCGGCCAGCCGACCGTTCACCGATCGGACCGTCACCGATCTCGTCACGGCCGGCGTCGCCATCGCCCCCCTGACACTGCACACCGGCGTGTCGTCGCTCGAGGCCGGGGAGTCGCCCTATCCCGAGCGGTTCGAGGTCCCGGCTGCGACGGCCCGGCTGGTCGACCACACCCGCCGGTCCGGCGGCCGGGTGGTGGCGGTCGGGACCACGGTGGTCAGGGCCCTCGAGTCGGTGGTCGACGATCGCGGCCTCGTCCATCCAGGCTCCGGCTGGACCGACGTCGTCGTCGGACCGGACCGTGGCGCCTCGTCGGTCGACGGGCTCCTGACGGGCTGGCACGAGCCGACCGCCTCCCACCTGTCGATGCTCGAGGCCATTACGTCCGTCGCTGCGCTCCAGGCCGCCTACGACGAGGCGGTAGCATCGCGCTACCGCTGGCACGAGTTCGGCGACGTGCACCTCGTGCTGCGGTGACACCGCGAGATACCGCGAGACACTGCGAGACACCGTGACCGATTCCGCTCCACCCCGAGACGACCCGGACCGCCAACCCCTGGACCGGCCTGCCGGAACGGCGGTCCCGTTGCCCCTCAGCGAGGCCAGGCGGGACGTGCTCTACGCACTCAAGCGACGGGGCGACGCCACGGTCGACGAGATGGCCGACGCCCTGGCCATCACGGTGGCCGGAGCCAGACAGCACCTGACCGCACTGGTCGACCAGGGCCTGGTGGCAGCCCGGGAGGACGCTGCCACCACCCGGGGCCGGCCCCGGCTCCGGTACCGGGTGACCCATGCAGCCGACGGGATCTTCCCGAAGGCCTACGGGGAGCTGACGAACGAGCTCCTCGGCTACCTCGACGATCCAGCGCTCGAAGAGGCGCTGTTCGACCGTCGACGGGACCAGCGGATCGCCGCCGCCGAGGCCCGGTTGGCTGGACTCGATCTCGAGGGGCGGGTGGCCGAGCTGACCAGGATCCTCGACGAGGACGGCTACATGGCAGCCTGGGAGCGGCTCGACGACGCCAGCTTCGTCATCGCCGAGCAGAACTGCGCCATCGCCGCCGTGGCCAGGGCGCATCCGTGCGCCTGCCGGTCGGAGATCGACTTCATCAGGGCGGTCCTGCCGACCGCGGAGGTCGAGCGGACCTCCCACATCGTGTCGGGCGACGTCCGCTGTGCTTACCTCATCACGCCCCGGCCGCGGTGACGCTTCGGCGGCCGCCGAGTGACTCTTCAGCGGCCGACGAGCCCGGCCGCGGTGACGCTTCAGCGGCCGACGAGCCCGGCCGCTGTGGCGAATCGGGCGACCGACTCCGTACCCTCGTTCGGTGAGGCGATGAGCACCAGGCGGTCGAGGCGGCCAGCGGCCCGCTCCACCCATCTCGGGTCGAGACCGGCGAAGCCGCTGATCTCGAATGGTCGGCCGGCCATCGGCGAG
>JAHELU010000102.1 GCA_024644005.1 Acidimicrobiales bacterium | reverse complement strand
TGCGTCGCGAGACGCACTTCGTGATCCTGCAGGAGCTCGAGCTGCCCGAGCTCGACCGGCGCATGGCCGTGACGGCCTGCCTGATCGTCGCGGGCTTCGTCGCGCTGGCCACGACCGGCTGGTACTCGGTGGCGACCGCGGCCGTGCTCGGGGCGGTGGCCATGGTGCTCAGCGGCTGCCTGCCGGTCCGGCGGATCTACCAGGAGATCGACTGGCGGGTGATCTTCCTGCTCGCGGGGCTGATTCCGCTGGGCCTGGCGCTCGAAGCGTCCGGTGCCGCCTCGCGAGCGGTGGAGTGGCTGCTGCACTTCACGGGGGACTGGGGGCCGACGGCGGTGCTCGGCGTCTTCTTCCTCTTCGCGTCGTTGCTCACCGGGGTGAGGACGATCATCCGCCGGATCTCCGCCGCCCCGCCCCCGACCTGGCCGTCACCTGGAACTTCGAGCCACCGGCCGAACGGATCGACCGGTGCGCCTTCGCCGCGAAGTCCCTGGCCGACGAGCTGCATCACGGCCTGCTGTCCCTGGGGCTGTCCTGCACCAGGGTGGCCATCGAGGCCGAGACCGAGAGCGGTGAGCTGCAGCTGCGGCTGTGGCGACACCAGGGGGCGCTCTCGGCGGCGGCCCTGGCCGACCGGGCCCGATGGCAGCTCGACGGATGGCTCGACCAAGGGGAGAGCAGTCGGCCGTCGTCCGGCATCGTGCGCTTGACCCTCGTACCGGATGAGGTGGTGGCGGCCAGCGGTCGCCAGCTCGGTCTCTGGGGGGCTCGCAACGATCGGTCGGAGGACGTCACCCGGGTGGTGGCGAGGCTCCAGGCCATGCTGGGTCCCGACTCGGTCACCGTTCCGGAGTACCGGGGCGGTCTCAGCCCGACCGAGCGGTTGCGGATGGTGCCGGCGGCCGTGGTCGATCTCGGCGAGGAGCGTCCCGCTGCCTCCCGGTACTGGGTCGAGCAGCCGTGGCCCGGCCAGATCCCCGCCCCGTCACCGGCCAGGATCCATCCCGATCCCGTACCCGTCGATCTGGTCGACCGCCACGGCCGCAGCATCGGGGTGAACGGTCGAGGGGAGCTGAGCGGCGAGCCCCACACCGTGCACGGCCGGGCGGCCGGCAATCCCTTCGTCGGCGGCGGACCGATGGGCCATCCCTCGGCCGGCAACCGCTCCCGGAGGATCATCCGGTGGGCCGGCCCCTGGCCGGCCGACCAGCGGTGGTGGGATCCGCTCACCCGTCGCCGCCGGGCCAGGATGCAGGTGGTGCTCGAGGACGACTCGGCTCATCTGCTGGCGCTCGAGCACCAGGTGTGGTCGCTGGAGGCCACCTACGACTGAGTGACCGACCCCTCGCAGGGTTCCCGGACTCCTCAGCAGCCCCGGACGGTTGCTGGACTCCCCAGCAGCCCGGACGGGATCCTGGATTCCTGTGTGATCGTTCACAGCGCTCGCCCACCGGCCCCCCAATCAGTTAGAGTTTCGAAATATGTTTCGACACCGGCCCCGCAACCGCCCCGTTCCCGACGTCCTGGCCGGGCGGGCCGTGCAGCGATGACCTCGACCTTCTCCGACGCCTTCTCCTCGCTCCGGGTGCCCGACTACCGGGTGCTGTGGTGGGGTGGCCTGTTCTCGTTCACGTCGGTTCAGATGCAGTTCCTGCTGCGGGGGCTGCTGGCCTGGGATCTCACCGAGCGGGAGGGCGCCCTCGGTCTCGTCTATCTCTCCTTCGGCCTGGCTCTGCTGATCTCGACCCCGCTCGGGGGTGTGGCCACCGATCGCTTCTCGAAGCGGGCGATCCTCATCGCGAGCCAAGGGGCGATCATGGTGGCCGCCCTCGTCATGGGGATGCTCGTCCTCTTCGACGCCGCCGAGTTCTGGATGCTGCTGGTGGCGGCTGTGGTCCAGGGCGGGGCGTTCGGCTTCTTCGGCCCGGCCCGGGTGGCGCTGGCCACCGAGTACGTGGGTCGGGAGCAGCTCGGCAACGCCATTGCTCTGTCGCTGCTCAGCATGAACGGCACCAGGATCTTCGCCCCGGCCCTGGCCGGTGTGCTGGCCGGTGTGGCGGTCGTCGGCATCGGCGGTGCCTACATCGTCGCCGCCGTGCTCTCCCTGGCCGCGTTCGCCAACCTGATCCGCCTGCCCCGACCGGCCACGGTCCAGCGCCGGCACAATGGCCGCAGTCCACTGAGAGACATCGTCGACGGCGTCCGCTACGTCTCGGGCCGGCCACCGCTGCGGCGGCTGATCGTTGCCTCGTTCTTCGTCATCATGTTCGGCTTCAACTACGTGGCCTTCTACCCGGCCATGGTCGAGGGCGTGTTCGGGCTCGACGAGACCTGGGTGGGCTACATCAGCTCGGCCAGTGCGCTCGGGGCGGTGGCGGTGGCCGTACCGCTGGCCGGCAAGGCCGACTCGCCATGGGCCAAGACGGCGATGACCATCGGCGGGCTGGTGTTCGGCCTGGGTGTCGTCGGGTTCGGCCTGTCGCCGTCGTTCTGGGTCGCCTTCGCGGTGATCATCGTCATCGGGGCCGCCACGACGGTGTTCCAGTCGCTGTCGAACACCCTGGCGCTCGGCCTCACCGATGACAGCCACCAGGGCCGGGTCCAGTCGCTCATGCAGCTCTCGTTCGCCGGCTTCGGAATGGCGGCCGCACCGCTCGGCTTCCTGGCCGAGTACATCGGACTCCGGCAGGCCATCACGATCATGGGCGGCGTGGCCATCGTCTCGGTGGTGCTGTACATCCTCTTCGAGGGCGGGTTCCGGATGATTCGCCCCGCGACCGGCACCGCTACCGTTGTGACCCGTGAGCTCGCTCCGACACCTGCTGCCAGGACCTGACGAATCGGTCCGCTGTGCCGAGCACACCAGGACCCTGGCCATCGATCCCGGCGGCACGTCGATCCGGGCCGACCGGGTGGTGCTCATCCCGACACCGCTGCCCTGGCCGAAGCCGGTGTTCGACCATCCCTGGCTGGTCGAGGTCGATCCGATCCTGAAGCGATCGGCGATGCCGACCAGGACACTGGCCTCGGTCGACGACGGCTCGGGCGACCGACCGTCGATCGTGACCACCTTCGACCGTCCAGTCGGCGGGGAGCGGGCGGTCACGGAGCGTCGGTTCGCCGTCGATTCCGGTCGTCGCCTCGTCGAGATCGCAACCGTCCTGGCCGGCGACGATGTGGCGGCGGTGCAGGCCCTGGCCGACGACGAGCGACCGCTCGACGATCAGGTGCTCCTGGTCTGTACCCAGGGCAGCCACGATGTCTGCTGCGGCTCGGAGGGAGCCCGATTCGCGGCCGAGGCCCAGTCGGTACCGGGGCTACGGATCCACCGGGTCAGCCACACCGGCGGGCACCGGTTCGCCCCGACGGCCATGACGCTGCCCGATGGTCGGATGTGGGCCGATCTCGATCTCGACCTGTTGCGGCAGATCCTGGCCAGGACCGGCAGCACCGACGATGTCGTCGATCGGTGCCGGGGCTGGTGGGGTGCCGAGACCGGACCGGCCCAGGTGGCCGAGCGGGCGGTGTTCGAGCGGGTCGGCTGGTCCCTCGAAGAGCTCGACCGCACCGTCACGGTCGAGACGATCGATGACCGCACGGCGCTGTGTCGAGTCGTCATCGACGATCGGACCTGGACGGTGACCGTGGGCGTCGGCAGGACCGTGCCCACCATCGCCTGCCGTCAGCCCGGTGGTCTGCCGGCCAAGACGGCCTCGGAGTACACCGTCCTGGGGATCACCGAGCCCCACCGCTCCCGGCACTAGATCGCGTCGCTGCCCACGTCGCCGGTCCTGATCCGGATCATCGACTCGACTGGTGTGACCCAGATCTTGCCGTCGCCGATCTTGCCAGTGTGGGCCGCTCCCTGGATCGTCTCCGCCACCTGCGCAGCGATCTCGTCGTCCACGACCGCCTCCAGCCGGAGCTTCGGAACGAAGTCGACCTTGTACTCCGCCCCGCGGTAGGTCTCCATGTGGCCGCCCTGGCGTCCGAAGCCCTTGACCTCGGTGACGGTCATGCCCTGGACCCCTATCTGCTGCAGGGCGTCCTTCACCGGATCCAGCATGTGCGGCTTGAGCACTGCGGTTATCAGTTTCACGTTGCTGCTCCCTCTTCCCTAGATCGAGCCGGCGCCGGCCAGGATGTCCGGGCCGTAGCCCGGGCTGCCATGCTCGGAGACGTCGAGCCCTGCCGTCTCCTCCTCGGCGGACACCCGCAGGACACCGACGGACTTCAGAGCCGCGAACAGCGCCCCAGCGCTCGCCAGGACGAAGAGTGCGATGGCGACGCCGCCGATCAGCTGGTCGAGGAACAGGCCGACACCGCCACCGTAGAGGAGGCCGGCGCTCTCCTCGGCACCGTTGACCGGGGTGGTGGTGGCGAACAGGCCGGTGGCCAGCAGCCCCCAGAACCCGCAGACGCCGTGCACCGAGAACGCCCCGACCGGGTCGTCGATCCTCATCCGCTCAACGGCCAGCACCGAGAGCACCACCAGCGACCCGGCCACCAGGCCGGTGACGATCGTGCCGAATGCCGACAGCTCGCCGATGCCGGAGCAGATGGCCACCAGCCCGGCCAGGATGCCGTTGCCCGCCATCGACACGTCCGGCTTCCTGCCGACGATCCACGACGTCGCCATGCCCCCGATGCCACCGGCGGCGGCAGCGAAGGCGGTGAGGACCGCCAGGATCGGCACGGCCATGTCGGCCTGCAGCTGCGAGCCCGGGTTGAACCCGAACCAGCCGATGAACAGCAGCAACACGCCGGTCATGGCCAGGGGGATGCTGTGGCCGGGGATGGCCCTCGCCGTTCCGTCCGGGGCGAACTTGCCGATCCTCGGCCCGATGATCGCGGCACCGGCCAGTGCGGCGAAGCCGCCGGTCATGTGCACGAGACCGGACCCTGCGAAGTCGATGAATCCCATCTCGTCGAGCCAACCTCCGCCCCACTTCCAGCTGACGACGACCGGGTAGACGAGGCCGGTGATGATGACCGAGTAGGCGATGTAGCCGACGAACTTGGTCCGCCCGGCGACAGCGCCGGACACGATCGTGGCCGCCGCAGCGGCGAACGCGGCCTGGAAGAAGAAGTCGACCGGTACCGCCAGCGGGTAGAAGTCGTCGGACGCCAGCGCCTCCGGGCTGATGTCGACCAGTGCGCCGCCGAAGAAGCCGTCGATGAAGAGCCCGGCCGAACCGAACCAGCCGTTGAAGTCGCCGGGGTAGGCGATGCCCCATCCGACGAGAGCGAAGATCAGGACGCCGATCGAGGCGTCCATCAGGTTCTTCATCATGATGTTGGCGGCGTTCTTCGCTCTGGTCAGCCCTGCCTCGACGAGGGCGAAGCCGGCCTGCATGAGGAAGACCAGGACGCCGGCGACGAAGATGAAGATGTTGTCGAGGATGACCATGTTCATGGCCTCGCCGCCGCTGACGGCCGTCCTGTCGTACTGGTCTGCCACCTCCTGGGCCGAAACGGGCCCAGCCAGCAACAGCCAGATCCCGCCGACCGCCGCGATGGCCACTACGAGCTTGTGCTTCATTCCTGCTCCCTTCTCCGACATCGAAGCAAGCTACGGACGATTGGTTTCCGACTTGTTCCGCTCGGTTTACGCCTCGATCACGCGTTCCTTACGACAACCTGAACCAACCCGGACGCCGGGCGTCGCCAACCGGCCGGCGGTTGGACGAGACCTGGACGAGGGGCGTCGCCAACCGGCTGGCGGCTCGATGAACGGCGAGCCGGGGCGACGGGCGTCGCCAACCGGCCGGCAGGTTCAGGGAGCCGGTTCGAGCACGTAGCCCCGTTTCCGGACGGTCCTGATGCGCAGGTCGATCGGGTGGAGGCGCCGTCTGAGCCGGTGGAGGTGGACGTCGAGGACGTTGCGGTTCGGCGTCCCGTTCGGCCAACCGGCGGCCAGGATCGACTGGCGATCGGCCACCCGGCCGAACCGGGTCAGCAGCACCTCGACGATCCTGGCCTCCAGCTCGGGGAGCGAGACCCAGCCTGAAGCGGTCCGCAGCACGCCGTCCTCCAGGCTCGGCTCGGCCACGGCTCGGCGCCGCAGCGACTCGACCCTGGCCTGGACGTCCCGGTGCTTGGCCGGCAGTCGAACCCAGTCCTCGGCCGGATCGACCGTGAGGGGTGGCGATGCGTCCGCCTCGACGAGCAGCAGTCTGGGCTGGTTGGCCTCCTGCAGCTCGGCCCGACGTCCCCGCTCCCTCGGCCAGTGCAGCAGTTCTACCGTCATGGGCGAAAAGGTAGAGCCGCTATGTTTCCCGCTTGTTTCGGCCCTGTGAACCGCCGTGTCGGGGGCCGACCGTCGGGGCTCGTGCTGTTGCCGAGGTCGATTCAGAATCCGATGACGCTCCGGGCGACGTTGCCCGTCTTCATCTCCTCGAAGCCGTCGTTTATCTGCTCGAGCTCGATCGTCTTCGACACCATCTCGTCGAGCTTGAGCCGGCCGTCGAGGTACATCTCGACGAAGCGGGGCATGTCGGTCCGGAACTGGTTCGAGCCCATGTTCGATCCGGTCAGCTTCTTCTCGTAGAGGAAGTCGACACCGTGGACCTCGACCATGGTCCCGACGGGGATCATGCCGATCACCGTGGCCTGACCGCCGTGGCGCAGCATGCGGAAGGCCTGCTCGGCGGTGTCCTTCAACCCGACCGCCTCGAAGCTGAAGTGGACCCCTCCGCCGTCGGTCAGATCACGCACCTGTTCGACCGGGTCGCCGTCGGCGGCGTTGACGGTGTGGGTGGCGCCCATCGCTTCGGCCAGCTCGAGCTTCGACTGGTTCATGTCGACCGCAACGATCTTGTTGGCACCGGCGATCCTCGCCCCCTGGACGGCCGACAGGCCGATGCCGCCGCAGCCGATCACCGCCACCGAGGAGCCGGGCTCGACCCTGGCGGTTCTGAACACCGCACCGAGGCCGGTGGTGACACCGCAACCGATGAGGGCCGCCTTGTCGAGCGGCATCTCCTCCCGGATCTTCACCACTGCGTGCTCGTGGACCAGCATCTGCTCGGCGAACGACGAGAGGTGGAGGAACGAATTGACCGGCTCACCGTTGCGGCTCAGCCGGGACGGCTTGTCGCTGGGGCGGACCAGCTCGGTGTTCTTGTTCTCGCACAGCGACAGGTGGCCGCCGATGCACTGCTCGCAGTGACCGCAGAACGCCGACAGGCAGGTGATCACGTGGTCTCCCGGTTGCACGTAGTGCACGTCCGAGCCGACCTCGGTGACCACGCCGGCCGACTCGTGGCCGAGCACGGCCGGGCAGGGATGGGGGTACTTGCCCTCCATGAAGTGGAGGTCGCTGTGGCAGAGCCCGGCCGCCTTCGTCTCGATCAGGACCTCCCTCGGCCCCGGACTGTCGATCGTTATGTCCTCGATCTCGAGCTGGCCCGGGATCGAGTTGAGGACAGCGGCTTTCATTGGCTCTCCTTGGGGTCTGGCGTACGGACTGGGCTCCCGTCGAGCCCGGATCGGACGCTACTGCTCGTCCGCAGTCTGTGCGAGCTTGTCGACCGCCTGGACGAACCGCTCCAGGTACTCGGCCAGCTGCACTTGCTCCTCGGGGGAGAACTCGGACAGGATCTCGCTCAGGCCCTGCTGGATGCGACGGCTGATCTCGCCGTACCGCTCCCGGCCGGCCATGGTTGCCGTGACCACGATCGATCGCTGGTCGTCCTCGGCCCTGACCCGCTCGACCAGGCCCTTGTCGACCAGGCAGCCGACCGCCCTGGTGGTGGAGGCCGGGGTGATGTGCATGGCATCGGCCAGCTCGCCCATCCGCATCGGACCCTGCTGACAGATCAGGCTGAGCGCATCGGCGAGGGCGATGTCGAGCGGCTCGCCGCCCTGGCTGTAGAACAGGTCCTTGACCTTCACCATGGCGGCGCCCCGTCGAATCTGTCGCCATGCTCTCCCAACCCTGCGGCGAATGTCGACCTCGACCGAGACTGCAGTTGTCATCGCTACGAGTTTGGCCCGCATTCCGCCGCGTTGCTAGTTGGCGCCGCCAACAATCAGGCGTCGGGGCCGGCTTGCTCGGCACCGGCGAAGGCCGTCATGGCCTCGGCAGCCAGCTGGCGAACCGACAGATCCAGGGCTGCGGCCGCCCTGGCCAGATCCTCGTACTCCGGCTTGACGCCGTACGGTCCGACCTTCATCCGCACCGGCTGGCCCCTGACCGCGATTTCTTCGAGCCGACGGTCCAGGACGTCCTTGATCGCCGGCTGGACCCGGATCCCGAGCGTGGCGGTCTCCGCGAACAGCAGCGCCTGCAGCGCCGCCACGCGATCCGGACCGCACAGGATGGTGAGGGTCACACCCGGCCGGCCCTTCTTCATGACGATCGGCGTGGCCCAGGCGTCATCGGCCCCGGCGGCCAGGCTGGCGGCGATGGTGTGACCGACGATCTCCGGGGTTGCGTCATCGAGGTTGGTCGACAGCAGCACGGCCTGGTGGCGATGGGCCAGCTCGTGTCCGGACGGCAGGGCGGCTGGTATCGACAGGTCGTGGTCGGAGGGCCCGGTGGTCCCGATCGCCAGCTCGTCGTCTCCGTGCTCGATCACGTGGCCGGTGACCACGTTCGGGTAGCCGGCCGGATCCCTGCTCCCTGCCCCTCGGGCGGTCGCGACCAGCGTCCCGGCCGGGATCGCTCCCCACCGCGAGGCCATCGTGGCCAGGAGGGCTGCGCCGGTCGGGGTGACCGTCTCCGCTTCGACATCGACCGGTGCGATCACGGCTCCCGCCAGCAGCTCCGCCGTGGCCGGCGCCGGGACCGGCAGCACGCCATGGGTGGCCGTCGTGGTGCCGGTGCCGAGTCCGACCGGGCCGCTGACCACGTCGTCGACCCCGAGTTGGTCGAGGGCGAGCCACGACCCGACCACGTCGACTATCGCATCCACCGCCCCGACCTCGTGGAAGCGCACGCGGTCGATGTCGATCCTGTGGATGGCGGCCTCGACCTCGCCGAGGCGGCGGAACGTGGTGCGGGCCCCGGTTCGCACCCGGTCGGGTAGATCCGCTCCGGCCACCATCGCGTCGATGGTCGACCAGCTCCGGTGGGCGTCGAGCTCCTCGGCGCGCACCGCTGCCCGGCTGGCCGACAACGAGCAACGAAGCGTCGGCTCCACCTCGAGCGACCAGCCGTCGACAGGGAGCCGGCCCAGCCCCTCCGTCACCACCTCGAGCGACGCCCCCAGTCCGAGGAGGACGCCGAGCAGCATGTCGCCGGAGGCGCCGAACCGCGGGTCGAGCCACAGTGTGCGACGACGGTGCTGTGGGGCGGTCACCGCTCGTCGGAGCGGACGGTCCGCAGGATCCGGTGGGCGGCACAGGCTGCGCCGTAGCCGTTGTCGATGCCGACGACGGCGATCCCCGGCGCGCAGCTGGTCATCATCGAGGCCAGGGCGGTCTGCCCTTCGAACGCGGCGCCGTAGCCGACCGAGGTCGGCACGGCGATGAGGGGGTGGGGAATCAGGCCGCCGAGGACCGTCGGCAGTGCGCCCTCCATCCCCGCCACTGCTACCACCACGTCGGCGTCTTCCAGCGTCGGCACGACGTCGAGCAGGCGGTGGAGGCCGGCGACGCCGACATCGACCGCCATCGTCACCCGGTGACCGAGCGCCTCCAGCGTCAGCCGGCACTCCTCGGCCACCGGCAGGTCCGACGTGCCGGCGGCGACCAGCGCCACCGCAGCGCCCGTGGGGGGCCGGGGCCGCCAGATCAGGGTCGATGCGCCATGAGCGTCGGGTGACAGTGCCGCCAGCGCTGTCCGCTGCGCCGCGCTGGCTCGTGTGGCGATCACCGCGTCCTCACCCTCGGCCAACATCGACCCGACGATCTCCACGCATTGCGCAGTGGTCTTGGACAGGCAGTAGACGGCTTCCGGGAGGTCGATCCGACCGCTCCGGTCGAGGTCCAGCCTGGCGTCAGGACCCATCGGTCGCCGGGGGTGAGGACGGGGCCGGGATCGAGTGGTTCAGGTTGCCGCTGCGCAATCCGGCCAGGTCGAGCGTGACGTACCGGTAGCCGGCGGCCGATACGGCGGCCACCAGCTCCGTTGCGACCTCGACGGCGGCCCCCAGATCGCCGGCCGGCAGCTCGATCCTGGCCGTCTCGCCGTAGTGGCGGACCCGGACGTCTTCGAAGCCGAGGCTGCGGACGGCGGCCTCGGCCCGGTCGATCCGGGACAGCAGCGGCACGGTCACGGCCGTCCCGTACGGCAACCGGCTCGACAGGCACGGCATGGCCGGTCGATCCCACACCTCCAGGCCCCACATCTTGGCCAGGGCCCTCACGCCCGCCTTGGTCAGCCCGGCCTCGACCAGCGGAAAGCGGGCCCCTCTGGCCGCCGCGGCCTCCTGGCCCGGCCGATGATCGCCCAGATCGTCGAGGTTGACCCCCAGGGTCACCGTGGCCTCTCGTTCCGCGGCCAGGCCGGACAGCTGATCCATCAGGGCCGACTTGCACCAGTAGCAGCGGTCGTGGTCATTGGCCCGGTAGCGGCCGTCACCGAGCTCATCTGTCGCCACCGAGCGCCACTCGAACGACCATCGCCGGGCCATGGCCCGGCAGTGGTCCAGCTCGCCGGTGGCGAACGACGGGGAATCGGCGGTCACTGCCAGCGCCTGTGGTCCGAGGACCCGGTGAGCGGCGACCGCCAGCAAGGACGAGTCGACCCCGCCGGAGAAGGCCACGACCATCGGCCCGGTGCGCTCGATCACCTCGGTCAGCCGTCTAGCCGCCTCCTCGACGGTCGCTGCGTCCGAGGCGGTCGACAGCCCGCTGTTCGTACCGGTCACGACGCTCAGGGTACAAGTGTCTGATCGGGAGCCGTCCAACCCGGTTCAACCGGTCGGCCCGGGTTCGTAGACTC
The DNA here is from genome assembly GCA_024644005.1 of Acidimicrobiales bacterium. Taxonomy (GTDB): domain Bacteria; phylum Actinomycetota; class Acidimicrobiia; order Acidimicrobiales; family SZUA-35; genus JAHELU01. The sequence continues at coordinate 6,158 of JAHELU010000102.1, read as the reverse complement.
GACACATGGATGGCACCGGGTCTCCGGCTGAGCGCTGGTTCGACGAGATCGATCTCGATCCCGCTCGCACGTGGCTGCGAATGGGGACCAGGCAGCTCGGCTCCCGACCCTGGTTGGTCTTCGACGAGCATCGAGCGGCCGAGCTGGCGCTGAAGCGCCACCTGTGTGCCGCCCGCCATGACGAGGTCTTCGCCGCTGAAGCCGGGTCGGCGGAGGCTGGAGAGCAGGCGGGGCACGAGGTGCTCGAGCTGGTGCGAGCCGCCTGCAGGGCCGAGGGGCTCGCCCCCGATCGCCATCCACTCGACCGGGCCGATCGCCATCCACTCGACCGGGCCGATCGCCATCCACTCGACCGGGCCGGCCGCCTGGTCCAGGAAGACCTGTGCCTGCTCCGGCGGGATCGATCGGGCTGGGTGCTGGCCGCCGGATCGCTCTGCTTCCCGACCCGGTGGCGCCTCGGTGACAAGCTCGGCCGATCGCTGACGGCGGTCCACGCACCGGTCGAGGGCTACCAGGCCGAGCTGGCGTCACGGGTCGAGACGATGCTGGACCGTCTCGATGATCGCATCGTCTGGCGCCGGAACTGGTTCGTCCACCCCGACGGGCGCCTGTTCCAGCCGGATCGCCCGATCGGCGGCGACCCCGTCGTCCCGGCCCGCTCCTGCGGCGATGGGCTGTTCCTCAGGAGTGAGCGGCAAACCCTCCGCCGGCTCCCGGCCAGCACCTGGATCCTGTTCACGATCCGCATCCAGCACGCCCCCCTCGGCCGGTTTCTCGCAGATGCCGACCGCCGGAGCCGCTTCCGACGCTACCTCGACGAGGCACCGCCGGCCATCACCGCCCACCGGGGTCTGGCCGCTGGGCAAGTGCTGTCGCTCCGATGGGCCGTCGACCACTGGGATCGCATGGCGTAGGACAAGCGACAACGATGGCTCGTTCGCTCCCTTGACCGGTGCCGGGGTTTGAGCGTATGCTCAAACAGAGATTGAGCAAACGCTCAAAGCCGACGGACGCTCGAATCGACGAAGTCGAGAGTCGAGGCAACTCGGCAACGGAGGCGGATCCCGCCGAACGGGGACCGCAGGGAGGATCGACATCATGAGTGCATCGACGGCGCGCGCCCTGGCGGCGGCGGACGGCTCGATCGGAGCGGTGGGCCTGGCCGCCGAGGTCAGCGAGCCCACCGCCATCGGCTTCTACCTGATCTACGCCTTCACGGCGATCAGCCTGGTCGTCTTCCTGGCGCGCACGCTCTACCGGAACGGCAGGATCTTCCTGGAGGAGGCATTCGACGAGCCCGAGCTGGCCCACTCCGTGAACCAGCTCCTGGTGATCGGGTTCTACCTGCTGAACCTGGGCTACGCGCTGCTCGTCTACCAACTGCAGCCGAGCTACGACACGTTGACCGTCGCCTTCAACGAGCTGGTGGTCAAGCTGGGCATCCTCCTGCTGTCGCTCGGCGTGATCCACATGGCCAACATGTTCGTGTTCTGGCGGATCCGAACCAGTCGGTACCGGTCGAGGCGCAGCGGTCGACTGCCCCAGCCGGGAGGACTCGTGCCCCCGTCCCCGCCTCCGCCCCCGCCGGCGCCGATGGCCGGCATGGCCGGTGTGCCCGGTCCGGCGACCGTCGGGACGGTGGCCCCGGGCGCCGACCCGGACGGCCTGCTCCCGTGAGCGACCCCGGGCTCCCTGACCCCAGGGTGGGACGAATGTAACTGTTGATCCTGCACCGGTCCGATCGGGAGGGCACAATGGGCTCGATGGGCACCACTCGGGAGCGCAAGAGCAGCCGGAGCGGGCAGGAGACGCGGGACCGGATCATCGACGCGGCTCTCGAGACGGTCCGGGTCGAGGGGCTGGTGGGCACCAGCGCCAGGGCCATCGCCAGGACCGGCGACTTCAACCAGGCCCTCGTCTTCTATCACTTCGGCTCGATCGAGGAGCTGCTGCTCGCGGCCCTGCAGCGGGCCAACGACCGTCGGGTCGAGCGGTTCCGAGATCGGCTGAGCTCGGTCGACAGCCTGCTCGGGCTGGTGGAGATCGCAGAGGATCTCCACGGCAACATCGACGATCCGGATCACCCGGCGCTGGTGGCGATCGTGGCCGGTTGGTCAACCAACAGCGATGTCGGGCAGCGGATCCTGGAGACGCTGCGGCCGTGGGACGAGATGGTGGAGGCGGCCCTGCGTCGCAGCCTGGCCGATACGCCCTTCTCCCAGATCGTGCCGACGAAGGACTTGGCCCATGCCATCGCCGCCATGTTCCTGGGCATCGAGCTGATGAGCCGGCTCGACCGCGACGATGCCAGGACCGATTCGCTGTTCACCTCGCTGTCCGGTGCGGCCCGGCTGGCAGCTCCGATCCTCGAGTCGATGCGGGCCGACGAGACCCGGTAGTCCGGCGCCGATCATCGTCGCCAAGCGGGTTCGAACCGATTCGAACAGCTGTTCGATTTTGGTAGTCCGGTTCGATACGATCGGGGGATGGGCTGGCAGAACCCTCCCGTCCCGTGGCGGGCCATCGAGCAGACCCTGTCCGATCGGTCCCGCCAACCGGGCGACAACAGCGAGAGACAGCATCCCGATGCGGTGCCGTTCGGGCCGGGGGCCGACGGTGGCGACAGCCCGGCCTGGTCGTACAAGCGGCCGACCTACCACATGCCGGAGATCGTCCGGTCGCGCTCGGCCGTTCCATACGCCGAGCTCCACTGTCACTCCAGCTTCAGCTTCCTCGACGGGGCCTCCCATCCCGAGGAGCTGGTGGAGGAAGCGGCCCGGCTCGATCTCCGGGCGCTGGCGATCACCGATCACGACGGGTTCTACGGGGTCGTCCGGTTCTCGGAGGCGGCGAGGGCGGTCGGGCTGCCGACCATCTTCGGGGCCGAGCTGACGGTCGACAAGCTCGACATCTCACCCGGTCAAGCCGATCCCGACGGTTCCCATCTGCTGGTGCTGGCCAGGGACCCGGTGGGCTACGGGGCGCTGGCCCGGGTCATCAGCGAGGCCCAGTTGGCGGGGGAGAAGGGGGCGCCCCGCTTCACCATGTCCGACCTCGATCGCTGGGTCGACGACGCCGAGCTCGACCACTGGCTGGTGCTGACCGGCTGCCGGAAGGGGGCGGTGCCCCGAGCCCTGGAGCGGGAGGGGCCGGCGGCTGCGGCAGGCGTCCTGGCCTCGCTGATCGATCGGTTCGGCCGGCACAACCTGGCCGTCGAGCTGTGGGACCACGGCGCCCCGTTGGACAGCGCCCGCAACGACGCCATGGTCGACCTCGCCCTCGAGGTCGGGGTCGAGCCGGTGGCCACCAACAACGTGCACTATGCCGCCCCGGCTCGGCGGCGGCTGGCCACCGCCCTGGCCGCGGTGCGGGCCCGGCGTTCGCTCGATGAGATGGAAGGGTGGCTCGGACCCGCCTCCGTGGCCCATCTCCGCTCGGGAGACGAGCAGGCCCGCCGGTTCGCCCGCTACCCCGGGGTGGTGGAGCGGGCGGCCGAGCTCGGCCTCGACTGCGCCTTCGACCTGTCGCTGGTGGCGCCTCAGCTCCCGCCCTTCTCCTGCCCAGACGGCCTGACCGAGATGGGGTACCTCCGCCGGCTGGTCGAGGAAGGTGGCGTCCATCGCTACGGCCCTCGCCACGCCCCGCAGGTGCCGGGGGCCTGGGAGCAGCTGGACAAGGAGCTCGATCTGATCGAGCACCTCGGCTTCCCCGGCTACTTCCTGGTGGTCTGGGACATCGTCGACTTCTGCAACAAGAACGACATCCTCTGCCATGGGAGAGGATCGGCGGCCAACTCGGCGGTCTGTTTCGTGCTCGGCATCACCAAGGCCGACGCGGTCACGCTCGGCCTGTTGTTCGAGCGGTTCCTGTCGCCGGAGCGGGACGGCCCGCCGGACATCGATCTCGACATCGAATCGGACCGCCGGGAGGAGGCCATCCAGTTCGTGTTCGACAAGCACGGTCGTCGTCACGCCGCCCAGGTGGCCAACGTCATCACCTACCGGACCAAGTCGGCCGTCCGGGACGCAGCGAAGGCCCTCGGCTACGCCCCGGGTCAGCAGGATCGATTCTCGAAGTCCATCGACCGGTGGGTCCCCCTGACCGCCGGTCGCTCCGAGCCGTCGGGGTCCCGGAGCTCGGGGGCACGGGGGAAGGGCCGGACGGGTGACGTCGACGACGTACCGACAGACGTGCTCGAGCTGTCGACCCAGTTCAAGAACCTGCCCCGCCATCTCGGCATCCACTCCGGTGGCATGGTGATGTGCGACCGGCCGGTGATCGAGGTCTGCCCCGTCGAGTGGGCCCGCATGGAGGATCGGACCGTGCTGCAGTGGGACAAGGACGACTGCGCCGCCGCCGGTCTCGTCAAGTTCGATCTGCTCGGCCTCGGCATGCTCTCGGCCCTGCACTACGCCGTCGACCTGGTGGCCGAGAACCACGGGGTCGACGTGGACCTGGCCACCCTGGCCCAGGAGGACGCGGTCTACCGGATGCTGTGCCGGGCCGACTCGATCGGGGTGTTCCAGGTCGAGTCCCGAGCGCAGATGGGCACGCTCCCCAGGCTGAAGCCCCGGACCTTCTACGACCTTGTGGTCGAGGTGGCCCTGATCCGCCCCGGGCCGATCCAGGGTGGCTCGGTCCACCCCTACATCCGTCGCCGCAACGGCGTCGAGCCGGTCACCTACCTCCATCCGCTGCTGAAGGGGGCGCTGGAGAAGACCCTCGGCATCCCGCTTTTCCAGGAGCAGCTGATGCAGATCACCATCGACGTCGCCGGTTTCTCGGCCGGCGACGCCGACGAGCTGCGGCAGGCCCTCGGTGCCAAGCGGTCCCGGGAGCGGATGGAGCAGCTCCGCCAACGGTTCGTCGATGGAGCCTTGCGAAAGGGGGTGACCGCAGAGATCGTCGATCAGATCTGGAACAAGCTGGCAGCGTTCGCCAACTACGGGTTCCCGGAGAGCCACTCGATCAGCTTCGCCTATCTGGTCTATGCCTCGTCGTGGTTGAAGCTGCACTTTCCGGCGGCGTTCTGCGCCGCCCTGCTCCGGGCCCAGCCGATGGGCTTCTACTCACCGCACTCGCTGGTCCAGGACGCCCGCCGCCACGGCGTGCCCACCATCGGGCCCTGCATCAACGGCTCGGCGGCCACCGCCACCCTCGAGCCGATCCCTGGCGGTATGGAGGCGCCGGAGATCCTGGTCGAGGGGGCGGACGACATCGAAGCGGAGCGATACGATCATGGGTGGGCGGTGCGCCTGGGGATCGGCTCGGTCCGACACATCGGCGAGGACCTGGCCGAGAAGCTGGATGCCGGGCGGCCGTACCACTCGATCGAGGACGTGGCCCGGCGGGCCGAGGTGCCGAAGAAGGGGTTGGAGGCGCTGGCCACCGCCGGGGCCTTCGATTGCTTCGACGATTCCCGGCCCGGGTGGCCGGCGTCGATGTCGAGGCCGTCGACGACCAGCCGCCGCCAGGCGCTCTGGGAGGCCGGGGCCATCGCCGAGAGCGGCAGTGGAACACTCGAGGGGATCGTCACCGGAACGGTCGCTCCCCAGCTCCCCGGCATGAGCGAGCACGAGGAGGCCATGGCCGACCTGTGGGCCACCGGCGTCGCCGCCGATGGTCATCCGACACGGTTCCTCCGCGCGGACCTGACCGAGCTCGGTGTGGTGCGGGCGTGCGATCTCCCGAAGACCGAACACGGGGACAAGGTGCTGGTCGGCGGTGTCGTGACCCATCGACAGCGGCCGGCCACCGCCTCCGGCACAACCTTCCTCGGCCTGGAGGACGAGACGGGATTGATCAACGTCGTCGTTTCGATCGGTTGCTGGACCCGCTACCGGCGGGAAGCTCGGAACAGCCCCGCCTTGTTGATCCGAGGTCGGGTCGAGCGCCAGGAGGCGGTGGTCAACATCGTGGCCGAGAAGCTCCAGCCCCTACCGGTCGGGGGCAGCCCGCCGAGCCGCGATTTTCGGTAGGTCTGATCGGGCGGGGTGCCGGCGTGGTCGGTTGTCGGGCGCGTCCGCGGTGGCGTGGCGCGTCCGCGGTGGCGCGTCCGCGGTGTCGTGGCGCGTCCGCGGTGGCGCGTCCGCGGTGGCGCGTCCGCGGTGTCGTGGCGCGTCCGCGGTGGCGCGTCCGCGGTGGCGCGTCCGCGGTGG
>JAHELU010000101.1:4400-17051 GCA_024644005.1 Acidimicrobiales bacterium | reverse complement strand
CGGGTTCGGCGTCGACGTACGAGCAGAACGGCAGGAGGTTGTCGAGGAGCCAGTCGATCGTGATCCGGTGCTCCCACCGGTCCTTGTCCGACGCCAGCAGGGCGCTGACTCGGCGCTGGTTGATGGCCGGATCGGTGGCCCGGGCTGCGGTGCCGGCCAGCGGGTGGGCCCGAACGACGTCGTCATGGCGGGACACCAGCAGCTCCGGTGACGCCCCGACGAAGCCGTCGACCAGGAACAGCGCCGCATTCGGGAACGACGCCCCGAGTCGCTCGACCACGACCTCGGGCCTGATCGGTCGGTCGGTGGTGAGCACCAGCTCGCGGGCGAGCACCGCCTTCTCCAGGTCCCCGACCCGGATCCGGTCCCTGGCTGCGGCCACCACGTCGTCACGCCAGGTCTCGGCCGGGAGCGGGGACCGCAGGTCGTAGCGCTCGGGATCCGGCTCGTCGACCTCGACCGCCAGGAGCCGGTCGATCCGCTCCAGCGCCCCTTCGGCGGTCCGTCGCTGGTCCACCACGGTCAGCCATCTCCGGCCGCCGGTGTCGGCCCCGACGACGATCTCCGGAACGATCAACCAGCCCGGCTCGTCCGGGTCGAACGGCAGGGCCGCGAAGGCCACCGGACCTGCCCCCGGCAGGTCGATCTCGCTCCGACCGGCCAGTTCGGCAAGGGCCTGGCTGGCGGCCCCGAACCCTCCCGGTCGATCCAGCGGGAGCCGTGTGGCCTCGCCCACGCCGGCCAGGGTGAACCCGTTGCGTGACCACAGCAGGCCGGACCGGGCTCCCAGGGCCGCCAGCGGCAGATCGCGGTCGATCCGGAAGGTAGTGCTCACGGGCGTACGGTAGCGGACCCGATCCGACGAATCCCGAATCGGGCGGGGCAGACTGGGCCGGTGCGCAGAGCGTTCACCGCCATGACCGAGGCCCACCCCGACGAGCTGTTCGAGGTGGTCGGCGACCTCGGGACCTACCCGCACTGGCTCGATCTGGTTGCGGCCGCCGAGCCGGACGGCGAGCCCGAGGCCTGGTCGGTCACGCTCCGGGCCAGGGTCGGCCCGTTGGCTCGCTCCAAGCGGCTGCGGATGGTGCGGACCCGCTACGGCGACGGCCAGGTCCGGTTCGAGCGGCGGGAGATCGACGGTCGCCACCACTCGGACTGGGTCCTCACCGCCACGGTGACGGCCAGCTGTGGAACCGACGGGCCGGGAACCGACGGGCCGGGAACCGACGGGCCGGGAACCGACGGGCCGGGAACCGACAGGCCGATGCGAAGCGAGGTCCTCATCGACCTCAGCTACGCAGGGTCGCTCTGGTCCGGCCTGTTGGACGGGATCCTGGACGCAACGGCCGAATCGGCCACGACCAGGCTCCAGGCCTACGTCAAGTCCTGAGCGGGGTCAGCCACTGCTCGCTCAGGCGGTGGCCGCCGGCATACAGCTCTGTCATGGCCATCGCCAGAGCCCTCGTGACCGGGCCCGGCGCTCCGTAGCCCTGCTGGTCCAGCAGCGCGACCGGTACGATCGGATGGGTGGTCGACGACAGGAACAGCTCGTCGGCCTCGAGCACCTCGTCCCAACCGATGGCCCGGACCTCGACGGGGATGCCGGCGTCCTGGGCCACGTCGAGCACGATTCGGCGGGTGATCCCGTCGAGCACGCTGTCGAGGGGCGGAGCCAGGATCCGACCGTCGGTCACGACGAGCATGCTCAGCGTGGTCGATTCGGCCAGGTCGCCGGCAACCGTCTTGAACACCGTGTGGTCGAAGCCCTCGGCCCTCGCCTGTAGCTGTTCCCGCAGACCGGGGGTGTAGCTGGCGGCGACCTTCATCGACGGCGGCAGGATCTCGGCCGGCATCTTCGGCATCGTTGCCGACTTCACCTTGACCGGGCTCTTCAAGACCTCGAAGACCTCCTCCCCACCGGTCGGGAGCACGACCACGTAGACGGTCGGCCTGACGTCGGCCGGCATGACCCCGATCGCCTCCTCGGTCCAACCAGCGATCAGCTTCACCACGAAGCAGCCCCGGTAGGCGGCGTTCTGGCTCACCGGACTGGCATTGGCCGTGACGGTCTGGGCGACGGCACGCTCGAGGTCGCCGACCTCGCCGACGTCCTCCATGCCCATCAGCTCCGCGGAACGCAGGAACCGGGCGACGTGGGCTCGGAGCCCCACTGCGGAAGGTGCGCCACCGGCCTTCGTCACCAGCATGACGTCGAAGACCTGCGAGCCCCTGGCCGCCATGTGGGACAGCACGTGGCAGGTGGCGTCGGCGAAGGGCACGAGCTGCCCGTTCCGCCACACCACTCCCTGATCATGCACCGGTCGGATGATAACCGGCTGACGCTCGCCATTCGGCGTCGTCTGGTGCGGCTCTGGGGCCGGTGGGCCGGAGCTGAGCTTCTCTACGGTGCTGAGCGTCATGCTCGAACCTCTTCGGGGGCGACGACGGACGATACTGTCTTCGGTTGCTGTCTTCGGTTGCTGTCTTCGTTTCTCTTCGGTCGAATCGACCGCAGGATGAGGGGTCGTCCGGGGGTTGCGGTCCGGCCTAGCCTTGGCGGTCGTGGGTCGTCTCGTCGCTCTCGCCCTCCCCGGTGGTCCGGCCTACGTCGACGCCATCCGGCGGATCTGGGATGCCGGTGACGCCATCGCCCCACTGGACGGTCGGCTGCCGACTGCGGAGCTGGAACGGGTCATGGCTGTGCTGCGGCCGGGCGCGGTGCTGGAGGCCGACGGGGCGATCCGGACCCTCACTGGCGGCGAGCCGACGGAGCCGGAGGATGCGCTCGTCATCGCCACCAGCGGCACGTCGGGCCGGCCGAAGGCGGCGATCCACACCACTGCATCGGTCGAAGCCGCTGCCCTGGCGACGTCCAAGGCCCTGGCGGTCGACCCGGCCGCCGACCGATGGCTGGCCTGCCTGCCCCTGGCCCACATCGGCGGGCTGGCGGTCGTGATGCGGTCGATCGTGACCGAGACCCCGGTGGAGGTCCACGACGGCTTCGACGCCGGGGCGGTCCTCGACGCCGCGACGCGGGGCGCGACCCTGGTCTCGCTGGTGACCCGGGCCCTGGCGCAGATTCCGGCCGAGGTGTTCCGGCTGATCCTGATCGGCGGGGCCGCTCCGCCCGCTCACCGACCGGCCAACGTGATCGCCACCTATGGCATGACCGAGACCGGCTCGGGGGTCGTCTACGACGCCGGCCAGGGGACCCGGGTCCTCGACGGACTGGAGCTCGCCATCGGCCGACCACCTCGTAGTGGTGTCGGGACGGCGAGCGGGGCGCCCGAGCCTGGACGGGAGGGGGAGATCCACCTCAGGGGTCCGATGCTGTTCCGCGGCTACCGGGGCCTGCCCGACCCGTTCACCGCCGGCGGCTGGTTCCCGACCGGCGATGTCGGCTCGTTCGACGCCGACGGGCGGTTGGCGGTCGTCGGCCGGCGGGGTGACGTGATCGTCACCGGCGGGGAGAAGGTGTGGCCGGAGCCGGTGGAACGGATCCTGGCGGCTCGGCCGGACATCGCCCAGGTGGCCGTGGTCGGCCGGCCCGACCCGGACTGGGGGCACCGGGTGGTGGCGGTCGTGGTGGTCCAGCCCGGCCATCGGGTGCCTGCGCTCGGCGATCTCCGGGACGCCGTGCGCCAGGAGCTCCCACCCTGGGCGGCCCCGACGGCGATCGAGGTTCGCGACGATCTCCCGCGGACCTCCCTCGGCAAGGTGAGGCGGAAGCTGCTCTGATGGCGATTCAGCGGTCGGCCAGGGCGGCCCTGGCCAGCTCGAAGTCCTCCGGGTTGGTGATCCCGATCCACTGCTCCGGCGACGAGACGACCTCCACCGAGAGTCGGCCGCCGGCCATCAGCTCACCGACGACGGTCGGCAGCTGGGCCTCGGCCTTCGCGTCGCTGCGGTTGGCGGCCAAGAACGCGTGCCAGCGCTCCCAGAAGTCCTCGTTGATCGAGTGGTGGAAGCACCAGAAGTTCATCGATACCGGGGTGTCGGCCGGCACTGGCTGCCCGTTGGCCGAGAACGTGCCGTCGGCGAGGCGCTCGCAGTGGTCCACCTCGACGATGGCGGTCAGGAAGCCGTTCTCCACCTCGGTGACGGCCCTGGTCACCGAACCGCTGGGGGGCACGGTCCGGCCGAGCTGGAAGGCGACGTTGGCCGCCAGGCCGGGCTCCAGCCGCTTCATGCAGCCCGCCCCGAGGATGAAGCTCTCCGGTCCGTAGTAGTCGTCGGCGTTGATCACCGCATAGGGCCTATCGAGCAGGTCGGCTGCGCTCAGCACCGCATGGAGCGTGCCCCACGGCTTCTCCCTGGGTGGTTCCAGATCGTCCTGGCGGACGTAGCGGACCGGCAGGTCGCCGTGCTGGGCACCGATGTGGTGCCGTACGTCGGCTTCGATGTCGGAGCGAACGATCAGCACGATCTCGCCGAATCCGGCGGCGAGCCCGTCCTCGATCGACAGATCGAGGAATGCCTCGTCCTTCGGGCCGACCCTGGCCAGTTGCTTGACGCCGCCGAACCGGCTGCCGATGCCGGCGGCCATGATCACGAGGAGCGGTTGGTCTGAAGCCGTTGAAGTCACCCGCCCATGGTTGCGGGAACCGGGCCGGTTCCCACCTCTTCCTGCCGATTCTCGGTGTTCTCGCCCGTTCCCGGCCCGTCCCGGGGAGCGGTACGGTAGGCGGCGTGTGGTCGAGAGGGGCGCAAGGGGCTTCGGTCGCCCTGCTGGGGATCGCCGTGCTGGCGGTGTCGTCCTCTGCCGTTCTGGTGCGGTGGGCCGACGCCTCACCGGTGGCCCTGGCCTTCTGGCGGACCCTCGGCGGAGCGGTGCTGCTGGCAGCGGCGGCCCGCCGATCGACCGCCGGCCCGAGCAGGGATCAGTGGCGGGGCATCGCGGTCGCCGGGCTGGCCCTCGGCGTCCACTTCGCAACCTGGCTCGCATCCCTCGAGCTGACCTCGGTGGCGGCCTCGGTCACGCTCGTTTCGACGGCGCCGCTGATGATCGCCGGTGCATTGGCCGCAGCCGGGCGGAGCCCTGGCCCCAGGACGTGGACCGCCATCGGCCTGGCACTGGCCGGCACGGTCATCATCACCGGAGCCGATGCGCTGGCCGGAGGTGATGGCGGCTCGAGCAACGCCGGGTCCGCTCTGCTCGGCGACGGCCTGGCCCTGGTCGGGGCGGCGGCCATGGCGGTCTACCTCCTGACCGGCGACCGGCTCCGAGGCTCGCTGTCGACCGCCGACTACGCCAGCCGAACCTATGGCGTGGCGGCGGCGAGCATGCTGGTCGTGGCCGTCGTGCTCGGCATCGATCTCGTCGGCTACGACCGGACGACGTGGTTGGCGGTGGCCGGCATGATCATCGGCCCCCAGCTGTTGGGCCACACCGTGCTCAACCTGCTGCTGCGACGGCTGGGATCGGTGACGGTGTCGGTGGCGTTGCTCGTCGAGCCGCTCGGAGCGGCGACCATGGTGTGGCTCCTCTTCGGCGACGTGCCGCCGCTCGGCGCCTGGATCGGGGGGCCATTGGTGGTGGCGGCCGTGGGGATGCAGATCACCACCACGCCGGCCGCCGATCGCTCAAGATCTCACGCCGTGGACCGTAAGGTGCAAGGGTGACCCGGCCCTCGATCGCCGATGCCGTCGCCGGGGTGAGCGTGGCCCTCCTGCTGATCCCCCAGTCGATGGCCTACGCCCAGATCGCCGAGATGCCGGTTGTGACCGGGCTGTTCGCCTCGGCCCTCCCACTCATCGTGTTCTCGCTGTTCGCCTCGTCCCCGTACCTCCAGACCGGGCCCGTGGCCCTCACGAGCCTGCTGACGCTGGCCGCTCTCCAGGGTGCGGGGTTCCGCAGCGACGATCCGGACTACGTGAAGCTGGGGGCGCTGCTGGCGCTGGTCGTCGGCGTCTCCCGCCTGTTGCTCGGCCTGCTCCGCCTCGGCTGGCTGGCCTTCCTGATCTCGGAACCGGTGAGGATGGGCTTCACCTCCGGGGCGGCGATCATCATCATCGGCTCCCAGCTGCCGAAAGCGCTCGGCACGTCGCTCGACACCCCGGACACGTCGATCATCGGCCAGGCCGCGTGGTCGATCGTCCACCCGGCGGCGTGGGCGGGCGGGGCCCTCGTGCTGTCGGCCGTCACCCTGGCCATCATGTTGGGCGGTCGTCGGTTCCATCGACTGTTCCCGGGGGTGGCCGTGGCCGGCCTGGTCGGCATCGGCTACAGCCGGTTCCTCAGCGACGACGTCCTGACGGTCGGTGACACCAACCCCATCCCCGAGGGATTGCCGACGTTGTCGCTCGACCTCCCCTGGGCCGACCTGGGAACGCTGGTGGTCGGGGGGCTCATCATCGCCCTGATCGGGTTCGCCGAGCCGGCCTCGATCGCCCGCCTGTTCGCCAGGGAGGACAAGTCGCACTGGGACGCCAACCGGGAGCTGGCCAGCTCGGGACTGGCCAACATCACCTCGGCGATCTCGGGGGCGTTCCCGGTCGGTGGCTCGTTCTCCCGCAGCTCGGTGAACCGGATGGCCGGGGCCAGGACCCGGTGGAGCGGAGGGGTGACGGGGCTGACCGTGCTGGCCTTCCTCTCGTTCGCCTCGGTGCTCGACGGCCTGCCCCAGGCGGTCCTCGGCGCCATCGTGGTGGGGGCGGTGCTCGGGCTCGTCAAGCCGCTGGCGCTGCTCGGCCTCTGGCGCCAGTCCCGGGTGGAGGCGCTGCTGGCCTGGATCACGTTCGCCGCCACCCTGGCCCTCGCCCCCGCCGTCCAGTGGGCGGTGCTGGCCGGGGTGGGGCTGACGGCCGTGGTGCACGTGGTCCGACCGCTGCGGCTGATCGCCGCCGTGCGAGCCGACCGCCTGGAGCTGAAGCCGGACGGGCTGTTGTGGCTGGGGACCTACGGGAGCTTCGAGCGACAGGTCAGGGCCGCGATCGACGACCACCCCCGTCTCGACGTGGTCGTCGACCTCGGACCGAGCCCCGACCTCGACCCGAGCGTGGAGCGCACCATCGGCAGCATCTGCGACGGCCTGGCCGGATCCGGCCGGACCCTCTCGGTGGCCGGCGTCGACCGATTCAGCGCCGCAGCCGGGGGTCGGACTGAGTGACCCGGCTCCTGACGGTGAACACGCTCTCCCCCGAGAGCACCCCACCACGGCCGAACAGCCGGCCGAACTGCCAGTTGGACAGCCCGAGCTCCGGCTTGTCCAGCGCATACTGACCGTCGACCCACCGGGTGAACCCGTCGCCGACGAACGGGGCGTCGATCGCAGCCCAGAAGGCGTCCTGCTCGGACCGGTCGTCGCTGATCAGGCTGGCCACGAACCTCGGCGAGCGGCTGTTGAAGAGCTCGACGGCTGCGTCGACCGAGTCGACCACCGTCACGGTGATCTCCGGTGAGGCCTCCCACTCCCATTCCCGTCCGAGCTGGTCGTCGGCGATCGGCTCCACCTTCGGCTCCGCCACCACGCCGTCGGCTCGGGCGATCGCCACGGTCGCCGACCGCCACGACTCGTCGACGAACGGCAGGGCCCGTTCGGTTGCGTGGAGCTTCGGCTCGACCCCCCGCTCGGCCGCCGCCGCCGTCAGTCCGGCCAGCACCCGGGGCATGAGCTCGGCGGCCGACGAGGCCAGCAGGCAGCAGGTGTTGAGGGTGTTGCACACCTTGCGGTCGAGCGAGGCGGCGACCACGGCCTCCAGCCGGTCGCCGTCGCAGGCCTGCCCGGCGACGATCCACGCCCCGCCGGTGCCGTGGAGGCTGACCGGGGTCCCGACCTGTCGGGCCACCGCCCCGAGCTGCTCCACTGCGGCGCCGCTGCCCCTGGCCACGGCCAGGGCCAACCGATCGTCGCTGAACAGGGCCCAGCCGGCGGCGCGGGAGGCGCTGTCGACCAGCGCGGCGGTGCCCGGCGGCAGACCCGCCTCGGCCAGGGCCGGATCGAGGGCGTGCTCGACGATGGCCCTGGCGGTACCGAGAGCATCCGATCCGATCCGGAACGCCACGGTGTTGCCGCTGCGGAGCACACCGCAGGCGTCTGCGAACACGTTGGGCCGACCCTCGAACACGAAGCCGACCACGCCGAGCCCGGCCGCCCGCTGCTCGAGTCGCCAACCGTCGTGATCGACGACCTCCAGTGTGGCGTCCCGCCCGGAGGGGGCGTCGCGCCACAGCTCCAGTCCGGCGATCATGTCGGCCCGCATGGCCGCCGACAGCTCCAGCCTGGTGGTCGAGCGGCCCCGGGCCGCTGCGCTGGCGACGTCTGCGGCGTTCGCCGCTGCGATGGCCTCGAACCGATCGTCGTCGGCCAGCGCCGCAGCGAACCGGTCGAAGAAGTCGGTGATGGCCTCGTCGGGGACGGCGCCGAGAGCCAGGAACGCCCGGTGGGCCCGGTCGACCGCCGCCGCGGCGACCTGCCAGACCTCGGCCGGTACGTGGAGCAGGTCGCCGGTGTTGGCCACCACCAGCAGTCGATCGCCGGCGGTGAACGCCGCGGCCAGCTCCGGGGAGACCCTGGCCACCCGGTTGCCGCCGTGCACGATCGGTTGTCCCGGCTCGAGTCGGGACAGGTGGTCGCTCGGTTGATCGCTCATCCGTTCAGTGTGCCGCAACCGGCGGCCGGCCGGCTTCCTCAGCGCCCTGGCTAGTTGTAGGCGCTCTCGAGGTGCTCGCTCTGGTCGAGGCCGATCCGCTCGGCGTCCTCCTCGACCCGGAGCCCGATCGTGACGTCCATGGCCTTGGCGATCCCGAAGGTCACGACGAAGGCGTACACCATGACGAATACGTTGGCGAAGATCTGCTCACCCAGCAGATCGACGCCACCGCCGGCGAACAGACCGTCCTTGGCCGGATCGGCCTCCCCGAACACCTCGCTGTCGGCGAAGAAGCCGATGAGCACGCCGCCGACGAGCCCGCCGACCAGATGGACCCCGACGACGTCGAGCGCGTCGTCGTAGCCGGCCCGGAACTTCATCCGGACCGCCATGGCGCAGGCCGCGCCGGCCGCGAGTCCCACGACGAGCGCCCCCCAGGTGCCGACGAACCCCGCCGCCGGCGTGATGCCGACGAGGCCGGCGACGATGCCGGAGGCCGCACCGAGCGAGGTGGCGTGGCCGTCGACCCGCCGCTCGACCGCCAGCCACGACAGCATGGCGGCGGATCCGGCGATGAACGTGTTGACGAACGCCTGGACGGTGGTGACCGACACGTCGAGCGCGGACCCGGCGTTGAATCCGAACCAGCCGAACCACAGGATCCCCGCCCCCAGCATGGTGAACGGCAGGTTGTGTGGCAGCATCTGTTCGACCTGCCAGCCCCGGCGTGGCCCGAGGACCAAGACGATGGCCAGGGCCGCCGATCCGGCGGCGACGTGGACCACCGTGCCGCCGGCGAAGTCGAGGCTGCCCCTGGCGGACAGGAAGCCGTTGCCCCGGAAGACCCAGGCCCAGCTCGGGACGAAGACCAGCAGGATCCAGATCGGGACGAAGGCCACCCAGGCCGAGAACTTCAGGCGATCGGCGACCGCTCCCGAGATCAGGGCGGGGGTGATGCAGGCGAAGGTCAGCGCGAAGAAGACCAGCAGGAGCGGGCTCGACCCGTCGTCGGCCTCCAGGGTCACGTCCCGCAGGAAGGCGAAGTCGAAGTTACCGATCCACTGGCTGGTGCCGTCGCCCCCGGCCGACGACAGCGTGTAGCCGATCGTGATCCAGACCATGGGCACGATCCCGAGGCAGATCATGTTCATCATCAGCATGTTGAGCATGTTCTTGGAGCGGCTCATGCCGCCGTAGAACAGTGCGAGACCAGGCACCATGAACAGGACGAGGGCGGCCGAGACCAGAATCCAGACCGCATCTACGGTATTCACTACCTAACCTCCAAGGGGTCCGCCATGTGCCGGTGAGCCGGCGCAGCCATCCTGTACGAGGAGTGGGGCCACTTCGTTTCCGAGATGTTTCGTGTTCATTAACTCCCGATCGGGCGCCCGATCAGGCCGATGCCGGTAGGTAGGTTCGCCCCCAGCCCGACCGGACGGCTCCACGTCGGCAACCTGCGGACCGCCCTGGTCGCCTGGTTGGCGGCCCGGGCCGACGACTCGCGGTTCCTGCTTCGGTTCGAGGACCTCGATGCAGCCGCCGTCCTGGCCGAGCACTACCGGAGCCAAGCCGACGATCTCGCAGCCATCGGCATCGACTGGGACGAGCCGGTGCTGCACCAGTCCGAGCGGCTCGAGCTCTACCGTCACGCCATCGATCGCCTGGTCGAAGCGGACCTGGTCTACCCGTGCTTCTGCTCCCGCCGGGAGATCCGGGAGGCGGCACGGGCCCCGAACCGGGCCCATGCCGGCCACCGCTATCCCGGCACCTGCCGTGACCTGTCGACCGCCCAGCGAGCCGAGCGGTCGGCGACGAGAGACCCGGCGCTGCGGGTGCGGACCGGCGGGGCGGTCCGGGGCTTCGAGGATCTCGTCGCCGGGCCGATGGCGTTCGAGGTCGACGACTTCGTGGTCAGACGCAACGACGGGACACCGGCCTACCACCTGGTGGTGGTGGTCGACGACGCCGCGCAGGGAATCGAGCTGGTGGTCAGGGCCGACGACCTGTTGGAGTCGACCAGCCGGCATCTCCTGCTCTACGAGCTGCTCGAACTGACGGCCCCGGCCCACGCCCACGTGCCGCTGGTCCTCGCCCCGGACGGCGATCGACTGGCCAAGCGGCACGGTGCGGTGACCCTCGCCGATCGCGTTGCGGCCGGTGAGTCGCCCGGCGAGGTGGTCGCGTTCCTGGCTGCGTCACTCGGGCTGGTCGACATCGAGCCATCCGCCGCCGGGCGGGTGGTCCCGGTGGTGGACCTGGCCGCCCTGGTCTCGGCGCTCGATCTGGGGGCGCTGCCCCGGGAACCGCTGATCCTGCCGGCCCACTACCTGGCCGGTCAGCGCACCAACTCCGACAGCGAGTAGATCACGAGCCCGGCCAGGCCGCCGACCAGGGTGCCGTTGATGCGGATGAACTGGAGATCCCGGCCGACCTGGAGCTCGATCCTCGCTGCGGTCTCGTCGCTGTCCCACCGCTGCACGGTGGTGGCGATCAGCTCGGCCACCTCCCCGCGGACCTGCTCGGCCACATACCCGACGGCCTCGATGATCCAGTGATCGACCTTGGCCTGGAGCTCGGGGTCTCGATGCAGGCTGGTACCGGCGTCGACGAGCGCCTCCTCCAACCGGACCCGGAGCTGGGAGCCCGGGTCCTCGGCGGCCTCGATCAAGGCGGTCTTCATGGAGGTCCACAGGTTGTTCGACCAGGCCCGGACCTCCGGGTGATCGAGGAGCTCGCCCTTCAGCTCCTCGCCACGGGCGATGAGCGCCGGGGAGGTCCGCAGGTCCTGGGCCAGCTTCGCCGATCGCTGGTCGATGTCGCGCCGCAGCTCGTGGTTCGGGTCCTCGGCGACCTCGGTCAGGAACCGCCTGACGGCCGTATAGAGCTTGTTGAACACGACGTCGTCGATCGTGTCTGGAACCCACCACGGCGACTCCTGGGTCAGCCGGTTCCGGAACGACTGGGCGTTGTCGTCCAGGAACCGATCGACGCCGACCAGCATGGAGTCGAGCAGGCTCTGGTGATGACCGCCCTCGATGGCGGCATCGATCGCCCGGCCGACCAGCGGGGCGACGTGGACCCGACCGGCCCGCTCCCTGATCAGCGACTCGAGCCCGGACTGGATCACGTCGTCCTGCAGCACCTCGGTGACGCCGCGGACGACGGCGGCGCTCTGCGCACCAACGGTCCTGGCGTTGGCCGGCCGCGACAGCCACTCCCCGAGCCGGGCGGCGATGCCGGCGTCGGACAGGCGCTCGGTGACCACCGACCGAGTCAGGAAGTTGTCCTCGACGAAGCCGCCGAGGCTCGACCCGATCTGGTCCTTCCGCTTCTTGATGATGGCGGTGTGGGGGATCGGGATCCCGAGCGGGTGCTTGAACAACGCCGTCACCGCGAACCAGTCGGCGAGCGCGCCCACCATCGCCGCCTCGGCGGTGGCCCTGACGTAGCCCCAGGCGGGCTGGCCGTCCTCGAGGCTCCGGGTGACGATGTAGACCAGCGCCGCCAGTACGAACAGCGACGTCGCAACCACCTTCATCCGCCGGAGATCGCTCGCCCTCGCCTCGTCGGTGAGCAGGAGTTCTTCGGCCACGACTCTCAGCATGCCCGGCCGGCGGGCCCGCTCCACGGCGGCCCCGGCGGTCGGCCGATCAGCCGGCCAGTGCGAGCATCGCCTGCAGGAGCACGTTGGCCCCGGCTGCCAGGTCGGCCGGATCGGTGTGCTCAGCGGGGTTGTGGCTGATGCCCCGATGGCTGGGGGTGAAGATCATGGCAGTGGGGCAGATCCTGGCCAGCATCTGGGCATCGTGGCCGGCGCCCGATGGCAGCCGCATCGTGGTCGACCCCAGCGAGCGGGCGGTCGTCTCGATCAGGTCGACCATCTGCGGGTCGAAGCTGACCGGGTCGAACCGGGCCAGCGTCCTGGTGGAGATGCCGACCCCCTCCTCCTCGGCCAGGCGATCGAGCTCGGCGGCGAGCCGGTGCTCGGCCTCGATCAGGACGTCGTTGTCGGTGTTCCGGAGATCGACGGTGAGGGTGGCCTCAGCGGGCACG
>JAHELU010000101.1:0-4390 GCA_024644005.1 Acidimicrobiales bacterium | reverse complement strand
ACGAGGTTCGGCCTGAGCTCGATCACGCCGACCGTCGCCACCTGGGGTGGGCCGAGCGCGAGTGCCAGCTCCCGGACCGATGTGGCGATCCTGGCCGCGACGTAGCCGGCGTCGTGACGCAGTGCCATCGGCGTCGTCCCCGCGTGGTTGGACTGGCCGTCGACGGTCACCTCCGTCCAGGAGATGCCCTGCACGCCCTCGACCACCCCGATCTGGATCCCGTGCCGTTCCAGGACCGGGCCCTGCTCGATGTGCAGCTCGACGAAACGGTGGGGTACCAGGCCGGGGCAGGGGGCCGATCCCCGGTAGCCGATGCGGTCGAGCTCGGCGCCGACGGTGGTCCCGTCGATGCCCTCGATGGCATATGCCTCCTCGAGGCCCAATCCCCCGACGTAGACCAGCGAGCCCATCATGTCCGGCGGGAACCGGGCCCCTTCCTCGTTCGAGAACACGGCCACGGCCAGCGGGCGGGCTGGGGTGACACCGGCGGTGGCCAGCGTCTCCACGATCTCGAGCCCGGCCAGGACCCCCAGGTTGCCGTCGTAGCGCCCGCCGGTCCTGACGGTGTCGATGTGGCTGCCGGTCATGACCGGTTGCAGTGTCGGGTCGACCCCGTCGGGGAGCCAGCGCCCGACGAGGTTGCCGATGCCGTCGACGGTGATGGCCAACCCGAGGTCCTCCATCCAGGTCGCCACCAGATCTCGGCCCCGACGATCGGCGTCGGTGAAGGCCAGTCGGGACGCTCCCGTGGTGCCGGCGATGGCTCCGATCTCGCCGAGGGCGATGAGGCGGTCCATGAGCCGATCGATGTCGACGGCGATCCCAGCTCCGGGGCCTATTGCTCGGCCTCTTTGATCGCCTGGAAACCCTGCTCGACGTCCCACAGGTGATGGCTGACGTCGTGGAGGATGTAGAGGGCGAAGCTGGCGATCGTGAACGTGGCACCGTCGGATCGGGTGCCGGTTCGGTGCCACTGCTCGCCCCGGACCTTGTCGAGCAGGTCCGCGACCTTGCCGGCATCGACGGCCAGCTCGTAGCTGACCCTGTCGGCGTCGGCCGAGCGGTAGTCGTCGGCCACAGCGGTGCGATCCTGGTCCCAGTCGACGAAGGTCGGGCCGTCCTTCTTGATCATCGCGGTGATCCGCTCGGCCGCCATCCGGTACACGTCTCGCACATGGGAGCCGTACTCGATGGCGGACCATTTCGGGGCCTGGCCCGGCGGGACGGGCGGGCGCTCCTGCACGATGTCGCCCCGCTTGAGGGCCGACCGGAAGGAGGCGGCGTTGGCTCTCAGGAGGGCGGCGACATCGGTTGGGTCGACGGTGGCCGCGTCGAAGCCGCACTGCGGGCAAGGTCGTTCGAGGACCCAGGTCCAGTCCTTGGTGTCCGGCACCGGCTGCTCCATGGCTCGACAGTAGCAAACCGGCCGGTGGAACTGGATCGCCGGGTCGTCGGCCGGTCGGTGCCGACCTACCCTCGACAGGGTGGGGTCACGATCACCGGAGCAACCACCGTCCATGGAGCCGGGCCAGCTCGTCGTCCTCGGACTGGAGTGGGGCGATGACGAGTGCTGGATCCGGATTCGCCGGCCAGGCCCCGCCGGCGACCGTGGCGGGCCCGGCGACCCGGTTGCGCCGTCGCAGCTCGTGCCGGCGATCGGCCTGACGCTGAACTATCGGGTCGGCCAGGACCCGACCCGGCACTGCATCGGCCACCGCTCACCGCGGCGCAACGGCGGGAGCTACGTCGATTGCCGCAATCGCCCGCAAGCCAACGAGCGGACCTGCGTCAGTTGCGCGGTGGCCGACGCCGAGTTCGCCTCCGATCTCCACCATGCCCACACGAGGGATCGAGCCGAGATGGACCTGGCGGTGATCGACCACCTGGAGCAGGTCAACGTCCTCTATCTCGCCGCGTTCCGGGACGGCTCGATCAAGGTGGGCACCAGCACCGATCATCGCAGGACGAGGCGACTGCTGGAGCAGGGGGCGTGGCGGGCCGTGGCCGTGGCCACGGCAAAGGACGGGTTCCTCGTGCGACGATTGGAGGATCTGGTCACCGAGCGTCTGGGCATCCCCCAATCGGTGGCGGTCAAGCGGAAGCTCAACGGGATGACGAGCCCCGTTGGCGAGCGGCGACTCGACGATCTGCTCGGGCCCCTCGTCGACGATGTCCACGAGGCGGTCGGGGCCGGGGCCGCCGAGGAAGAGGGTGTACTGCTCGGAGCGGATCCCTGGGCGTTCCCCGGTTCGTCCGATCCGATGTGGCAGGGGCTGCATCGCTACCCGGGACGGCTCGATGCCGGCACCCACCACCTCGAGATCCTGGCCATGTGCGGCCGGATGGCGGTGCTGGCCCGGCCAGGTGCCGCATCGGCCGCAGCTGCCGCCGGCAACGTCGGCGACCGGTTCGTCGCCGACGTCGGCCAGCTGTTCGGCATCGAAGTGGAGGTCGGGGACTTCGAGCCCGACGAGCTGATGGTCCAGGACTCGTTGTTCTGACCGGCGAAGGCCCCGGCTAGAGTCGCCGCATGATCACAGGGGAGTACGAACCGAGCAAGTGGGACTGGGTGGCGCAGCAGATCGCCGACTACGAGGCGTCCGGCGGCAAGGAGGCCGCAACCCTGCGGGACACCGGCATACCGGTGATCATCGTCACGATGCGGGGCCACAAGTCCGGCAAGGTCCGCAAGATCGCCCTGATGCGGGTCGAGCACGAGGGCGAGTACGCCCTGGTGGCGTCCAAGGGCGGGGCGCCGGAGCACCCCGGCTGGTACCACAACATCACGGCCGATCCGAACATCATGGTCCAGGACGGGCCCGAGCCGTTCGAGACACGGGCTCGGCTGGTCACCGGCGACGAGCGGGACGCCTGGTGGGAGCGGGCGGTCGCTGTCTTCCCGCCCTATGCGGAGTACCAGGAGAAGACCGATCGGGAGATCCCGGTCTTCGTCACCAGCGCAGCTTGAGGGCTCCCCGAGCTCGTCGCCGACCGTTGTCGGCGAGGGCTAGGCTGCCGGCATGAAAATCCGTGCACTGACCAGCCTGCTGTTCGCTCTGGCCATCGTGGCTGCAGCCTGCGGTGACGACGATTCGACCGAGACCGCCGACGGCGGAGAGGCGTCCTGCGATCCGCTGCCGACGAAGGTGGACGGCACCCTGACCGTCGCCACCGGCGAGCCCGTCTTCCCGCCGTGGATGGAGGACGACGATCCCTCCAACGGCCGCGGCTTCGAGAGCGCTGTGGTGTATGCCGTTGCAGGCGAGCTCGGGATCGAGAACGTCGAGTGGACCCGGACGGGCTTCGACGAGGCCGTCTCGGCCGGTGAGAAGGACTACGACTTCAACATCCAGCAGTACTCGATCACTGCCGATCGTGACGAGGTGGTCGACTTCTCCGACGGCTACTACGAAGTGGAGCAGGCGATCATCGGCCCGGCCGACTCGCCCGCCGCCGGGGCCTCCTCGATCGAGGAGTTGAAGGAGCTCCGGCTCGGTGCAGCCATCGGCACCACCAGCCTCGACTACATCGATGAAACGATCCAACCGTCGAGCGACGCCGCGGTCTACGACGACAACGTCGCCGCCAAGTCCGGGTTCGACGCCGGCCAGGTGGACGGGGTGGTGATGGATCTGCCGACCGCGTATTACATCACCGCAGTCGAGATCCCCGATGCCTCGATCATCGGCGTACTGCCCCGAACGTCGGAGAGCCCCGAGGAGCTGGGCATGTTGTTCGAGGAGGGGAGCCCGCTCGTGCCGTGCGTGAATGCGGCGCTGGCCACCCTCCGCGACGACGGCACGCTGGAGTCGCTGGAGGACGAGTGGTTGAATCAGGGAGGATCGATCCCCTCGTTGTCCAACTAGCCGCCGCTCGTCACGGTGTTGCGGGCCAGGCGTGAGCGGCTGCTAGACCAGGAGGGGGCGAGGGGGGCGGCCATCGCCACCGTGTCGACGGTCGCCTTCTTCGGGGTAGCCGCCGTCCTCGTCCTCAACAGCCCCAACTGGCCGAAGGTCCGGGACCAGTTCTTCAGCGGTGACGACTTCTCCCGGTCGTGGCCAGATGTGGCATCCGGCTTCTGGCTGAACATCCAGCTGTTCCTCGCGGCGATGGTGGCCATCCCGATCGCGGCGCTCGTCGTTGCCATCATGCGGAGCCTGCGGGGGCCCGGGTTCTTCCCCATCAGGGTGATGGCGGTCGTCTACACCGACGTGTTCCGTGGCATCCCCCTCGTGCTGCTGATCCTGCTGCTCGGCTTCGGCCTGCCGGCGCTCGACATCGGGGGGTTGCCCCGGTCGGCCATCTTCTGGGGCCTCGTCGCCTTGACGCTGTCCTATGCGGCGTACACCGCCGAGATCTACCGATCGGGTATCGATGCGGTGCCCGAGAG
>JAHELU010000100.1:13973-17058 GCA_024644005.1 Acidimicrobiales bacterium | reverse complement strand
CCGCTTCTGGAGCGGGATCCGCTGTGCCCCCGGTGGGATTCGAACCCACGACCAATGGATTAAAAGTCCACTGCGCTAACCAGGCTGCGCCACAGGGGCGAAGTAAGGGTAGCGGGCCCGTTGGGCGAAAACCTGTCGAAATCGCCGCCGTGCTGCCTCCGGCGGGCACCGGCCTGCCAACATGGGACGATGCTCAACCGATCGGCGATGCGATGGTCAGCGGCGCTCGTCGTCGCCGGCGTCGCCGTCGCCTCGTGCGGTGAGCTGACGACGCCCGAGGCCTACGCCCCGTCGACGTCGAGCACGGTCATCGAGGGGGTCGAGCAGGAGACCGCCTCCCAGGTCCAGGAGCGACCAGGGGTGGTGACCGGGGTCGACGAGTTCGTCCCGACCGCCCAGCCCGGCTACGTGCCGACCCTGCTGGTCAGCGGGTCGCAGTTCGTGTTCGCGGTCGATGGCTTGGAGTCGACACCGCTGACCGGATCGCTGGCAGACCTTCAGACCACCCGGGCCGTCGACGACCTGGGCGGCGGGATCGTGATCCAGGAGTTGGGCGGCCCGATCGTCTACCACCAGGCTCAGGGCCAGCCGGAGCTGCTCGACGACAGTGGTGCCGAACTGCTGGACGTCGGTTTCTGGGACGGCTCACCTCGGGCGTTCGTCGAGCTCAGGCCAGGTTTGATCGAGTGGATCCAGCTCGTCTCCGAGCGACCCGGGGCCGGTCACGAGCGGCAGCTCCACGTCGCCTTGGCCGAGGGCGAGGAGATCGTCGCCTTCTCGGCCAGCCGGGACCTCCAGGCGGTCATCGTGCAGGACGAGCAGTGCGGGGAGCTGCGGTTCTACGGCTCCGACGGGCAGCTGCTGAACCTCCGTGGCCCCGACGTGCCGGCCTGCACCTTCCCCGGTCGGCCGGCCTTCGGGTCGGTGGCGCTCAGTCCCGACGGCGGCGCCGTGGCCTACACCATCATCAGCTACCGGGGCGACGGAACCGAGGCCGCGACCGAGCTGGTGGCACGGGAGCTGCTCGGCGGGTCCGAGGTGTTCTTCAGCCGTCGGATCGGCGAGGATCTCGACGCGATCACGTCGTTGACCTTCGACGGCGAGCGGGTCGCGTACGTGAAGTCGTCGGATGGCACCGATTCGGTGACCGTGCTCGACCTGACGCTCGACAGCGCAGAGCTGGCGGTCGATCTGCTCGCCTCGGCCAACGTCTACTCCGTTTCCTTCGCCAGAATCCCGGTGGCTCCCGTCTCCTGATGGGCGTCCGCAGACGAACGTTCCGCGCCGAGGCGCCGGAGGCTATGGTCGGCGGCGTGGATCTCGAACGCCCGAACGAATCTGCAGGAGATGGCTCGCCAACGGGGGCCGGCCGGAAGCGGCCGGTCGATGGTGGGACGACGCCACCCGCGCGACCACCGCTCTCCGCCTGGGGCCTGCCGGACATCTCCGACGTCCCCGGCCTGGCCGGCCTGGCCGACGACGGCGATTCGGTCGACGGTGCGGCCGCCACCGGCGGGCTCGACACCACCGAAGCGGACGGTGCCGGTGAGCCACCGGCCCTGGCCCAGGTCGCAGAGGCGCTGGCGGAGCGGGTGGCTGCGATCGAGAGCGGCAGCGACGAGCCCGACCCGGCCGCAGACCTCGAGCCACAGGACGGGGAGCCCGCGGACGGGACGGGCTTCCGGTCGGTTGCAGTGCTGGCGCCGGACGTGGCGATCGAGGTCGAGGCCGGCGAGTCCGACGAGCACGCCGACCAGCCGCCCCCGCCCCAATCGGTCGGCGGGGTGACCACCGTCGAGATCGAGGACGGAATGGTCGAGCTCCCGACCATGGACGATCTGCGGGCGGTGGCTGCCGACCTCGACGAGGTCGATACGGTCCTCGATCGACTCGACACCGGCGGCCCGGCAGATGACACCGCCGGCCCGGCAGGCGACATCGACGAGGAGCTCGACAGCACCCCGACCCACCAGGAGCCGGTCGCCGAGCAGTAGCTCAGGCCCCCTCCTTGGCCAGCAGGTAGCCACGGGCCCGCTCCGTCTTCGGGTAGCGGTCGACGAGGCGCCAGAACGCCGGACCGTGGTCGGCCACGACGAGGTGGGCGAGCTCGTGGACGATCACGTAGTCGATCACCCATCCGGGGAACCCGGCCAGGCGATCGGACAGCCGGATCGATCGGTCGGCCGGGGTGCACGAGCCCCACTGCTGCTTCTGGTTCGAGACCCAGCGGATCGTGGCGGGCAGCGGCAGGCCGTACCGCCCGGCCAGCGACCGGGCCCGACGGTCGAGGTCGATGAGCGTCGCGGCGCGGGACCGCTCGAACTTCTGCCGGAAGTGGTCGACGAAGTGCTGCTCCTCCTCGGCGCTGCAGTCGGCCGGGATGCGGATCTCGAGCACCGATTCGACCATCCTGGCCTGGGCCGTCTTCCGGCGGCGCCGACTCCTGGTGACCTGGACGTCGAGCGGGGGCGGCCCGATCGGCGGCCGAGGCGGCACCGGAGGGCCCGGTGGTGGCTGGCCGAGCGCATCGTAGAGGCTCAGCTGACCGGCGATCGCCGAGCTCATATGCGGTTGCTTTCCCCTCCGGTCCGCATGTCCTCGGGAATCAGCTGTAGTCGGTCACCGCCGACCAGTCCGTCACCGTTGCTGTGCCGGACCACCCGGCCGTGCAGGTTGGGGATCCGCCCGTCGTTGACCCCGAGCTGCTGCTCGAGGGTGATGATCACCCCACCGTGGCAGATGACCAGGGCCGAGGCTCCCTCGAACCTCACCGCAACCAGCTCGATCGCGGCCATGACCCGCGGAATGAAGACGTCGTCCGGTTCCCATCCTTCCGGGCGCTGATCGCTGTCGACCCAGCCGGGCCAGCGCTCGTCGATCTCGGGTCTGGTCAACCCGGACCACACCCCGGCCCTTCGCTCCTGCAGGCCCTCGACCAGCTGGATCGGACCGACACCGAGCACCTCGGCGATGATGGCCGCCGTCTCGGCCGCCCGCAGTTGCGGAGATGACACGATGACGTCGACTTCGCCGATCGACCCGGCGGCGGCCCAGGCTTGTTCCCGCCCGAAGTCCGAGAGTGGCG
>JAHELU010000100.1:0-13949 GCA_024644005.1 Acidimicrobiales bacterium | reverse complement strand
CCTCGTTCCAGGTCGACTGGCCGTGGCGGATCACCAACAGCTCGGTCGGGCCTGGTACGAGTCGGTTCATCGATCCTCCTGGGCGATACCGTCACCCTACCGGTCGGTAGGCAGGTCGGGTGGAACCCCGGGCCCGCTCAGTCGCCGTCGAGGAACTGCAGCGCGCTGGTCGCCGCCAGGTGACCGGACATGCCGTGCACGCCACCGCCGGGGGAGGCGCTGGCCGAGCCGATGAAGAACCGGTCGACCGGCATCTGGTAGGGATCGATCCGAACCGTTGGTCGGAAGATCGACCGCAGGTTCGCATAGCTCCCCCCGCCGACGTCGCCGCCGACCAGGTTGGCGTTGTCCCGCTCCAGGTCGGCCGGGAGCGACACCCGCCGGCCGATCACGGTGTCGGAGAAGCCGGGAGCGAATCGCTCGATCTGGCGCTCGATGGTGGCGCTGACGTCGATCGTCGACCCGTTCGGCACGTGGCAATAGGCCCAGACGGTGTGCTGGCCGTCCGGTGCCCGGCTGGCATCGAACAGCGTCTGCTGGGCCAGCAGGACGAACGGCCGCCTGGCATGGTGGCCCGCAGCCACCGTGGCCTCCGCCTCCGCCACCTCTTCCAGCGTGCCGCCGAGGTGGACGGTGCCGGCGAACGCCACCTCCGGATTCGTCCACGGGATCGGTTCACTGGTGGCGTAGTCGATCTTGCAGACGCCGGGGCCGTAGGGGAACCGGCGCAGCCGGCGACGGGTCTTCACGGAGAGCGCCGGACCGGCGATGCTTGCGATCTGGCGGGGCGTCAGTGCGAAGACGACGGCGTCGGCGTCCGGCACGTCGGCCAGCGACGTCACCGGCCGGCCGGTGACGATACGGCCGCCCAGGCCCTCGAGGACCGCGCCCAGCACCCGGGTGATCTCCGCCGCCCCTCCTCGGGGGAAGGGCCAGCCGACCGCGTGGACGGCCGCACCGAGGAGGAAGCCGAAGCCGGACGTGAACGGTTTCGTGAGCGGGAGCACCGAATGGGCGGCATGGCCGGCGAACAGCGCCCGGGCCGCGTCGGTCTCGAACCGCCTGGCCATGAGCGTGGCCGGCGCCAAGAGCTGGGGTCCGACCCGCAACGTGGTCAGCGGCGAGCGGACGACCCGGACCGGCGGCTGCATCGAGAAGGCCACCAGCTCGTCGAACCGCTCGACCAGGGGGCCGAACATCCGCCGGTAGGTCTTGGCGTCCGAGCCGAGATCGACCGCGGTGCGGTTGAGGTCGTTCCAGGCGATCGCCGCACTGCCGTCGTCGAGCGGATGTGCCGCCCCGGCGGGCGGCATGACCCACTCCAGGCCGTGGTCGTCCCACGGGATCGTCCGCATGAACGGCGAGGCCAGGGCGAGCGGGTGGATGGCTGAACCGACATCGTGGACGAAGCCATCGAGGGTCAGCTCGGCGGAGCGGCAGGCCCCCCCGATCTCGTCGTTGGCCTCGATCACGACGACCGAGCGGCCGGCCCTCGCCACGGTGATGGCGGCGGCCAGACCGTTGGGTCCAGAACCGACCACCACGACGTCGTACCGGTTGTCCTCCTCAGCGTCCACCGATAGTGAGAGTACTGATCTCCATGGCAGAATGGACGCCGTGGTCACGCTTCGACTCTTCGCCCAGGCCAGGGAATCGGCGGGAACCCGGCGCGTCGACATCGACAACCGAGCCGTCGGCGACACCGTCGGCGACATCCTCGACGAGGCCGTCCACCGGTTCGGTCAGCCGTTCGCATCGGTGCTGGCCGGCAGCAAGGTCTGGCTGAACGGCGCACCCGCCGACCGGGAGACCGCAGTCTCGCAGGGAGACGAGCTCGCCGTGCTGCCCCCGGTCTCTGGCGGCTGATGGGTGGCGGGTCGATGACGTACAGCAACCAGCATGCGGGTCGGCGGAGCCAGCGCCAGGTCAAGACGCTCCAGCGGGCCAGGGCACGGGAGGCCCGGTGGCAGAACAACCGCCTGGCCGTGCCCTATCCCACCGACGGGCCGAAGGTCACGTTCGGCGTGCTGTGGTTCTCACTGCTCATCGGCGGCGTGCTGCTGGGCTCCTATTACGACGAGGCGGCGATCGCCGCGGTGGCCGTGGCCGGTGTCGCCGCCCCCGTGGCCGGTGTGGCCGGTCTGCAGGCCGGCAACGCCTGGTTCCCCAACCAGTCCGCCACCAGGGCGTGGACGGCCAGCGCCGCCTACCTGACCGGTATCGCGGGCTTCTACGGGCCCTGGGGTGTGGTCGTGGGCGTTGTGCTCGGCATGCTGACCTTGCTGTTCTACCTGGTTCTGTACCGCGGCCACCGCCGGACCGGGCCTCAGCTGCTCGACGTGTTGTTCCGCAGCGCCATTCCGGTGGGAGTGGCCGCCGCATCGTTGGCGGCCCTCGGGGAGGTCGGCATCGGTGCCCAGGTCAGCCTGATCCTGCTCGTCAGCGCCTACGAGGCCGGTGATTTCATCGTAGGCTCGGGTTCGGCGAACGCCTTCGAGGGACCGCTGGCCGGGCTGGTCGCGCTCGGGGCGGTCACGTTCCTGCTGTTCCTGGTCCTGCCGGCACCGTTCGATGCGGCTTCGATCCTGGCGTTCGCCGCAGTCGCCGCCGTCTGCTGCCCACTCGGCCAGATCCTGGCATCGGCGCTGCTGCCGAGAGGCAACGCCTGGGCCCCCGCCCTCCGCCGGCTCGACTCCTACCTGCTGGCGGCGCCGGTCTGGCTGATCCTGGTGGTCCAGGTCCCGACGCTGAGCTGATCGGCTCGGCGGTCATCCGGGGTTCGAGCCGGGGCCGCCACTACCCTTGTCGGCTGTGCACGCCGATCTGCAACGACTCCTGGCCGCCGACCTCCTCGACGAGCTCCCGGCCAGATCCATGGACCGCCTCCGAGGCATCCGGACGGAGCTGACCCAGGCCGAGGGCGACGTCTCGTTCGTCCGCCGGGTCAGCCAGGGCCGGTTGGACATCGTCGGCCACGAGGTGACCCGGCGGGCCGGGGCGTCGAGACCACCGATCGACGGTCGGGACCCCTCCGGGCTGCTGTTCGAGATGCCGGAGATCCTGACCGACAGCGGCGGGGCCGGCCGGAAGCCGGGGGGCGGCCGACCGGTGGCCGTGCTGGAGCCCGGTCGGATCGCCCTGGCGATGGTGGAGACGCTGGACGGGATCGTCTCCCCGTCGCAGCTCTCGGGGATCCAGGGCATCGACGAGCCGGAGCTGGCCGACCTCTTCGACGCGCTACGGGAGTTCGAGCTCGAGCTGTCGCACGTGCGACGGGAGTTGCACGATCGGATCGACACGATTCAGGACGAGATCGCCCGCCGCTATCGCGACGGCGAGGCGTCGGTCGAAGCCCTGCTCCGATAACCCGCCGCGGCGGGACCGCCAGGAGGCAGCCGCTGGACACGGACGGTCGAGGACCCGACAATCGGGGCCATGACCGACGGACCGGCGATGCAGGCCTACTACGGGCGCGACCTGGAGCGCGACCGGTTGGCGACGGGGGTCGGCCGGGTCGAGCTCATCCGCACGATCGAGGTGGTCGGTCGTACCCTGCCGGAGCCGCCGGCCACGGTTGCCGACATCGGCGGTGGCCCGGGCCGCTACACCGACTGGCTCGTCGCCGCCGGCTACTCGGTCATCCATCGTGACGTGGTGGCCCACCACGTCGAGCAGGTCCTCGACCGCCACGGTCGGGGGGTGGACGCAGTGGTCGATGCGGCCGTCGGCGACGCCATGGCACTGGATCTGGACGACGGCTCGGTCGACGCCGTGCTGCTGCTCGGACCGCTCTACCACCTGGCCACCAGGGCCGACCGCCTCACCGCCCTCGGAGAGGCGGTCAGGGTGGCCCGGCCCGGCGGCGTGGTGTACGCGGCTGCGATCAGCCGCTGGGCGGTCCGGCTGCACGGCATCGTGGTGTCCGGGCTCCACCGAGAGTTCCCCGCCGTGCTCGACACGATCGACGAGCTGGAGCGCACCGGTCGGATCGAGCCCGTGACCGACGGCGGGTTCAGCGGCTACGCCCACACCCCGGATCAGCTCCGGGAGGAGCTGGAGGCCGCCGGTCTGGTGATCGAGTCGCTGGTGGCCCTGGAAGGTCTCTCGTTCGCCTTCGACGACGTCGACGAGCGGCTCGACGATCCGGACGAGCGCGCCGTTCTGCTGGAGGCGCTCCGGACGCTCGAGTCGGTACCCGATCTGATGGGACTCGGCATCCATCTCCTGGCCACCGCACGGCCGACCTGAGCTCGCGTCCGGCCGCTCCCGGTTCCCACTGGGGCAATCGAGGGCGGACAATCTACAGTTGAGCGGGTGATTAGCAGGGCTGCGATACTCTCGCTGCACACGTCACCGCTGGCCCAGCCGGGGACCGGCGACGGCGGCGGCATGAACGTCTACGTTCGTGAGCTGGTCTCCGCCCTGGCCCAGGCCGGGGTGATCTGCCGGGTCTACGTCCGGCGATGGTCCGATGATCTCCCCGAGCGCGTGGCGGTCGAGCCCGGCTTCGACGTGGTCCATGTGCCGGCCGGGCCGGCCGAGCTGCCGAAGGAGGAGCTGCCGGATCACGTCGAGGCGTACGCCGACTGGGTGGCCGAGGACTTCCAGCAGTTCTGTCCCGATGTCGTCCACGCCAACTACTGGTTGTCCGGTGTGGCGGGTCGGCTGCTCAAGCAGCGGTTCCACCTCCCCCTCCTCACCACGTTCCACACCCTGGCCAGGGTGAAGGCGATCTCCGGCGATCGGGAGCCGGAGCTGCGGGCGAGGGCCGAGGCCGAGGTGATGTCCTGCGCCGACGCCGTGCTGGCCAATGCGACCGCCGAGGCGGACCAGCTGATCCACTACTACGACGCCGACCCGACCCGGATCGAGATCGTCCCTCCCGGCGTCGACCACGCCCTGTTCTCACCGGGCAGCCAGGCCGGAGCCCGCTGGGCCCTGCGCACCTCGGACGACCCGCTGCTGCTGTACGTCGGGCGGATCCAGGCGCTGAAGGGGGTGGATGTGGCGGTCGAAGCCCTGGCCAGGGTGGAGCGGCGCGACGCCCGACTGTGGATCGTTGGCGGTGCCAGCGGCAAGCGCGGCGGGTCCGAGGTCGATCGGGTCAGGGCCATGATCGCCTCGCTGGGGCTGACCGACCGGGTCCGGTTCATCCCGGCCCAGCCTCACCACCTGCTCTCGACCTACTACCGGGCGGCCGACGTGTGCCTCGTCCCAAGCCGCTCCGAGTCGTTCGGACTGGTGGCGCTGGAGGCGGCGGCGTGCGGCGTG
Organism: Acidimicrobiales bacterium; assembly: GCA_024644005.1. GTDB lineage: Bacteria > Actinomycetota > Acidimicrobiia > Acidimicrobiales > SZUA-35 > JAHELU01. The sequence goes on along the minus strand of JAHELU010000100.1, from coordinate 8,678 downwards.
CCGACCGTGGCTTCCGCCGTCGGCGGGCTGCTGACCCTCGTCGACCACGGTCACTCCGGCTACCTGGTCGAGAGCCGCGACCCCGACGACTACGCAGCCTGGATCGACGTCATCCTCGGTGACCCCGTGCTGGCCCGGCGACTGTCGGTCTCGGCCGCAGCCCGGGCCAGGACCTATACCTGGTCGACGTCGGCCACCCGGCTCCGCCGCCTCTACGAGGACCTGGCGTCCCGGGCGCTGGCGCCGTGCGACTGACCGACGTCGGTCCGATCACCCCGTCCGCGAGCCCCACCGCCCGTCGACCGAGAGGCCACCGATGACCGACCGCCCTGCCTCCGAGGAAGAGCTCGACCGGCTGGAGGACACCATCGACCGGTGGCTGGCGCTCCAGGTCCGTGACAACCCGGTGGTGGTTGCGACGGAACGGGACGAGCCCGGGTCTCGCCGATGGTTCGTCCGGATCCGGGGCGAGGAGAAGGACGTCTACACGATCCGCTATCACCTGAGACAGCGGACCCTCCACTACGAGACCCACTTCATGCCCGCTCCCGAGGAGAACCACGCCGAGCTGTTCGCTCACCTGCTCCGGCGCAACCGCAAGCTGTACGGCGGCTGCTTCATGATCGGTGACGAGGAGGCGATCTACCTGCAGGGCCACCTCGACCGCTCGATGATCGTCGACTCGGAGCTGGATCGGGTGCTCGGCTCGATCTACGCCTGGGTGGAGCAGTTCTTCCAGCCGGCGCTGCGGATCGGGTTCGCCTCACGGCTGCGCCAGCCGCCGAGCCAGGCGACCTGACGGGACGCTAGGACGCCGGCCCGGACCGGCCGGGGGTGGTCGGCCCGAACCGGGCCATGTCGGCCTCGAGATCCAGGGGCACGTTCGATGGGTCGTCGGGATCGTAGAGCTCGATCGGCAGCTCCCACATGATCTCGAACTCGATGCCGTCCGGGTCCTGGCAGTAGAGGCTGCGACTGACCCCGTGGTTGTTCTCGCCGACGAGCGCCCCCATGGCGGCGAGGCGGTCCCGGGCCTCGGCCAGGTCGGTCAGGGTCTCGACCTCCCAGGCGATGTGGTAGAGCCCGGTCGAGCGCCCACCGGAGCCCCGGCTGTCCGCCTTGAACAGCCCGAGATCGTGGTCGGTGCCCGAGTTCGGCGACGAGAGGAACACCGCGTCGCCCATCCTGGCCTTCACCTCGAGCCCCAGCGCATCGCCATAGAACTCGGCCGACCGCTGCGGATCGTCGACCCACAGAACGGCATGACGCATGCCCAGAGTTGCTTTCATGCCTCCACGATACGGCGTCCGCCCCGGTTCGGCCCGAGCTGCGCCGTGGTCGGCCACCCGGATCGGCTCAGCGGTGCTGGTCGATGAGGATCGGGTTCCCATCGGGGTCGAGCAGTGAGATGTGGGCCGGTCCCTCTGGGTTGTCCGGGTCGACCCGCTCGTGGAGCTCGATGCCGGCCTCCTCCAACGCGGCCTGGATCTCCCGGACGTCGGTGAAGCTCTCCGGCTGGTCGGGCCCGAGCACCAGGCCGGGATTGAAGGTGAGGATGTTCTTGTCGAACATGCCCTTGAAGAGCCCGATGACCGCCGGTTCGTTGACCATGATCAACCAGCCCTGCTCGACGTCACCACCGGTCTCGGCGAACCCGAGCTTCTGGTAGAACGCTCTCGAGGCGGCGAGGTCGGCCACGGTCAGGCTGATCGAAAACGCGCCGAGTTCCATCTTCAGGGTCCCTCCGGTCGTCGGAGCCTCAAGTATGACCAGTCGATCGTTGCTCGACCAGCGGAACTCCTCCAGCCTCCCGGGCGGCCGCCTGCCATGCCGCCACTCGATGGTCGGCGCCGGGCGCAGTAGCCTGTCGGCTCATGCCGACGAATGAGGACGAGCATCCCGGAGCCGATCTGGAGACCGTACGAGCCCTGCTCGAAGGTGCGGGACTGGTCCCGCCGGAGGACGAGGTGGAGCGGCTGGCCGAGCTCTACCCCGGGATCCGCAAGTCCATCGACCGGTTCTACGCCGTCGACGCCGGCGACGAGGTGATGGCTGCGGTGTTCCGAGCCGACACCACCGACGGGCACGGCGGACGCCCCGGTGGGGCGGGCGGGTCATGACGGTCGACGGCGGCGAGCCGCTCACCGTCCAGTCGGCCGGGGCCGCCCTCAGAGCGGGGCGGGTGACCTCGGTCGAACTGGTCACCACGCTGCACGCGGCAGCCGATTCGCTCGACGAGACCCTCGGGACCTGGCTGGCTCGCTTCGACGAGCAGGCGCTCGCTGCGGCCGAGGAGGCGGACGCCGAGCTCGCACGAGGGATCGACCGGGGCCCGCTCCACGGGATCCCGGTCGGTGTCAAGGACATACTGGCCACCGACGAAGGGCCGACGACGGCGCAGAGCCTGGTGCTCGATTCGGCATGGGGCGTCGGGGGCGATGGTCCGGTGATCCGCCGGCTACGGGCGGGTGGGGCCGTCATCATGGGCAAGACCACGACGATGGAGTTCGCCATCGGTCGCCCCGACTTCTCGAAGCCGTTCCCCGTTCCCCGCAATCCCTGGAACACCGAGCGATGGACCGGTGGGTCCAGTTCGGGAACCGGGAACGGGGTGGCCTCCGGTCAGATCCTGGCCGGTCTCGGCACCGACACCGCCGGCAGCGTCCGGCTACCGGCGGCCTACAACGGCATCACCGGGCACAAGCCGACGTTCGGCCTCGTCCCCAAGTCCGCCTGCGTGCCCCTCGGCATGAGCTACGACCACGTGGGCCCGATGGCCCGGTCGGCCTGGGACTGCGCCGCCATGCTGGGGGTCATGGCCGGCGCCGACCCATCGGACCGGACCACCGTCGACCGGCCGCCCGAGGACCACCTGGCGGCCATCGACCGTGGTCTCGACGGGCTGCGCATCGGGGTGATCGCCAACGATGCCATCGCCGAGGGCAGTGCCGAGTCGACGATGGCCGTGCTGGCGGCCGCCGTCGACGAGCTGACGGCCGGGGGAGCGGCGGTCGAGCCCGTCGACGTGCCGCTGTACGACGAGATCTCGATCGGGGCCTTCCTGGCACTGCAGGCCGAGTCGTTCGCCTGGCACCGGTCGAGCTTGATCGACCGGTGGGAGGACTACGGTCGGCCGACCCGGCTCACGATCGCCCAGGGAGCGCTCATCAACGCCGGTGATCTCGTCCAGATCGAGCGGGTGCGGCAGGTGGCCAGGGTGGCGGTCCTGGAGCTGATGGAGCAGCGACGGCTCGATCTGCTGGTCGGGCCGACCACCGGCCACGGCGCCCCACCGTTCAGCGGCGCCGCCCCGTCGGCGACATCCATCGCCTCGCTCCACACGCCGGCCTGGAACAGCACGGGCTTCCCGGCGCTGTCGATCCCGATGGGATTCGACCCGGATCACCTGCCGCTCGGGCTCCAGCTCATCGGTCGGCCGTTCGCCGACGGCCTGGTCCTCGCCGCCGGCCACGGCTACCAGCAGCGGACCTCCTGGCACCGCCAGCTGCCACCGCATCATCGATAGCTCCCGGCACCAGGGCTATTCCAGCACGCCGGACACCACCAGTTCCGACAGTCGCTCGTCGTCGTAGCCGAGGATGCCCAGCAGCACGTCGAAGGTGTGCTGGCCCAGCGTCGGTCCGGCCTGGGTGATCTCGGCCGGGGTCCTGGACAGCTCGAACCGGCTCCCCTCCACCCACATCGAACCGTTCTCGGCGTGCTCGCCCTCCACGAAGTGGTGGCGATGGGCCAGCTGGGGGTCCGCCGCCAGGTCGATGCTGTTCTGGACCCGGTGGCAGGCGACCCCCCGCTCCTGGAGCAGGGTCTCGAGCTGGCCGCCGTCCTGGCCGGCGGTCCAATCGGCGATGAGCTGCTCGAGGTCGTCCTCCTTGGCCTTGCGGTGGTCGAAGTCGAGGGCGGCCAGGTCGGTGTCGAATCCCGCGACCTCACACAGAGAGCGCCACTGGTCGTCCGACTGGCAGGCGATGGCGATCCATCGGTCGTCGCCCGTGACCGGGAACACGGCGTGCGGTGCCATGGCCGGATGCCGGTTGCCGGGGCGACCGGCCTGGCGACCGTTGACGGTGTAGTCGAGCACCGCCGGTGCCAGGAAGCTGATCGACGCCTCGGCCTGGGAGAGATCGATGTACTGACCCTCGCCGGTCCGGTCCCGATGGTCCACCGCCGCCAGGATGGCCGACGACAGGAACCTCGGTGAGATGTAGTCGGTGTAGGCCCCGAAGCAACCGGCCGGATCGCGGTCGGGCCAGCCGGTCACCTCGTAGAAACCGGACAACGCCGCCCCCATGGTGCCGAACCCGGCCAGGCTGGACAGCGGGCCAGTGAGACCGAACAGGCAGCTGCTGGCCATGATGATGTCCGGATTGACCGCCTTGAGGTCCTGGTAACCGAGCCCCCAGGCCTTCATCGCCTTCGGAGAGAAGGACTCGCAGACCACGTCGGCCCACCTCACCAGATCGAGCACGACCTCCCTCGCCTCGGGTTTCGACATGTCGAGCGTGATGCACATCTTGCCGGCGTTCATGTTCTGGAACAGGCCGCTGTTCTCGGCCCCACCCTCGTTGTCGATGAAGGGCTGGATGGTCCTGGCGGCCTCGATCTTGTTGGCGGACTCGACCCGGATGACCTGGGCCCCGTAGTCGGCCAGGACCCGGGTGGCCGCCGGGCCGGCCATCACCCACATGAAGTCGAGGATCTTGAGGCCGGCCAGCGCGCCCGTGCGCTCGCCCCGCTGGTCGTCCGGGGTCGGCACCGCCGGCGGCAGCGGCGAGCGGGGCCGCCCGTCGGCCGCCCCCTGGATCTCGGCCAGCACTGCGTCGGTGTCGCAGCCCGGCGCCGGGGCGGGGCGGTCGATGGCCATGGGGGTGGAGCTGAACTTGGCGAACGGGCCGGGGAACTGCACCGGTCGCCCCACCTCGGCCACCTCGATGTCCCTCCAGAAGTCCCTCGTGCGGTACTGCTCCAACTGGACCACGTCGGCCACGGTGGCGATCGGCACGATCAGCAGTCGCCGCTCGAGCGCCGCCTGCTGCAGCTCGGCCTTGGTCTTGGTGGCGGTGAATGCTGCGGCCACGTCCTGGATCCGGTCGTACTCCTCGATCGGGATTCGACCGGTGGCCACACCGTCGACGAAGTTCTCCCAGTCGATCTCGAGGTCCGCATCGTCGCAGGCCCCCTCCTCGTGGATCCACTCGAACAGCCGCTGGCCGAACGGGCCGATGGCCGAGCCGAACAGGATGGTCGTCGACACGAAGCCGTCGGCGGCAGGCGACCGGAGCCGGATGTTGAACGGCCCGAGCTGGGCCCCGCCGCTCATCCTCGTGCCCTCCGGCGAGTTGTAGAGGTGGGACAGCGACAGCGACTGGGTGGCCTGCAGGACGGCCTGCTGGGCCGAGACGTCGACGTGCTGGCCGAGCCCCGACCGGTTGCGGTCGTAGAGGGCGATGAGCGTGGCGGCCGATGCCTCGGCCGAGGCGTGGAGGAAGGCCTGGTCCAACGGGATCCTGACCGGCGGCCGATCGGCGTCCCCCATCAGGAACAGCTGCATGCCGGCACCGACCACCGTCAGGTCGGTGGCCGCCCACCGGGCCTTGGGGCCGTCCTGGCCGAACGGGCTGATCGAGGTGTAGACCAGCGACGGGTTGGTGGCCAGCAGGTCGTCCGGCCCGAGGCCGCGCGCTGCCATCGACCCCGGCTGATCGGACTCGATGACCACGTCGGCAGTGTCGGCCAGAGCCCGGAGCTCTGCCCGGTCGCCCGGGTCGTCGATGTCGAGGGTGATGCTGCGCTTGCTCCGGTTGTATGACCAGAACCACAGGGAGTGGTTCGGATCTCCCTCGTTGCCCTCGGTGAACGGTCCGATCCGCCTGCTCGGGGATCCGCCCGGCGGCTCGACCAGGATCACCTCGGCCCCGAGATCCGCCAGCATCTGCCCGGTCAGCTGTCCTCGCTCGTCCGACAGGTCTAGCACGCGGTAAGCCAAAGACGTCATGGAGGTCCCCTTCGGTGAGTGGCTCAGAGTATCGCTCGTCCGGTCGGCCTGGTTCCAGCGCCGAGGTGAGTCCGAAGGCCTACCCTCCTGGGCCCGGTTGGGGAATACTCCTTACCGTCGCCCCCTGAGCGCTCTACGGGGCGTTTCCTCATCGCCCGGTAGAGTGCGCCTAGCAGCATCGGATCCACTCGATGGTGTCAACGGGGTTGGGTTGGCGGGCGATTCGACAACCGGAGCGCGGCGACGAACCGAGGAGAACCATGAGTCGCATATTCCTGTCGGCACCGGACCTGCGCGGTCGGGAGATCGAGTACGTCACCGCCGCACTGGAGTCCGGCTGGTTGGCCCCTGCCGGACCGGACCTGGCCGCCCTCGAGACCGAGATCAGTGCCTGGGCCGAGGGTCGTCACGCCGTCGGGCTCTCGAGTGGGACCGCCGCCCTCCATCTGGCCCTGCTGGTCAGCCGGGTCCAACCCGGCGACGAGGTCATGTGCTCCACGCTCACCTTCGCCGCAACCGCCAACGCCATCGTCCAGGCCGGGGCCGCTCCGGTGCTCGTCGACAGCGACGACGCCAGCTGGAACCTCGATCCCGATCTGCTGGCCCAGGAACTGAAGCGGCGGGCCGATCTCGGCCTGCTGCCCGCTGCGGTCGTGGCGGTCGACCTCTACGGGCAGTGCTGCGACTACGAGCGCCTCGTGCCGATCTGCGCCGAATACGACATCCCGCTCATCGAGGACGCGGCCGAGGCCCTCGGCGCCACGTTCGCCGGTCGGCCGGCCGGATCGTTCGGTGACGTCGCCATCTTCAGCTTCAACGGCAACAAGATCATCACCGCCAGCGGTGGCGGCATGCTGGTCACCCCGGACGAGGCGGTGGCCGACCGGGTCCGCTATCTCAGCACCCAGGCCCGCCAGCCGGCGGCCCACTACGAGCACACCGAGGTCGGCTTCAACTACCGACTGTCGAACATCCTGGCCGCCCTCGGTCGGGCCCAGCTGAAGGACCTCGATGCCAGGATCGAGCGCCGCCGGGAGTTCAATCGGCGGTACCGGGAGGCCCTGGAGGGTCGACCCGGTGTCGACTTCATGCCCCAGGCCGATCGGTGCCACTCGACGTTCTGGCTGACGTGTCTGACCATCGACCCGGCCGAGGCCGGCGTCGATCGGGAGACGATCAGGCTCGGCCTCGAGGAGCACGACATCGAGTCCCGCCCGGTGTGGAAGCCGATGCACCGCCAGCCGGTGTTCGCCGATGCCGATGCCGTGCTCAACGGCGTCAGCGATCGGCTCTTCGACGAGGGCTTGTGCCTGCCGAGCGGCAGCTCGATGACCGACGAGCAGTTCGCCTTCGTCACCGATCACCTGGTCCGGCTCTTCGACGGCGGCTGAGCTCCGCCGCCTCCCGCTCCGACCTGGTCGTGCCGGTCAGATCGCCGTCTCGTGGCGAGGCTCGTAGAGCGACATCGCCACGCCGCCGGGCAGGATCATCTTGACCACGATGCCGTAGCCCTGATCGCTCGGCTCGCCCTCGAACGCGACCCCCTTGGCCCCCAGCTCGTCCATCGTGGCCGCCAGGTCGTCGCACATCATCGAGATCTCGTGGGCCGGCGCCTCACCGGGATGGACGCCCATCTCGGCGGGCGGGAGCGCGAAGATCAGCCAACCGTCGCCGTCGTCGACATGGTCCCAGCCGAAGACGTCGCGCAGCACGGCTCGGAGCTTCTCCGGTTGCGAGCTGTAGAGCAGGGTGTGGATTCCGGTGACCGCCATCGGCCCCCTCCAATCGGGTCTCGTGATCTCTGTGTAGCACAGTGGCCGATTGGGCAACGGCCGCCACGGTACGCTTCGGACCATGCCCATCATCACCGTCGAGCTCGTCGACGACGAGGAGCCGTCACCCGCCCTCGCCACCGAGCTGGCCGCTGCGATCGGGCCGGTTCTCGGTGCACCGGACGGCGAGACCTGGGTCCGGCTCCACCTGCTGCCACCGGCCCGGTACGGCGAGAGCGGCGACGCCGACCCGACGATTCGGCCGGCCTTCGTCACGATCATCGCCTACCGGAAGCCGGACGATCTGGCGACGGTGGCACCCGCGCTCGCGGGTGCGGTCGGCGCCGTGCTCGACCGACCGCCCCAGTCCGTCCACGTGATCTTCGAGCCGGACGGCGCAGGCCGGGTCGCGTTCGGCGGCCGGCCGGTCGACTGAGCCCTCATTGGAGAACCTTTCGATCGACAGGGTGGTGGTCCAGCCAGGGACGTTCCCCCGTCAGGCGGAACTCTGTGAGGAGCTGCTCCGCAGCTTCGGCGCTCAGGACCTGACCAGCCCGAGCCAGGCCCCAGCGTCGACCGTCCGGTCGTCCTCGCCGCCGTCGAGCGGCCACAGCCCGACCTCGGCACCGCACGGCACTCGACGTCGACCCCGACCGGCCGCACGCCGTCGATCGCCAGCGCCATCAGCTCCCCCGAGGCCGACAGGTTGAACTGGAGCGGGGCCGGCTCGCCGGGCTCGGTGGCCAGGACGGGCTTGCCGTTCGCCACCGTGGCGAACCGGAGCGAAGCCGGCTGGCGGTCGAGTCGGGCCCCAGCCGTCGCCGCAGCTCCGACCGCCGGCGGAGGTAGGAGTCGGCGGCCCTCTGGTTCCGGAACGATGCCAACCTGGCCTG
>JAHELU010000271.1 GCA_024644005.1 Acidimicrobiales bacterium | reverse complement strand
GCCTGGGTGTATGCCACGACGGCGCCGCTGTCCCCGCCGATCTCGTTGCAGGGGAAGATCACGCCGATCCGAGCGGTCACGGTGCACCGTCGGCCAGGTCGACCAGGATCGCCACCAGCTGCTCCGGTTCCATGAGCGGGATCATGTGGTTGGTCTCGATCTCGTGATATCGCCACCGATCCGACGACTCGGCATGGCGGGCCGCCCGCCAGAACGCCGAATCCGGCCCCTCGCCGGGATCGGAGACGGCCTTGACGTAGGTGAGGGTCAGGTCCCGATCCTCGATCGGGGTGGCGAGCCGCACCGCCTCGGTGAAGGTTGCCACCGGCTGGCCCGATCGGCGCTGCTCGGCCCAGGCGGTCTCGGCAGGGCTACCGAGCTGGCGGGGGATCGGCGGCACCAGCCACGGCCGCTCGGAATCGGTTGCGGGAGCACTGCTCACGTCCCCCGATCCGATGAGGTCGGTCACGCTCTGGCCGTCCTCCGGGACGAAGGCGTCGAGGAAGACCAGGTGGTCGACCCGATCCCCGATGCGATCGAGCGCCCCGCTGACGACCACGCCACCGTAGGAGAACCCGAGCAGGACGATCGAGGTGAGGTCCTCGTAGTAGATGGCGTTGGATACGTCGTCGACGTGGGTCGACAGCGACACGTCAGGCCCGGTGAGGTGCTCGCGCTCACCGATGCCGGTCAGGCTGGGGGTGAAGACCTGGTGGCCGAGCTCGCTCAGCAATGGTCGCAGCTTGCGGAAGCCCCACGAGCCGCCCCAGGCTCCATGAACGAGGACGTAGTCGGTCATGAGGCCGCCGCTCGCAACGCCGCGGCCCGCCGGCGAGCGCCGACGATGGCCCTCACCACAGGTGACGGCGGAACATCGAGTGGACCCGTTCCCAGTGGAGCTCGGACGCCTCCCGGTTGTAGCGATCGCCGCCGGGCGGGGCGTACCCGTGAACCGCGTCGGTCAGGAAGTCCAGGGTGTACGTCACCCCCGCATCGGTCAGGGCCTTCTCCATGATCGGCACCTGCTCCGGGGGCGCGGTCGGGTCGTTGTCGGGCCATCCCAGGTAGACCTCGGCCGCCACCGAGTCGAGCCCGAGGTGGGGCGAGTCCTCGGTGTCGCGGATCAGCCAGGCCGCGTGGATGGAGGCCACGGCCGCCACCCGCTCCGGCATGGCCCGGGCGAGCGAGATGACGAGCCCACCGCTCATGCAGAACCCGACCGCTCCGATCTTGCCGTCCTTCGCCGCCGGATCGTCGTCGGCCACCTCGAGCATGGCCCGGCAGTCGTCCACGATGTTGGTGGGATTGATCTGGTCCATCAGCTCCCGCCGGGCGTGCATGTCCTCGTCGCTGGTACCGAACTCCCGGAACGGACCGCCCCGGTAGAAGAGGTACGGGAGCATCACGTAGTACCCGGCGGTGGCCAGTCTGTTCGCCATCTCCTTGAGCGCCGGCCGGATGCTGGGTGCGTCCATGAGGTAGAGGACGACGGGTGACGGGCCATCGTGCTGCGGATGGTAGATCCAGGTCGGCATCTCGCCGTCTGGAGTGGTGACGGTCAGTTCCTTCTCGATCAAGGCGCAGTCCTTCTCTCGTGCTGACGATTCGACCATAGGGGAGCGCCTGGCCGCCGGCCAGCGCTGGTCACAGGATCAGATCCAGCGCCTCACCTTCGACCGGTACCGGCGGAAGTCGTCGCCGAACTTGGAGTCGAGCACCCGCTCCTCGGGGATGATCTGCAGCCTCGTGACCGCCGCCACGAACGCTCCGGTCCCGATCACCATCCCGGCGATGGTGCCGAGCCGGAGTGCCCAACCGATCGACAAGAGCGCGAGGCCGAGGTACATCGGGTTCCTGGTGAACCGGTAGATCCCGTCGACCACCAGCGTCGAGGTGTCCTCGATGCGGTGGGGATCGACCGTGGTGTTGGCCCGACTGAACTGGACGAAGCCAGCCACCGCCACGCCCAACCCCATGAGTGCCAGCAGCACGGCGAGGCCGTCCCACACCCGACCGTCGAGCGCCGAGCCCTCGATGTCGAGCCGATCGACGACCCAGGTCACCAGGGCGCCGAGCGCCCACAGGATGGGGGGTGGGATCCTGGTCTCCAGCTTGGTCATGACTGCAGTCTGCCGCCCGACGTCCGTCATCGGCACGGGGGTCAGCCGAGCAGCGCCACCGCCTCGACCTCGATCTGCCAGCTCCGCCCGAGCAGGCCGGCCACGATCACGCCGCTCGACACCGGGAATGGTCGACCGAGCCGGCGCTCTCGGACCGGGCCGACGCTCCGGTATCGGTCGGCCCCGGCCGGGGTCACGAACTCGACCGTCTTGATCAGCCGATCGATCGACGTGCCGGCGGCCCGGCAGATCCGATCGATCTGGTCGTAGACGAACTCCGCCTGACCTTCGATGTCGTCGGGTGCGACGGTCTGGCCGGACGACGGATCCCAGGCCGTGGTCCCCGAGATGAACAGGAGGTCGCCGGCGGCCACGGCGGGGCTGAACGTCAGGGACTCGTAAGCCGACTCGGCGTAGGGGACCGGTTGCTTGGGGTTCGATGACGCCCAGACGTCCAGTGCCACCAGTGCGTCGGGGTGGGGCAGGGCCGAGACGAGGATCCCCGTCGACGCCGGGAACGCCGGTCCGAGCAGCGCTCTGCGGTCCTCCGCGGTGTCCCGGTACTGGGACCGGGTGGCGGGCGTCGTCTGCTGGACAGTCTTCACCACGTCGCTCAACCGGAGACCGAGGGCGACGAGCCGCCGCTCCGCCTCCTCCAGGACCCAACGGCACTGACCGACGAAGTCGCCGCGAGCCACGATGTCACCGTGATCGTCGACCGGGAGTATCTGAGGGATCCTGACCAGACCGTGTGGCGAGCCGGCGGTCACCTCCACCTCCACCACCGCGGATGGCCTGACCAGCGCTTCGGCGACCACTATCGATGCCAGGCGGTTCGTCGGCCTGGCAGCCTCGATGTCGGCTCGCTGAGCCAGCCCGTCCGGCGTCAGGTACTCGACCACTTCGACGAGGTCGTCGGCCGGATGGCCGGTGCCGGCCAGCACGGCATGGACCTTGTCCCAGCAGAGGCGTGCCTGCTGGCCGCCGTCGCCGGCCACCTCGATCTTGCCGGTTTGGGGATCGTGGGCCGCAGCGGTCTGACCGGCGACCCAGGCCGCCCCGGCCGCCTCCACCCCGAGTGAGAACGAGTACCTCGATGGATCCAACCACGGGTACCGAGCGGGTTGTATCTCGACGAGCGGCGGCGTCGCAGGCATGGGCTGTCGGCCTGGTGATGGGCTCTCGGCCTGATGGCTCTCCGCTCAGCCCAGGGCGCTGATTGCGGCGTCGTAGTCCGGCTCCTCGCCGATCTCGCCGACCAGTTGCGTATGGGCCACCTTGCCGGACTCGTCGACGACGACGACCGCCCTCGCGCACAGCCCGGACAGTGGCCCGTCGACCATGCCGACGCCGAAGTCCTCCAGGAAGCCCGGGCTGCGGAACGTCGACGCGGTCTTCACGTTCTCGATGCCCTCTGCCCCGCAGAACCGACCCTGGGCGAACGGCAGGTCGGCCGAGACGCAGAGCACCGCGGTGTTGTCGAGGTCGGCGGCCCGCTCGTTGAAGGCTCGGACGCTGTTGGCACAGGTGGGCGTGTCGATCGAAGGAAAGATGTTGAGCACCACCCGTTGTCCGGAGAAGTCATCGCTCGAGACCGGGCTCAGGTCTGCACCGGTCAGCGAGAAGGCCGGTGCGGCAGCGCCGATGGCGGGGAGGTCGCCGCTGGTGTTGACGGGGTTACCTCGGAGGGCGGTCTGGGCCATGGTCGGAGTTCTCCTGTGCTGTCTGTCGCCGGTTGCTACCCCGAGCAGGCTACTCAGCAAACGGTCGGTGTCCTCGCCTCGTCGGCCGGTCTCCGACCTGGCATCGACCCACTGCAGATCGGGCACCCCATCGCTTCGTCGCATGGCCAGGCCGGGACGGCGAGCACTACCCTCGGCTCAATGACCACGTCGTCATCGGCCCTGGCCTCGGCCCGCCACCGCCTGGACGACGCCGCGGCGGTGCAGGAGCACTTCCACTCGCGGGGTTGGACGGACGGTCTGCCGATCGTGCCGCCGACCGCCGATGCGGTGGCGGCCTGTCTCGACTGGGCGGTGCTGCCGCCGGATCATCTCATCGGCGTCGAGCCGGTCCGCACTCGGCCCGTGACCGCCGAGAAGGTCGCGGTG
>JAHELU010000270.1 GCA_024644005.1 Acidimicrobiales bacterium | reverse complement strand
GTACTCCTGCTCGAAACCGCTGCGGATCGACGCCTCGGACAGGCTGCGATCGGTATCGACACGCACCGACCACAGCTGGCCCGGATAGCGGAGGTCGACGTACCACGACGTCGTGGTCTCGGCTCCGTCCGGCCAGTCCCTGGCCGCCACCGCCCGCGCCCGCTCCTCCCGATCGGTGAGGGCCGACCACAACCCGTCCCGGCCCACGTCGGCGAGATCGCCGAACAGGCTGCGGGCCACGTCCCGCCGGAGCTTGCTGTGGAGCATCCCGACGGCGCAGAACACGCCGGCTTCGGCCGGGATCACCAGTCGGCGGCACCCGAGGGAGCGGGCGATCGTCGAGCCGTGGAGCCCGCCGGCCCCACCGGCCGCCACGAGCGTCATCTTCGCCGGGTCCCGGCCCCGCTCGATCGTGATCGTCTCCACCGCCTGGCGCAGGTGCTGCTCCAGCACGACCATGACCCCGATCGCACCCTGCTCGGTGGTCAGGCCGAGTGGTGCGGCCACATCGGTGGCCACTGCGGCCGCCGCCAGCTCGGCATCGAGCTCGATGGCACCGCCGGCCGATCGACCCGGCCGGAGCCGGCCGAGCACGAGCTGGGCATCGGTGGCCGTGGCCCTGATCCCACCCCGGCCGTAGGACGCAGGCCCCGGATCGGCTCCCGCTCCCTGCGGTCCGACGGTCAGCAGCCCGGCGTCGTCCACCCCCGCCAGCGTGCCGCCGCCGGCCCCGACCGTGTGGACGTCGACGGCAGGGATGTTCAGGTGATACCCACCGACCTGCAGCCCGTCGATCACCGAGACGACACCGTCGATCATCACGGCGACGTCGCAGGACGTGCCGCCGATCTCCATGCTGATCACCGGCTGATCGGCCCCGCCGGAGGACGGTCCGATCGATCGGCGAAGCGCCCCGCCGACCGCCGCCGGTCCGGACAGCATCAGGTCGACCGGCCGGGAGGCGAGACCGTCGAGGGGTACCGTGCCGCCGTTCGACTGCATGAGCAGCATCGGCCGGTCGAGCCCCCGATCGGCCAGGGCCCGGCCGAGCCGCTGCAGGTAGCCGCCGACCGATGGCACGAGACCGGCGTTGATAACGGCCGTCGAGGTCCTGGCGTACTCGCCGACCAGCGGTACGAGCTCCGAGGAGACCACGGTCCGGTCAGCCGGCCAGCGCCTCCTGGCCCGCTCTGCCACCGCTCGCTCGTGTTCGGGGTTGCGATAGCTGTGGAGCAGGCAGATCGCCACCGCCTCGACGTCCTCCGCGGCCAGGACCTCGAGCGCCCGGTCGACGTCGGCCACGTCGAGCGGCTCCAGCTCGTCACCGTTGCGATCGATCCGGCCCCGCACGCCGATCCGGCGGTGGCGGGGTACGACCACCGGAGGCCACGGCGCCCGGTGGTCCCACTGGTCGTCGCGAATGCCCCGCCTGATCTCCAGCGCGTCCCGGAACCCGGCGGTGGTGATCAGCCCCACCGGTGCCAGCTTGCGCTCGAGCACGGCGTTCGTGGCGACGGTCGAGCCGTGGACGAAGCGGTTGCAGTTCGACAGCACCTCCCCCACCTCGAGACCCAGGAGCTCGGCCATTCGCTCGACGGCGGCGAGCACGCCCCGGGACGGATCGGTCGGGACCGACGGCACCTTGGTGACCAGGAGCCGACCGGCGTGGTCGATGAGCACGAGATCGGTGAAGGTACCGCCGACGTCCACGGCGATCGAGCAGGGCCAGACCGGCCCGTCGGCTGCCCTACTCGTCGACACGTGTCGAGCGTAGTCCCGGCGGCGATCGGCGGAAAACGACCTGCGGGCCGAGACCTGGCCATGCGCTACGGTGTGCCCGTGCGGACCGGGCGCGCCGAGATCGAGACAGCCGACGGCGTGATGGTGGTCCATGTCGCCCACCCGGACGGGGTCGGGCCGTTCCCGGCCGTCATCGTGTACATGCCGGCCTCGGGGATCCGGGACGAGCTGATCGGCATCGCCCAGCGGATCGCCTCCGCCGGCTACTACACCGTGCTGCCCAACCTCTACTACCGACTGGCGGCCAACGTCGACATCGACGCCAACCGCCTCGGTCAGGCGGACTATCAACCGGTGGCCGACTACATGATCGCACTGAGCGGCAACCTCACGAACGCGCGTGTCATCGCCGACACCGGGGCGATCATCGACTTCCTCGACTCCCGTCCGGCGGCCGGATCCGAGCGAATCGGGGGCGTCGGGTACTGCATGGGTGGCCGGCTCGTCATGGCGAGCGTCGGGGCACATCCCGAGCGCATGCTGGCCGCCGCGTCGATGTACGGGGCCGGCATCGTGACCGACGAGCCGGACTCGGCGCATCGCGACCTGGACCGTGTCGTCGGCGAGCTGTACTTCGGGCTGGCCGAGAACGACATCTACGTCGACGATGCGGAGACGGCGGCGCTGAAGGCCCATCTGGCCACGCTCGACGTCGTCAACACCGTCGAGCTCTATCCCGGCACCGAGCACGGCTTCTGCTTCCCGGAGCGCTACTGCTACGCGCCGGAGGCGACAGCGCGCCACTACGAGCGCCTGGCCGATCTGTTCGCCCGCCAGCTCTCCTGAGCCGCTCTCCTGAGCCGCTCTCCTGAGCCGCTCTCCTGAGCCGCTCTCCTGAGCCGCTCTCCTGAGCCGCTCTCCTGAGCCGCTCTCCTGAGCCGCTCCTGAGCCGCTGGACGGGCCCGTTCCATCCCCGGTTTGCCTTCGGATCGGGGCCGGGCGATGCTCTTCTCGGAGCCGGCACCCGGGTGCGGGAGCGCCCCGGAAGGCGGCAGACGAGGAGTACGCCAATGGTCAACCTGCCACTGATCGAGGCGCCGGAGGTGGACTACGGCGCCGACGAGGAAGCGATGGTCCGGTACCGTCGGGAGGGAACCGAGCGGGCGCTGGCCCTGGACAACCGGGGTCCGATCCGCTTCACGACCGACGGCGAGCTCGACCCGGCGGCGATCGACGCCTACTCCCGCCACGGGTTCTACGTCTTCCAGGACGTCCTGGGCGCCCAGGAGCTGGCCGACCTCGAGCACGACGTCGCCGACCTGTTGGACCGGGCCCCGGTCACGAAGGGCGCACCGCTCGACCGCCACGGTCGCCCGGCCCTCGGCGCAGACTGCACCGCCCGCACCATCAGCTGGGTCCGGCCGCTGTCCGACCCCATCGGCGGCACCGACGCCGCCCACGGCCGCCACCCGGCCAAGATGAGCGAGCCGGTCGCACCCGATGGTGCCCCCGAGTGGGTGGTCCAGCTGGTGCTCGGCTCCCTGCAGTTCTCCGACGCCTGCCTCCGGGTGTACAGCCACCCCGAGCTGCTGGCGGTGGCGGCCGCAATCAACGGCGACGACTTCACCCCCTTCAACGAGGCGGTGTGGATCAAGCAGCCCCGGCTCGGCGGCTCGGTCGCCTGGCACCAGGACGGCTGGACCCATTGGGACAGCCCGGACCTCGACGAGGGGACCCACGGGTTCAACTTCATGGGTCAGCTCTACGGCTGCGATGCGGCAAACGGCCTGTGGGTCGTGCCCGGCTCACACCGGACCGGCAAGGCCGACATCGCGGCCATGGTGGCCGCCGCCGGCTCCGACCGGCTGCCCGACGCGGTGCCGCTGATCTGCGACCCCGGCGACGTCGCCATCACCAACCGGCAGGCCATCCACGGATCGTTCGCCAACACCAGCCCCGATGTCCGGGTCACCATCAACTTCGGGTTCCACCGCCGCCGCTCGGTCCTGGGCGTCACAAGTGGCGGCGTCCACAACGAGATCACGACCTACGACGAGGCCTACATCCGGGAGCGGTCGAAGCTCATCATGTACGGGATCGACGCCAGGAAGCAGCGGTTCGGTGACGAGACCCCCTTCACCTACCAGCCCTTCGCCGGCGAGGAAGACGCCTATCGCTGGACCCCGGAAGCCAGGGCGGCGATCAAGGACTACAACCTCAGGGACCTGGGCATTTGACCGGGCGACACGATGGCCTCGTCGCCGTGGTGAAGCGGGACTGCCCGACCTGTGTCGAGGTGGCCCCGGTCCTCGCCGGGCTCGCCGGCGGTCGGCAGCTGACCGTCTACAGCCAGGACGATCCCGCCTTCCCGGCCGGGACGTCGCCGGTCGACGACCGCTCCCTCGATTTCTCCTGGCATCACGACATCGAGACGGTGCCGACCCTGATCCGGATGGAGGATGGGATCGAGGTGGGGCGGATCGTCGGCTGGAACCGACAA
>JAHELU010000269.1 GCA_024644005.1 Acidimicrobiales bacterium | reverse complement strand
GGCCACCGTTCGACCTCGCCGGGTGGCGGATCGACGTCGCCAACATGATCGGTCGGCTCGGCATGCTGGACCTGAACCGCGGGCTGGCCCGAGCCGTTCGCGCCACGATGGACGACCTCGATCCCGAGCTGTGGCTGGTCGCCGAGCACTTCCACGACGCCACAGCGGATACGCCCGGCGACGGCTGGCACGGGGTGATGAACTACGGGGGCGTCGGACGGCCCATCGCGTCGTGGCTCGGCCGAACCGATCGGCTCCATGAGATGACGGCCGGGCCGGGGGTACGGGCACGCACCGGTCGGCAGGCGGCCCGGGCGATGGACGCCGTGCGGGCCGGATTCCCGTGGCAGGTCACGCTCGGCTCGATGTCGCTCCTGGCATCCCATGACACCGCCAGATGGCGCTCCCTGGCCCGAAGTGACGAGCTGGCCCTTGTCGGCTTCGGCCTGCTCATGATGCTGCCGGGTGCCCCGACGTTCTTCTACGGCGACGAGGTCGGCCTGACCGGCGACGATCACGAGGCCGCCCGCCGAACGATGCCGTGGGATCGCAGCACGTGGGACCACCGATTCCTCGACTGGTACCGGTCGATCATCGCCGTCCGCAACGAGCACTCCGCCCTCGGCGTTGGCGGCTTCCGTTGGATCGACGTGCGGGACGACGCGCTCACCTTCCTCCGGGAGACGAGCGAGGAGCGGCTGCTGGTCCGGGCCGCCCGGGCGGCGACGCCCCCGATCGGACTCGACTGCGATCTCCTCGGGACCACGCGACTCGACGCCGTGCTCGGAGCCGACGACATCGACGCCGAGCGGGGGATGCTGCCGCTCCCGGCGGACGGGCCGGCGCTGTCGGTCTGGCGGCTCGCTCAGCCCGAGTGACCGCGATCGGGCCCGGACCCCGACCGTTCCGATGCCATCGCATCGAGGTAGGCCCGGCCCCTGGCCGAGAGCTCGTAGCCGATCCTGAGGCTCCTGGTCAGTCCCAGGTTCTTGAGCTTGCGGACGTCGAGCTTGAACGGTTTCGTCTCGCGACCGACCATCTCGGCCAGGTCCGGAGCCCGTCGGGCCGGGTGCCGCTCGATCAGTGCCAGGGTCTGCCCGGTCCATGGTCCAGACCGGGCTGCTCGGTCCAGCCGTTCGAGCCCGGCCGAGATCTCGCCGATGTCGGTGTCGGTCAGGTCCGCTCGCTCGGCCAGCTCCTCTCGGGGGTCCGGCTCGTCGAGCAGCCGGAACTCCACCCGGTAGAGGGCTCGGTCCTCGTCTGTCCTGACGTGGGCGAGCACCTCCTCGGCGTCCCGGTAGCCGGCCCGCCGGGCGTCGGCCCCGGTGATCGCCTCCGGCTCGATCGGTCGCACCGAAACGACCTCGATCCGGCCACCGCCTGTCCGGTAGGGCCGGCCGGCCACGACGGTCGGGCGCTTCCAGCCCCGGAAGGCCACCGTGATCGATCCGTCGGCGATGCCGGACCAGAACGGCTTGGTGAATCGCACCCGTCTGCTCCTTGCGGGCGGTCGAGGCGGGCTCAGCCGTCGGCCGGATAGCCGGCGTAGGAGGCCTTGAACACACCGCTGTGGAGGAGGACCTGGGCCGTCGAGGTGTCGGTGGCCTCGTCGATCAGCGTGCTCAGGGTCCAGTAGGACTCGATCCGCCTGCTCTGGCCGAGGGCGAGCACCTCACGCTCCACCCGGTAGGTGCTGTCGACCAGGACCGGCTCGCCGAGGAGTCGCACCTCCAGGTCGACGAACAGGCCGAGCGATGGCTGACGGACCGCGAAGCCGGCGCCCCGGGAGCCGGAGCCGGTCAACACGCTGAGCATCTCGATGGGAACGACGGCCCGTCCCCACGGCGTGTCGGCCCCGGCGTCCGGATCGTGCCAGGAGAGGTGCTCGGTCATCGAGGTCAGCTTCTGGCCGAGCGTGAAGGGGTAGAGGTCGCCGTAGGCGACGTCTACGGCGGTCGAGACGGAATCGGCGATCGCCCCTCGCTGGCCGACCGAGAGCTGGTCGACGATGTGCAGCCGCTCCGGCGGGTTGTCCCTCGCTCTGGCCAGCCTCGGTGCGAGCTCGGTCTCGGGATGGGTACCGTCCTCCCCCGCCACCGAGGCGGTCCCGGTGAGCACCGGCACGCCGTCGGCCTTGGTGGCGTCGATGCGGGCGAGGTTCGCCCCCGGACCGGGGACGGTCACGGAGGCCCGGACCTCCTCGCCCTCCACCACCATGTTGAGGAAGTGGGCGCTCAGGCAGCCGTGGCTGAACCATCGCCGCCCCCAGAGCGCAGCGAGCAGGGGCTCGAACTGGGTGAAGTGGGTCGGGCCTTCGATCGGCGCCCCGGCCAGCCCGAGCGACGCAGCCGTCGAGTCGTCGTGCACGCTCAGGTGGTCGTCGTAGACCTGGTCGGCCAGCATCTGGCGGGGCATGCGTAGCGGCCCGGTGAGGGTCATCGCCGTGTCGGACTGCGGCCCAGGTGGCAGCCCTGTCACGCCGACCGCCCGAGGAACCGGTCCGGGGTCACCAGGATCGCGGTCCGCCCCTCCGCTGCCATGACCCGGTCGTACTCGTCCCAGTCGTCATGGGTGCCACCGGCAGCGGCGAACACGTCCCGCAGCAGTTGGGGAACCCCTGCCGGGTCGAACCCGTCCAGCCCATCGTCGGGACCGATGATGTCCACCGGACCGGCGGCCGCCGCCCAGTCCCAACCGACCCGGAACAGCACGGTGGCCCGTGGATCGGTCCGCAGGCGGCGGAGCTTGTGGCTGTCGCCCCTGACGACGAAGCCGACCACCGGCCGACCGTCGACCGGGTGGTCGAGCACCCCGGCGTTGACCACCGAGGTGTGGGCCGTCCCATCGGCCAGGGTCATGGCCACCGTCGCCAGGCCGTGCTCGCCTGGCACCAATCGTTCAATGTCAGCCAGATCTGCCATGCCGGGAGTCTAGTGTCGTGGCCAGCGACGTTCGCTGGGGTCTGGCGACGGCCCCGGAGCCGGCGCAGGCGGCTGCCACCGGCCGAAGGGCGCAGACCCCTCCGTCAGATTGGGGTCTAAGCTCACCGGTCCGGGACTTCGATTGGGGGGCAATGATGAAGCGACGCTCTCGGCTGGCGCTGGTGCTGGCCGTCGCACTGGTGGTTGCGGCCTGCGGCAGCGACGATGGGACGGACACCGATGCCGGCGGGCAACCGGACCAGGCCGGGTCGACCGAGACCACAGCAGATACGACGGCGGAGGAGCCGACCGGAAACCAGACCTCGGCCGAGGCTGCCGACGACTCGGGCGACGACGAGACCGAGGGCACCGCCGACTCGGGCGACAGCGACGACACCGACGGCGGGCAGCAGGCCGTTGCACCGACGATCCTCGGCCTCGAGATCCTCAGCATCGACTTCGACACGGGCGAGGTGGCCATCGCCAACAACGGCGACAGCGAGATCACCCTCGACGGCTACTGGATGTGCATCTTCCCCCAGTACGGGGAGATCGAGGGGGTCGGCGCGGTCGCACCGGGCGAGACGGTGTCCGTGGTCGCTCCTGTCAGCCTGAGCGCAGCCGGCGGCGAGCTCGGGCTGTACACCTCGGACAGCTTCTCCAGCTCAGAGGCCATCCAGGCCTACGTCGAGTGGGGATCCGACGGACATGAGCGGGCCTCGGTCGCCATCGAAGCCGGCATCTGGGACGGCAAGGCCCTCACCGTCGACGGCTCGACGCTGACGGTCGGCGGCTAGCAGGACCGGCGACGAGAACGCCGGAGGGCCCGGGCGATGCGCCCGGGCCCTCCGTCCTGTCACCGCTCGACGGGCGAACGGTTACGTCACACTTCCTGGATCTTCAGCTCGATGTCGACGCCGGCCGGCAGCTCGAGCCGCTGGAGGGAGTCGACCGTCTTGGGGTTCGGTTCCAGGATGTCGATGAGCCGCTTGTGGATCCTCATCTCGAAGTGCTCACGGCTGTCCTTGTCCTTGTGGGGGGACCGGATCACGCAGAACCGGTGCTTCTCGGTCGGAAGTGGGATCGGGCCCCGGAACTCGGCGTTGGTCCGAGCAACGGTTTCCACGATCTTCTTCGTGGACTGATCGACGATCTCGTGATCGTAGGCCTTGAGGCGGATGCGGATCTTCTGCTTGCTCATCGGTGTCCAGTCTCTATTTGATGATCTTGGTGACCCGGCCAGCGCCGACCGTGCGACCACCCTCACGAATCGCGAACCGCAACCCCTCATCCATCGCGATCGGATTGATCAACTCAACCGTCATC
>JAHELU010000099.1 GCA_024644005.1 Acidimicrobiales bacterium | reverse complement strand
GGCGTGCGTTTAATGTATCCCAAGTGAGTAATCGTAATGACGACCTCTTCATCGGGTATCATGTCTTCTATACTGATTTCGCCGCCGGTTCGCTGGTGCTTGTCCCTGGCCCGCTGCAGGTTGAGCCGGTTGATCCGCAGCAGGGTGTACAGCTCGATGATCTCCTGACGCAGCACCGGGTCGCCGGTCCGATCGAGCCGGCGGGCCAGCTCCGTCCAGCGCTTCCACAGCTTCATGCCGACCCCGGGGGCGTGGCCGCCGACCTTGGCCTCCCCGGCCGCCTCTACGATGTCGCCGACCCGGCGATCGAAGTTGTCGGCCCTGGTCCCGGGGGCGGCCAGGATGTTGCCGGCCGACCCGGCCCCGATGCTGGAGCGCTCGTAGGTGAGGGTGGTGTTCGCCACCCGCCAGCCGTCGCCCCGCCCGCCGATCATGGCGTCGTTGGCCACGATGGCGTTGTCCATGAACACCTCGCTGAAGAAGGTCCGCCCTGTCATCTCCTTCAGGGGCCTGACGTCGACCCCCTCCTGGTGCATGGGCAGGGCGAAGTAGGACATGCCCTGGTGCTTTGGCTGCTCCGGATCGGTCCTGGCCACCAGCATGCCGAGATCGGCGTAGTGGCCCTGGGACGTCCACACCTTCTGGCCGGTGACTCGCCACACGTCACCGTCGAGCTCGGCCCTGGTCTGCAGTCCCGCCAGGTCGGACCCGGCGGCCGGCTCGGAGAACAGCTGGCACCACGCCTCCCGACCGTTCAGGATCCGGGGGATGTAGCGCTCGATCTGCTCCCGGGTCCCGTGGTCGGCGATGGTGGGGGCGGCGAGCATGTAGCCGAGCCCGGGGGCGGGGCCGACCACCCTGCGGTCGGCCATGGTGCGCATGGCCCGGATCGCCATGGACTGGCTCCAGCCCTTGCCACCGGCGCGCTCGGGGAGGCTCGGGTGGGCGTAGCCGGAGTCGGCCAGCCGTTGCCACCACTCGCCGAGGGTGAGGTCCGGGTCCCAGTTGTCGTCGATCCAGTCGGCGACCTGTCGCTCGACGTCCTCCTCGGAGCTCGCCGCCGGCTTGGAGGTCTCGGTCGTGGCCATATCCGGATGGTACCCCCAGCGCCCGGTCCGGTAGCCAACTGAGGTGGCCGCCTCACCCCCGCTCGAGCACCAGCTCGGTCGGTCCCCGGAACGAGATGATGGGGGCGAACCGTATCTCCTGGTCAGCCAGAATCAGGTCGGGGGCCCGGCGGCAGAGCTCCTCGAACACGACCCGCGCCTCCAGCCGGGCCAACGGGGCTCCCAGGCAGAAGTGGATGCCCTTGCCGAAGGACAGGTGGCGACGGGCGTCGGCCCGGTGGATGTCGAATCGATCGGCACCGTCGAAGTGGCGAGGGTCGCGGTTGGCCGAACCGAGCAGGACCAGGATCCTGGCGTCGGCGGGGATCGTGACCCCCTCGCCCAGCTCGATGTCGACCAGCGAGTAGCGGCGCCAGGCGTTGACGCTGGAGTCGAACCTGAGCGACTCCTCGACCGCGCCGGGTATCAGCGACGGATCGACGCAGACCTCGTCCCACTGCGACCGGTGCCGCAGCAGCAGCCACAGCGTGTTGGTCAGCAGGTTCGTCGTGGTCTCGTGGCCGGCGATGCTCAACCCGAAGATGACACTGGTCAGCTCCTGGATCGAGATGGCGCTGTTGTCGGCGTCGTGGATGTCGAGCAGGGCCGAGGTGAAGTCGTCGGAGCGGTCCCGCTGGCGGCGGGCCACGAAGTCGACGCAGTAGCCCCAGAAGTCCCTCATGTTGGTGGCCACCCGGACCTGCTCGTCGTCGGTGGGACGGCCGAAGAGCATCACCAGCCGCTCGGTCGTCCAGGCCTTGAGCATCTCGGCGTCGCTGTCGGGGAAGCCGAGCAGCTCGAAGATCACCGTGATCGGCAGCGGGAAGGCCAGCCCCGACACCCAGTCGAACCGAGGCTCGGCGAGCATCGAGTCGAGCATGGAGGTGGTGATGTCCCGGATCACCGGTTCGAGCTCGGCCACTCGACGGTTGGAGAACGCAGTCAGGTTGTGCTTGCGGATGCGGGTGTGCTCGGGGAGGTCGAGATTGGTCATCGTCGGCACGAAGCCGAACCCATCCTGCAGGACCGCCGTTGCTCGGGGGCCGAACGGCAGCAGCGGGTCCTGGGCGTTGCGGGCCGAGCAGCGATCGGTGTCGGACATGACCGTCGCGCAGTCGTCGTACCGGGTCACGACCCACATGCCGAGCTCATCGCTGTAGAAGGCCGGCGTCTCCTCCCGGACTGCGGCGAACGTCGGATAGGGGTCGGCCAGGTACGCCGGCCCGAAGGGATCGAAGCGCTCGTTGGCCGGGCATCCGGCTCGGTCGTCCATCGCCAGATCGTAGGACCGGCCGATGACCCCGTGCGAGCCTGCGTCGAGCGGCCATTCGTCGTACGATCGTTGTGGGCGAATGAGCGTGAGCGCGACCCCAGGAGGCCGGCATGGAGATCCAGCGACTGAACCACGTGGCGTACCGCTGCCGGGACGCCAAGGAGACCGCCGAGTTCTACCGGGACGTGCTCGGGCTGAAGCTGGCCCACGTCATCGTCCAGGATCGGGTCCCGTCCACCCAGGAGTACGCGCCCCATGCCCACGTCTTCTTCGAGATGGCCGACGGCAGCTGGGTGGCGTTCTTCGACATGGTCGACGAGCCCGAGGTGGCCCAGCAGACCAACCCGGACTGGGCCCAGCACCTGGCCCTCGAGGTCCCCTCGATAGAGGTGCTGGAGACCGCGCTGGCCAACCTCGAGAGCCACGGCATCGACGTGCTCGGACCGATCGACCACGGCTTCATCCGCTCCATCTACTTCTACGACCCGAGCGGCCACCGGTTGGAGCTGACCACCCGGACCATCGCGCCCGGTCAGCTCGATCGGTTCGAGGCCGAGGCGGCCGATCTGATCGACGAGTGGACGCGGCGGAAGAAGGAGCACTCGACATGACCGACCCGAGCGGTGTGACCACCGAGCGCGGCGAAGCGGTTGCAGCGGCGATGGCCGACATCCGGGCCATCGAAGCCGAGCACGGGGTGACGAGGGCCGGCGTGGGGGCCATCCGGGACCGGCTGATCGAGCTGAGCGGCAACCGCCGCCTGTTCCCGGCCGAGCAGTTCCCGGCCCCGGCCGAGGAGGAGAGGATCAGGAGCTGTCTCTACCGGCTGGCCCAGGACGACGACGACCGGTTCGCCCTCTATGCCCAGTCGAGTCGCGGCTCGGTCGAGACCCCACCCCACAACCACACCACGTGGGCGGTCGTGGTGGGCTTCGAGGGCCAGGAGCTGAACCGGTTCTACGACCGCTCGGCCGACGGCGGGGTCGAGCAGACCGATCAACACGTGGTCGAGGCGGGGACCGGGGTGGCGATGCTGCCCGACGATCTGCACTCGATCCACATCGAGGGGCCGGCCCTCAACTTCCACTGCTACGGGCTGGCACTGGAGCGGTTGGACGAGCGGGAGTTCTACGACGCCGCCACCGGCCAGTGGAGGATCTTCACCAACGTGAGCGACATCCGGGAAGCTCGCCACGGGCTCCAGCACTGTTGATGGCGCCGACGATCACGGCCGCTGAGCTCGCCGAGTGGCTCGTAGACGGTGACGAGCTCGCCGTGCTCGACGCCCGGGAGCAGGGTGTCTACACCACGTCCCACCTGTTCCATGCCGCCTGCGTGCCGCTGTCGCAGCTGGAGCTGTTGCTGCCCAGGCTCGTGCCCCGTACCGATACCCGGGCGGTGTGGTGCGACGGCGGCGACGACCCGGCGGACGGCTCCGGCCTGGCGGCCCGGGCAGCGGCACGGGCAGCCGAGCTGGGGTGGACCGATCAGGTGGTGCTGGAGGGCGGCACGCGAGCGTGGGCGGCCAGCGGGCGGGAGCTGTACTCGGGGGTGAACGTGCCATCGAAGGCGTTCGGCGAGCACGTCGAGCGCACCTGCGGGACGCCCCGCATGCCGGCAGCGGAGGTGAAGGCGCTCATCGACGCCGGCCACGACATGGTGATCCTCGATTCCCGGCCGATCGAGGAGTTCCGCAACATGAGCATCCCCACCGGGACGGACTGCCCCGGGGCCGAGCTCGTCCACCGGGTCAAGGAGCTGGCTCCCGACCCCGACACGCTGGTCGTGGTCAACTGCGCAGGGCGGACCCGCAGCATCATCGGCTCCCAGTCCCTGATCAACGCCGGGCTGGAGAACCGGGTGGTGGCCCTCGAGAACGGGACGATGGGTTGGGAGCTGGCCGGGCTCGAGGTCGATCGGGGTCGTGACGCCCACGCCCCGGAACCGGGAGCGGCGGCCCGGGCCTGGGCCGAGCGGGCGGCGGACGCGGTCGGTCGCCGGTTCGGGGTCCGCACGATCGACAGGGCCGAGCTGGCTCGATGGCGGGCCGATCCGGCCCGCACCACCTATCTGCTCGACGTCAGGAGCCCCGGCGAGTACGAGGCCGGCCACCTCCCGGGCAGCGCCAGCGCCCCCGGCGGACAACTGGTCCAGGCCACCGACGAGTACGTGGCCACCCGCAACGCCCGGCTGGTGCTGGTGGACGACAACCAGGTGCGAGCCACGATGACCGCGTCCTGGCTCCGCCAGCTCGGCTGGGCCGACGCCGTGGTCCTGGCCGGCGGCGTGCCCGCCGCAGCGGCCGACGGCGAGCAGCTCCACACCGGACCCCAGCGCCGGATCTCGGTCGGCCCGGCCCCCACGATCAAGGTGACCGCCCTCGCCGAGCGGCTGGCCGAGGAGCCGGACGCCGTGTGCGTCCTCGACATCGGCAGCAGCATCAAGTACCGCAAGAAGGGCCACATCCCCGGGGCGTGGTGGGGGGTCAGGAGCAGGCTCGATCAGGCCAGGGCCGCCATCGGCGAGGTGCCGACCCTGGTGCTGACATCGACCGATGGCCAGCTGGCCAAGCTGGCCGTGGCCGACGCCCGGCGGCTGTGGCCCGAGGCCGAAGTGGTGGCCCTGGCCGGCGGCAACAAGGGCTGGCGCCACGCCGGCCACGACATGGAACCGGGGTTCGATCGAGCCACCACGGAGGCCGACGACGTCTGGTACAAGCCGTACGACCACGACGACGGTCCGGCGGTGGCCCGCCGACACATGGAGGACTACCTCGTCTGGGAGATCGCCCTGGTCGACCAGATCGAGCGCGACCCGACGGTGAGCTTCCCCAGTCTCACCTGAGCAGTAGATGGACGAGTGGAAACCGATCTCACCGCCGCGGGATAATCGACAACCCGGCGAACCGAGGAGAGACGGCAGATGAGCACTCGATCGTACGACTGGCTGGCCCACCACGCCCGGACCCGGCCGGACCGGATCGCCCAGGTCGACCTCGCCACCGACCGGTCCTTCACCTGGTTGGAGATGAACGAGCGGACCAACCGGCTGGCCACTGCCCTGGCCGGCGAGTTCGGCATCGGCCACGAGGATCGGGTGGCGGTGCTGGCCAACAACAACAGCAACTTCTTCGAGGTCCAGTTCGCCTGCTGGAAGCTCGGCGCCATATTCGTGCCCCTGAACTGGCGGCTCGCAGTGGCCGAGCTGGAGTTCATCGCAGGCGACTGCAGCCCCGAGGTCATCATCTTCGACAACGACATGGCGGAAGCGGCGGCCCAGGTGGCCAAGCTGTGCGACATCGAGCACCGCATCAACTGGGACGGGGCCTCGGGCGACGCCGGCTACGACACCGCCGACTACGAGGAGGTGCTGGCCTCGGCCGGCACCGACGTCGACGTCCACCCGTCGACCCACGGCACCGCCCTCACCGTCATGTACACCTCGGGCACCACCGGTCGACCGAAGGGGGCGATCATCACCCAGGGCATGACCTTCTGGAACGCGGTCAACTGCACGGAGTTCTTCCGGCTCGGCAGCGAGATGATCAACCTGGCGTTCCTGCCCCTGTTCCACACCGGGGGGCTCAACGTGTTCGCCAATCCGGGCTTCCACTACGGGGCCACCACCCTCGTGATGCGGAGCTTCGACCCGGCCGAGGCCCTGCGGCTCCTGACCGATCCCGAGGTGGGGGTGACCCACTTCATCGGCGTGCCGGCCAACTACCTGTTCATGAGTCAGGTCCCGGCGTTCGAGGACGCCAGCTTCCCCACGATCGTCACCGCCTGCGTCGGCGGCTCACCCACCCCGCTGCCGCTGATCCAGACCTGGGAGTCCAAGGGCCTCCCGCTGCAGCAGGCGTACGGCATGACCGAGACCAGCCCACTGGTCCTGGCCCTCAAGCCGGAGGACTGCTCGGTCAAGATCGGCTCGGCCGGGCTACCCTGCCTCCACACCGAGGTCCGGGTGGTCGACGAGCTCGGCAGCGACGTGGCCCCCGGCGAGACCGGTGAGCTGTGGGTCCGTGGGCCGAACGTCACCCCCGGCTACTGGAACCGGCCGGAGGCCAACGAGGCTTCGTTCACCGACGGCTTCCTCCACACCGGCGACGCCACCCGCCAGGACGAGGAGGGCTTCTTCTACGTGGTCGACCGGTGGAAGGACATGTACATCTCGGGCGGTGAGAACGTCTACCCGGCCGAGGTCGAGTCGGTGATCTTCGAGCTGCCGGAGGTCGGCGAGGTGGCGGTGATCGGGGTGCCGGACGAGAGATGGGTCGAGGTGGGTCGGGCCATCGTCGTCGCCAAGAAGGGGGCCCAGCTGGACGAGGCGACGGTGATCAACCACTGCCGGGCCAAGTTGGCCCGCTACAAGGTGCCGCAGTCGGTGGTGTTCGTCGACGAGATCCCGCACAACGCCACCGGCAAGGTGCTGAAGCGGGAGCTGCGGGACAGCTACAGCACCTGATGGGCGGGACGGATCCAGCCGTCGTGATCGCGGGCGGCGGGATCGCCGGGTTGTGCCTGGCGCTGACCTGTGAGCAGATCGGCGTGCCGGCGCTGGTGTTGGAGTCGGCGGCAGAGCTGCGACCGCTGGGGGTCGGCATCAACCTCCAGCCGAATGCGGTCAGGGAGCTGATCGACCTCGGCCTCGAGGACGAGCTCCGCACGATCGGGGTGGAGACCGAGGAGTACGGCTTCTACACCAAGTTCGGCGACGAGATATGGGTCGAGCCCCGGGGCCGGTTCGCCGGGTACGCCTGGCCCCAGTTCTCGGTCCACCGTGGTGAGCTGCAGATGCTGCTGTACCGGGCGGCCTGCCGGCGGCTGGGGTCGAACCGGATCCTCACCGGTCGACGGGTCACCGGCTACGAGAACCACGACGACCACATCGAAGCGGTGGCGGCCGACGGTGATCGGGTGCCGGGCGCGGTACTGATCGGGGCCGACGGCCTCCACTCGGCCATCCGGGCCCAGATCGTGCCGGGCGAGGGGGCGCCGAACTGGGGCGGGGCCATCCTGTGGCGGGGGGCGACGATGGCCGAGCCGTTCCGGGGAGGGGCGTCGATGGCGCTGATCGGCCACGCCACGCAGCGTTTCGTGACCTACCCCATCTCCCCCACCGACCCCCGAACGGGCCAGGCCCTCGTCAACTGGATCGCCGAGCTGAGCTTCGATCCCTCATCGGGATGGAACCGCGAAGACTGGAATCGGCGAGCAAGCGCCGACGACTTCCTCGACGCATTCACCGAGTGGCGGTTCGGGTGGATCGACGTGCCGGACCTGGTGCTCGCCACCGATGAGATCTTCGAGTACCCGATGGTCGACCGCGACCCGCTCGAACGGTGGCGGGACGGCCGAGCGACGCTGATGGGCGACGCAGCCCACATCATGTATCCGGTCGGCTCGAACGGAGCGAGCCAGGCCGTCGTCGACGGGCGCAAGCTGGGCCGGGCCTTCCTCGACCACGGCGTGACCATCGCCGCGCTGGAGGCCTACGAGGCCGAGCTGCGACCGGCGACCGGGGCCATGGTGCTGCAGAACCGGGGGCGGGGACCCGATTACGTGATGGACCTG
The DNA here is from genome assembly GCA_024644005.1 of Acidimicrobiales bacterium. GTDB lineage: Bacteria > Actinomycetota > Acidimicrobiia > Acidimicrobiales > SZUA-35 > JAHELU01. The sequence continues at coordinate 9,538 of JAHELU010000099.1, read as the reverse complement.
GTCGAGCAGCGGTCCGGCGGCCTCTTCGACGACATCCACGATGTGGTCTCCCATGAGGAGCTGGCCGACCATGCGGCGAAGTACAAGGGCGTCGCCGGCTTCAGCATCGACGAGCTGAACGCCTCACCGCCGGTCATCCCCCCGGGAGCGCGGTTGTAGACGGCTCGGCCGGCGACGGCGACGACGGCGGCGGCACCGGTTGGTTGAGGGCCCAGGCGGTCGGCGTGGAGCCGTTGGCCCGGAGGTGCTCGAGCCGCTCGTAGGCCTCGTCGACCTCCGGGATGGTGCCGGCCGGGATCCACCAGCAGGCGGCGATGGCGACGGTCGGAACCTCGAACCACTCCCTGCGCCGGCGCAGGAAGCCGAGGTGGTCGGTCTTGTGCATGAAGTGCTTCAGCGAGTCGAGGTCCTGCCAGATCGAGTAGTTCACGATCTCCAGCGGATCGTCTCGACCGGTCACCGCGACGTAGCTCGAGGAGCTGCCGTCATCGCCGGTCAGCCGCCAGACGAAGCCGGGGCTCGCCTCGGCCAGTTGGTTGATCGGGTCGAGGGCGGCCACGAACTCGGCCGTCTCGGGCGCTTCGAGCGGGAATCGCAGCCGGCCGACGTTGATCTGGGCCAGGTGATGAGTGCGCACCGGGCCACTCTAGTGGTGCGACCGTCCGGCGCCGCCGGCTGGCTCGAAGTCTCAGGGGAGCGGCACCAGCACCGCCTCGACCCCGACCGAGTTGGCACTGGTGGTGTCGCCGACATGGCGGGCCCGGAGCGCAACGACCCCGGCGAGTGACGCCCGCTCGACCATGGTGGACGAGGAGCTCAGGTCCTCCGCCAGGTCGGGACCGGCCGGCGAGGTGTAGATCACTGCGCCGGTGGCGTCGAGTCCTTCGAGGAACCAGTGCTCACCGGTCTGGTCGGCCTGGTAGCCCGATCGGTGGCGCTCGTCCGTCGACAGGAGGTGGATCTCGTGGTCGGAGCACGGGAGGTCGACCGGCGCCGGCTCGGACATGTCGCGGCCGACATAGCTCAGCAGGACCGGTGGATCGAAGGTCACCGTCACCTCGGGGCAGGGTGGATCGGCCTCGGGGACCGGCGGACACAGACCGGGGACCAGGCCGATGATCGTGGGACCGGACTCGCAGGGCCCGCCGGCCTGCGGTGCGAACTCGGTCAGGGGCTGCGGTTCGCTGCTCGCAGCCCGGAGCCGATCGGGGTCCGACGGTGGCTGGCCGTCCGTCGCCTCCGGGGGAGCGTCGTCCACCCCGGCTGATGCCGGCGCTGGCGGATCGGCAGGCGGCGGCGGCGGATCGGGAGGCGGTGGCGGATCGGGAGGCGGCGGTGGCGGATCGGGAGGCGGCGGCGGGTCCACGACCGTCCCGTCGACCTCGATGACGGGTCCCGGCAGCCAGATCACGCCCTCGGCCACGAGGCGGAATCGTTGGGAGAACGGGCCGGGCTCGTCGGGGGCCCGGACAACCGTGGTGAAGGTCCCGCCGATGCGACTCTCCGATCGGTCGAAGGCGATCCTGGTCGGGGAGAGCCAGTTCGATCCGGCCTGGTCGGGAGGCACGAACAGCGGCGAGCCGATGCCGCTGCCCCCGACGCCGTCCTCGTCCTCGGTGCCCAGCCTGACCGAGCCGGTACCGACACAGCACCGCCATGGCTGGTCCGTCGTGGTGCCGACGGCGATCTCCGCTCGGTAGCGCTGGCCCGGCTCGAGCCGGGTCGGGTCGACGCCGTCCGGGAACCTGACCCGCGGCTGCTGGTAGCCGTAGTTCCAGACCCCAGGGTCACGGTCCACCAGCAGCTCGGCATCGTCGAGCCATACCGCCCGGTCGACGGTGTGGACATAGACCTCCGCCCGGATCGTCGGGTGGTCGACCGTCGGCTCCAGGGTCGCCGTGATCGGGACCTCGTGACCCTCGACCATGACCAGTCGGCTCGCGGTCTCACCGATCGAGCCCGTTGCGCTCAATCCGTGGATCGCCACCTCGACGAGCACCGGCAGGCCGGTCGGGCTCTCGGCCCGTATCGACAGGGTGTAGCGATGACCGGCCCTGGCCGGGGTCGGGAGGTCCTGGGCCACCGCTCCCTCGGTGGCGCCGGCCAGGACCTCTAGTCGATTGTCGTCACCCGTGTCCACCACCGTCGCGGCGGTGTCGGCTCGGCGGTAGGACCGGATCCAGGAGCTCGAGCCGTCGTCGAACGAGCCGTTGCGGAGCACGGGGGCCGGCTCGGCCGCCGGGGCCGGTCGGTCGATCGATGGCGGCGCCGGGGGGGGACCCGGTTCGAGCCCAGCGGCAGGGCCGGTCAGCAATGACCCGGTAGCCAGGAGCATCGTCCCGACGACCGAGAGCACCACCGACCGACACGAGCCGGCTCGCCGTTGGCGATCGACAGAACCACTCATCGGGTGTCTCGTCGGCTGCGAGCGGGCGGTTCTGAGCGGCCGAGCGGAATACCCCCGGTTCGGCGGTCCGCTCCCGGGCGCGGCGCCGGAGGCCGGTTTTGGAGCCGCCGACCGGCGTGCGGATACCCTGGTGGCCATGGCCGAGCAGCAGGGCAGGCGCGGGCGACCCCGCTCCTTCGAACACGACGAGGTACTCGATCGCTCGGTCGACGTGTTCTGGAAGCACGGCCTTGCCGGCACGACCACGCGCCTGCTGGAGCGCGAGCTGGCAGTCAGCCAATCCAGCCTGTACAACACGTTCGGGTCGAAGGACGGGCTGCTGGAGCAGGCGGTGGACCGCTACGCCAGCGAGCTCGACGCCTCGGTGCTGGCCAGGCTCGATCCGCCGAGCCGGCAAGCCCTCCTCGACTTCGTCGCGGCGGTCGTCCGGTGGATCGGTCGCGAGGACCAGCGGGGATGCTTGATCCTCAACCTGGCGGCCGAGCATCCTGATCACGGCCACCGGCTCAAGGCCTACCGACGCCGTCTGCGCCGGGCCATCAAGCCGGCGGTCCGCACCTTCACCGACGACGAGCAACTCGTGGCGGCCAGGACGGAGCTCCTGGTGGCGGCGGTGCTGGGGCTGAACGTCTGCGCCAGGAGCGGCGCGGCTGACGCCGAGCTGCAGCGGCTCGGGCACGGCATCAGGCAGCAGATCATCGCCTGGTGACGCTGGGCCGGCGGGTGGCGACGGTCGAGCCCGCCACCACCCTCGGCCCGCTCAGGTCGACGCCATGGCCTCCGAGATGGCACTCGGAGGGACAGCACCGGTGATGCGGTGGACCTCGTCGCCTCCTCTGACGAACACGAGCGTCGGTGTCGACGTCACCTCGAAGCGCTCCACCACGTCGGGGTTCTCATCGACATGGACCCCGACCACCCGCCACGAGGCCGAGTGGTCGTCTGCAAGCTGCTCGAGGTGAGGGCGCAGGGTACGACAGGGCTGGCACCAGGTCCCCCAGAAGTCGATGATGACTCCCCGGTCCTCGGCCAGCAGGACCTCGTTCAGCGCACTGTTGTCGACATCGTCGAGCTGCATGGGGACTCCCTGCCGGTCAGGCGATCTCTTCCTGTCGGTACTCCATGCCCGTGGCGTACTCCGACTCGTCTGACGAGTCCAGCTTCATCGTGATGTTGAACTTGTTGCCCCAGTTGAAGATTCCGCAGGCATAGACCATCTCGACGATCTCGTCGTCGCTGAAGTGCTCCCGGAGCGACTCGAAGAAGTCGTCGGTCACGGTGTGGGGATCGAGGGCGATCCGCTCGGCCAGGGACACGGCGAGCGCCTCCCGGTCGTTCAGGACGTCACCGGCCTGAGGCTGGTGACCCATGCATGCTTCTTCCTTCGGGCTCACGGCGTCGCGCACGGCGACGGTTCGAACCGTCATTCAATAGGCGCAGTCGTTTATCTGACCGGTCTTGAGCCGCATCAGCTCGTGGATGTGGGGCTCGACGCTGCCTTCCGCGAAGAACGAGCCGAAGACCGGGATGATGGCCTTGAGCAGCTGCGGATTCCGACCGATCACCCCGAACATGTTGGCATCGGCCCACCAGCCGTCGCGACCGTCGGCCAACAGGGCGTTGACCTCCTCGTCGTCGCTCTCACCCGGCTTGACCGGTTCGATTCTCGTGGCCACGAACGTCCTCCTCGTGATCTCGTGGAAGTCGAACGACCTCCGTCCACTTCGTCCCTAATTTCGTAGCACGTGCTTCAATAAAATGCGAATGGCGGGACGGTCGCTCGCCGACCGGCCTCGCCGACGGACTTACGGCGCAAGGGTCGGACGGGGTACGGTGGGTACGGCGGTCGGCACACGACCGGCCTGTGTCCCTGGAGGTTCGACCGATGGCCGTGTTGGTGACAGGTCCCATCGACCCAGACCAGCAACGGGTCGGGGACGAGGCACTGGTGGAGGTGTTCGCGTCGGCCCGGGGCCTGGCCGACCCCAACCCGTTCTACCGGACGCTGCGGGAGCAGAGCCCGGTGCACATCTCCGGATTCGGCGGCACCGTCTTCAGCCGTTACGACGACTGCCGGGCCATCCTGCGCGACAACCGCTTCGGCAACGGCGAGGGCGGCCCCGACCGGGCCTTCGGGTCGATCGACCCCGAGACGTTGGCGTACCGCCGGGAGATGGAGGCCAGGCGGCGGGAGCGACCATTGTCGATGCTCGCCCTGGACCCGCCGGACCACACCCGGCAACGGGGGCTGGTCAGCCGGGCCTTCACCCCCCGCCGGATCGAGGGCCTGCGGGACCGCATCGCCGAGCTGGTCGACGAGCGGCTCGACGAGCTCGCCGGGGCCGGGACCGGCGACGCGATGGCACTGCTCGCCGAGCCGCTGCCGGTATCGGTCATCGCCGAGATGCTCGGTGTCCCGGAAACCGACTGGCCGGAGATCCGCTCCCTGGTGAGCGACCTGGTCCAATCGCTCGAGCCATCGGCCAGCGTCGACGAGCTGCAACTCTCCGAGGCGGCAGCCAACGATCTCTTCGACTACTTCGCTGGGCTGGTGGCGGTCCGCCGAGCCGAGCCACGGGACGATCTGATCTCGGCGCTGATCGAGGCCAGGGACGATCACGACATGCTCGACGAGGGGGAGATCCTGGCGGTGGCCAACCTGTTGTTCGCGGCCGGGGCCGAGACCACGACCAACCTCATCGGCAACGGGCTCAACGCCCTGTTCAACCACCGGGACCAGCTGGAGCGCCTGTGGGCCGACCCGTCGCTGGTGCCGACCGCGGTCGACGAGATCCTCCGGTTCGACAGCCCGGTCCAGCTGGACGGGCGGACCTGTCTCGAAGACGCGGAGGCCTGCGGGGTCCACTTCTCGAGGGGTGACCGGCTGCTGACGCTGCTGGGGGCCGCCAACCGTGACCCCGATCACTTCGAGGACCCCGAGACCTTCGATGTCGGGCGGCGGGGGGAGCCGGTGATGAGCTTCGGATCCGGCATCCACTACTGCCTCGGGGCCAACCTGGCCAGGGTGGAGGGCCAGGAGGTCTTCGCCGGGCTGATCCGCCGCTTCGCCACGATCGAACCGGCCGGCGATCGGGCCTACCGCAAGCGGCTCGTGCTCCGAGGACTCGAGCAGTGCCCGGTCACCGTCGTCAGTCGCTGAGCTCCCACCTGACCGTCAGCGCGTCGAGGATCCCGTTACCGGGAGGCCGGGCACCAACCGGGGACCGAGGTCGACCAGGACGAACCGGGTAGCGTCGCTCGCCCCCGACAGGTCACTGCGGCCGCCGGTGTCCAGGCCGAAGACGGAGATCCCCATCGTCGTCCGGCAGGCCAGCAGCGCCGGGTCGCTCGACCAGGCCAGCCGGTCGACGGAGATGCAGTCCCTGGTGATCGCTTCGCCGGTGGTCACGGCGTGGACGATGACGCCATCGTCGGGGCGGTCCTCGACCACGAACCGCCCGTCCGGGGACAGGAGGCCGAAGCGCTCGATGGGCAGCCGCTCGGCGACGTCGTCGAGAACGGGACTCGTCGACTTCCCGGTGCCGGCGTCGAACCAGACCCTGGCGCACCGGACCCCGTCGCATCGCCTGACGATCACGTCGTTGAGACCGGCCGCGATCGCGACCCCGGGGGAGAGCAACCGCCACTCCCGCTGGAGGTCGTCCCCGGCCACGAGCCGCCACACCGTATCGCTGGTGCCCGACGCCAGCGCCGGCGACGGGAAGTCCAGGGGCATCACCCGCACCGACACGCGCTGCACGGTCCCGGTGCGGTCCACCTCGCGCCAGGCGAAGGTGTCCGGCCGGTTCGCCTCGATCACCAGCTGCCCCAGCCATACCCGATCGGGAGAGCGAGACGGCAGGATCAGATCGGCCGGGCCCAGGGGCGCCGATTCCTCACCGACGAGGGATACGGCGAGCGCCTGACCGTTCTGCCGGTACACCACCCGGTCCCCCAGCACGGCCAGGCCGCCGGAGACCGTCGGCTCCACCGGCAGCGAACGGCGCAGGCTGCCGTCGAGCGACACCACCTCCGCCCCCCGCTCCGGATCGATCAGCACGAGCTGGCGGGCTGCCGCCGCCTCGGCAGGCAGAGCTGCGCCCGCCCTTCCGCCGAACTTCGGGGGCGTCTCCCACCGCACGGTCGGGGTCGGACCCCCCAGGGCCTGTGGGATGGCAGCGGGGTGATCCAGGTCGGCCCCGGCTCCATCGCCGGCGGAGGAGTCGTCGGCTCGCTCGGCGACGTCGGACGGGCCGCCGGCCCCGTCGTCGGCCGGGCTGTCGGTGCCGAGCAACAGCCAGCCGAGGCCAGCGAGGAGCAGCGCCGACAGCGCGGCCAGCACACCGCTCGAGCGCCGACCGCCCTTGACGACCGATCTCGTGGCCTGGCGCCCCGCTCCGACCGGGGCTGGCGTGCCCGCCGATGGCTCGTCGTCGATCAGCTGGACCGAACCGCCGGATTGCAGCGGATCGTCTGCCAACCAGCGCGAGCGACGCATACGCTCAGAACCGTAGTGCCGGTCGAGCGATTCCCTCGATTCGGGCAACCGACCGTTGGACGGACCGGTACCGACTTGGCTGTAGCGTTGCGTCGTGGCGACACGCAGCCCAGGAGACATCGAGCCACTCCCACCGGCGATCGAGATCGTGACCGGCACCGACGTCGACGCGCTGTGGGAGCCGTTCCGCTTCTTCGAAGCCGGCCATCATCGGCTGTCGATCATGGACCCTCTGACATCGGACGGGCTCGACGGTCTGATCGACCGCCTCGGCATCGCCAACGGCCATCGGGTCCTCGATGTCGCCTGCGGCCACGGGGAGCTGTTGCGACGGATCGCTGGCCGCTGGACCGTCGACGGCATCGGCGTCGACCTGTCGCCGTGGACGATCCGGCGGGCCCACCACCGGCTGAGTGAGGCCGGCGTCGACGGGATCCGACTGGTGCTCGGCGACGGTCGCCACTACCTCGAATCGACGCCGGCGGTCACCTGGGACGTGATCTGCCTGATCGGGGCGCCATGGATCTGGGGTGGCTTCGAGCCCTCGGTCGCGGCGCTGGCCGCCCGGCTCGCGCCCGGTGGCCGGCTGGCTGTCGCCGATGTGGTGGCCACGACGGTCGAGGTCCGAGACGGGCTGCCCGCCGAGTTCGGCCAGCCCCGAACCGCAGCCGAGTGTCGAGCGATCCTGGCCGCAGCAGGACTGACCGGCGTCGAGGAGCTCCCGAGCACGGCCGAGGCGTGGCGAGACTACGACGATCGGGTGGCCGCCGGGATCGAGGCGTGGGTGCAGGCTGTTCCGGGGGACCGGCGCTTCCTCGATCGCCGAGGCGACCGCGAGAGCGAACGGGCCGAGGGCGGCGATGTCCGTTGGTCGGTCTGGGTCGGCACCCAACCCCTTGTGCCCGATCGAGCGTCGGCGTAGCGTTCCTTCCCGCCAGAGGCTGGGGTAGGTGGGTGTCGGGGCCGTCGCCTGCCTGTGACGGGCCAGTACCTATCTGCCAAATGGCCCCTTGCCGCTTTAGGAATCGTAAAGGAAGATTTGCCTACTCCTTAGAACTGCGTACTAATGTGACAAATGTGACCAGTAATCACGAGCAGTTACAGCCAGGGTTACGGTAACAACGAAGGAGCGACATGGGGGCCTATGGTCGCGGGGGACAAATCGAAGAACAGCTCGCTGTCATTCTGATGGTGGCGAGGCGGACCGCATTGAGCAAAGGCGCCAATGACCACGAAGCCGACGAGGTGGCACAGGCCACCGCGTTGAAACTGTGGAGGAAGTGGAACACGGCCGACGTCCGCAGGGCCAGATCGCGGGACAGTCACCGATGGCACGGCTACATCAGGAGTGCGGCCAGGAACGTCTACTACGACTGCATCCGGAGCCACCAGCGACGGCTGGCCCGGGAGGGCAGAGCGGCCGAGTGCCACTCGATGAGGCCGAGCAGCTCCAACGGCGAGTGGGCGGCCCCACCGTCCCCATCGGAGATCGAGGCCTACCTGGCGCGCGCCCTGATCGCCGAGGAGATCCTGAAGCTGCCCCGGCAGCAACGAGCTGCGGCGATTCGGGTCTTCATCAAGGAGATGACGATTGCCGAGGTGGCCGAGGAGCTGGGCATCCAGGCGCAATCGGTCCGCAAGAACCTCCGAGCAGCCAAGGAGACACTGCAGGCCCGCCTGGCCGAGGCCGAGCGGCAGGCGCTCTGACGGCCTGGGCCCGAGCTCGGTCGACGGCTCTCCGGGACAGGGGACCGAGCTCAGTCGGCGTCCAGGCCGACGTGGTGCTCGGTACCGAGGTAGGCGGCGATCACGTCGGGGTCCTCCTGGATCTCCGCCGGCTTACCGAGCGCGATCGGCGAACCGAAGTCGACGGCCAGCACCCGGTCGGCGACGTCCATCACCAGACCCATGTCGTGCTCGACCAGGATGATGGCGATGCCCAGCTCCCGCTGGACGTCGAGGATGAACCGGGCCATGTCCTCGGTCTCCTCGATGTTCATGCCGGCCACCGGCTCGTCGAGCAGCAGCAGCTCGGGGTCCATGGCCAGCGCCCGGCCGAGCTCGACCCGCTTCTGGAAGCCGTAGGGCAGGAGCGCCACCGGGTGCTTTCGCCACTGCTCGATCTCGAGGAAGTCGATGATGTCCTCGACCCGCCGACGGTTGGCGATCTCCTCGTCCTTGGCCCCACCCGGCCCCCAGTACAGAGCGCCGGCCAGCCAGCTCTTCTGCATCCGGATGTGCCGGCCGGTCAGCAGGTTGTCGATCACCGTCATCTGGGCGAACAGCTCGATGTTCTGGAACGTCCGGGCGATGCCCAAGTGGGCCACCCTGTCGGGCCGCAGGCCCATGATGCTCTCGCCCTTCCAGCGGATGTCGCCATCCTGGGGTCGGTACACCTGGCTGATGGCGTTGAAGATCGACGTCTTGCCCGCCCCGTTCGGCCCGATGATGGCGAACAGCTCCCCCGGTTCGACAGCGAAGCTGACCCGGTTGATGGCCGTGACGCCGCCGAAGCGGAGCTCGATGTCGTGGACCTCGAGCAGGGGCGATTGCGTTCCGGCGCTCATGACGCCCACCGCTTGCGTCGCTTGTAGTGCTTGACGTCCCGGAACGACTTCTTCTCGCCGCCCTCC
>JAHELU010000098.1 GCA_024644005.1 Acidimicrobiales bacterium | reverse complement strand
TCGGGCCGCCGGCCTGCACGATCCAGGCCAGGCAGCGCCTGGCGTCGACCACCCCGGGGGCGATGATGGCCTCGGTGGGGCAGTCGTCGATGCAGCGGCTGCAGGAACCGCAGCCATCCGCCAGCGGCGGCCCGGTCGGCTCGAGCTCGGCGTCGGTGACCACCGCCCCGAGCACGAACCAGCTGCCCGCTCCCGGCAGCAGCAGGTTGCTGTTCTTGCCGTACCAGCCGATGCCGGCCGACCACGCGGCGTTGCGGTCGACCAAGGCGTTGCTGTCGGCGACGACGGTGGCCCGGTGGCCCTCGTCTCGCAGCCGTCCGGCGATCGCTTCGAGCGCTCGGCGGAGGTCGTGATAGTGGTCGTGCCAGGCGTAGCGGGCCACGTCGCCGGACTCCGGATCCGGGGCAGGCCGCCCCATGCCGCCGTAGCTCCACGCTCCGGCCACGAGCGACCGGGCGCCGGGCAGGAGGCGGGACGGGTCGGTCGAGCGATCGGGATTCCGGTAGGTGAACTGCATGTCGCCGGCCAGGCCGGCTCGCTTTCGGATGTGGAGGACGGTCCGTGCCGGCTCCAGGACCTCGGCCCCGGCCACGCCGACCGCCGCCAGTCCGGCCGTCCGGCCGAGAGCGACGAGCTCGGACGTGGTGACCGGGCCCGTTGTGGTCGACCGTTGCATGCCTCCAGGTTGCCCGAATTCACCCCGAGCCGCTCAGCCACGGGTCGGCGAGGCACCAGCCGGCGCTCAACCGTGCTGCTCCCGCACCTGATCGCCGCCAACGGCCGGATCGGGCGACGGCCGGAGGGGTGGGCCGTCGTGCAGCAGATCGGGAACCAGACCAGCCGACTGCAGCCGCTTCAGGGCCGAGAACTCTGCGACGTCGATGACCACCGCTTCGTCCGGTTCCCGATCGACGATGAACGTGACGACGCAGTCGTCACAGGTCGGCGTGTGGTGGCGGGAACACGTCCCGCAATCGATCGTCATGCTCATGGCTCGACACACTAGAGATCGGTAGTGACAGCCGTTCCGCACGCCCCCCAGCCGGGCGACCTCCGGGCGGGTTGACCGGGCGGCACTGCTACCGTTGCCGACGTGAAGGCCCTGGAGTTCAGCCGCAAAGAGGCCCGCTACGTGGCGGCGGCGATCTCGTCCAGGATCAGGCCCGGCAGCGGGGCCAGTGCCGGACCGCTGACGCTGGTCGACGCAGACCCTCTCGACCTGCCCGGTCCGGGCTGGCGGCGGGTCACCACCCGGCTGGCCGGGATCTGCGGCTCCGATCTGGCCACCGTCGACGGCAAGTCGTCGCGCTACTTCGAGCCGTGGGTCTCGTTCCCCTTCGTTCCCGGCCACGAGGTGGTCGGAGAACGCGACGATGGGGTCCGGGTGGTACTCGAGCCGGTGCTCGGGCACGAGGCGAGGGGCTTCCAGCCGCCGTTCCCCGGTGCCGCCCCGGGCGACGGCGACGACTACCGCCATCTCGTCGGTGGCCTCCTCGAGCCCGGTATCCAGACCGGCTACTGCGCATCGACCGGCGGTGGCTGGGCGAGCGAGTTCGTCGCCCACGAGAGCCAGCTCCATCCGGTGCCCGAGGACCTGAGCGACGAGGCGGCGGTGATGATCGAGCCGGCGGCCGTCGGCGTGCACGCCGCACTCAAGGCCGGGATCACCGAGGATCAGACCATCGCCATCCTCGGGGCCGGCACCATGGGATTGGTGGCCCTGGCCGCCATCCGGCAGTTCTGTCCGGCCGCCGAGGTGATCGTCGGTGCCAAGTACTCGGAGCAGCAGGAGCTGGCCCGCTCCCTCGGGGCCGACCTGGTCGTCGGGCCCGACGAGGTGGTGAGGGCCGTCAGGCGGGCCTCGGGCAGCTTCATGATCGGCGACGATCTGTCAGGCGGGGCCGATGTCGTGATCGACGCCGTCGGCTCGGCGGCCTCGGTCGATCAGGCCATCGGCACCGCGAGACCGAGGGGCCGGGTGGTGCTGGTCGGCATGCCCGGCCGGGTGGCCGTCGACCTGACGGCGCTCTGGCACCGTGAGACAGAGCTCGTCGGAGCCTACACCTACGGCACCGAGCGGCTGTCGGACGGCTCGACCAAGCGCACCTTCGACCTGGCGGCCGAGCTGGTGGCGGCCGCCGATCTCGGGCGCCTGGTGTCGGCCACCTACCCGCTCGAGCGCTACGAGGACGCCCTGCTGCATGCCGCCTCTGCCGGCTCACGCGGCTCGATCAAGGTGTGCTTCGATCTCCGCTAGCGGTCTGCGCAACTACACCCGGGCCACCGGGGCCGCTACGATCTACTGGCGCGTCCGCCAAGGGGTGGCGGATCGGAGCAGGCAACCGTGGAGGAACCGTGGACACAGAACCGACCGAAGAGCTCGACCAGGCGACCATCGACGGCCCCGCCGATCCCTCGACCGACGAGCTGATCGAGGACGAGCTGCTCGTCGAGGAGATCTCGATCGACGGCATGTGCGGGGTGTACTGATCGCCCCCCTTCAGTCCGGAGGCCGTCCCGACGGAGCTCCCGCTGGCGGCGGAACGTACCGGGCCGGAGCACCACCGGAGGGCTCGGGAGGTACACGAATGAGCGACCGATCACCGGACCTGATGGGACCGTGGCGACTGCATCCGCGGGTTTCGCTCCGACCGGAGCCCTTCGGGGCGCTCGCCTACCACTACGACAACCGGCGGCTCAACTTCCTCCGCTCCCCCGACCTCGTCGAGCTGGTCCGATCGCTCGAGCACCACGACAACCCGCGGGAGGCGTTCACCGCCCAGGGGCTCAGCGACGGTCGCTGGCCCTCGTTCGAAGGGGCGCTCACCGCCCTCGCCCGCTCGGACTTCATCGAACCAGTCCCGGATTCGCCTGCCGAACCCGCAGCCCCGATCGAGAACGTGACCCCATGACTGCACTGACCGAGGAACTGAAGCGCGGCCTCGATGCCCCCATCTGCCTGACCTGGGAGCTGACCTACGCCTGCAACCTGGCCTGTGTCCACTGCCTCAGCTCGTCCGGCCGGCGGGACCCCCGGGAGCTCTCGACCGACGAGGCGAGGGCCGTCATCGACGAGATGCGAGCCCTGCAGGTGTTCTACGTGAACATCGGGGGCGGCGAGCCGACGATCAGGCCGGACTTCTACGAGCTGCTCCACCACGCCACCGACAACGGTGTCGGCGTCAAGTTCTCCACCAACGGGTCCAGGATCGACCGCGACGACGCCATCCGGCTGGCCGCAACGCCCTACACCGACATCCAGATCTCGATCGACGGGGCAGACGAGACCACCAACGACGCCGTACGTGGCCCCGGCTCCTTCGCCACTGCACTGACCGCCATGGACAATCTGGCGGCCGCCGACTTCGGTCCGTTCAAGATCAGCGTGGTGATGACCCGGCAGAACATCCCCCAGCTCGACCGCTTCGAGGCCCTGGCGGACCGCTACGGCGCCGAGCTGCGACTGACCCGACTGCGGCCGGCCGGCCGCGGGGCGGACAGCTGGCACCAGCTCCACCCGACCCAGGACCAGCAGCTCGAGCTCTACCACTGGCTGCTCGATCGGCCACACGTCCTGACCGGCGACTCGTTCTTCCACCTGAATGCCCTCGGCGACGAGAACCTCCCCGGCCTCAACCTGTGCGGGGCCGGTCGGGTGGTCTGCCTGATCGATCCCATCGGCGACGTCTACGCCTGCCCGTTCGTCCTCCACGACGAGTTCAAGGCCGGCAACGTCCGGGACACCGGCGGCTTCACTGCGGTCTGGAAGTCCTCCGATCTGTTCACCGAGCTGCGGCAACCGCAGTCCGCCGGGGCGTGCGCCAGCTGCGGCCAGTTCGATGCCTGCCAGGGGGGGTGCATGGCGGCCAAGTTCTTCACCGGTCTCCCCCTCGACGGCCCGGACCCCGAGTGCGTCAGCGGCCACGGCGAAGCCCCACTGGCCGCGGTGGCGGCCGCCAGCCGACCACAACCGACGTCGAACCACTCGAAGCCGGTCCCGGTCAGCCTCGGGCCGACCAGGGTCTGAGCCTGGCACCACTCCCCACCCCGATCCGGCCGAACGGTCAGCCGCTGGCCGACGCCCTCGACGACCAAGCGCTCGCCCTACCCCTGGAGGAACCTTGAGCATTCTCGGAACCCGCGTGACCCGAACAGAAGACCCGGCCCTGTTGACGGTCGGCGGATCCTATGTCGACGACATCGCCCCGGCCGACGCCGCATGGGTCACGTTCGTCCGCTCGACGCTGCCCCACGCCCGCATCGCCGGCATCGACCTCGGCGAGGTGCGGACCATGCCGGGCGTCGTGGCCGCCCTCACCGGGGAGGATCTCGACCTGACAGCAGGCCCTCCCGGCCAGGGCATGCTCAATCAGGACATGGTCCGGTCGTGGCTCGCACTGGATCGGGTCCGGTACGTCGGTGAACCGGTCGTGGCCGTCGTCACCGAGACCAGGGAGCAGGGCGTCGACGCCGCCGAACAGGCCATCATCGAGCTCGAGCCCCTCCCGATCGTCCTCGACCCGCTCGAGGCGCTCAAGGACGAGACGCTGCTGTTCCCCGAGGCCGGCACCAACGTGGCCTTCGCCCTACCCGCCGACCCGGCCAAGGCGGACATGTTCGCCGAGTGCGAGGTCGTCGTCGAGCTGCAGTTCCGCAACCAGCGGCTGGCCCCGTGCCCGCTCGAGCCCCGGGCCGCGGCCGCCCGCTGGGACGACGGACGGCTGACCCAGTGGTCGTCGACCCAGGGCGCCCACGGGACCCGGGACTCGCTTGCAGCCGCGATGGGGGTCGACAGCGACGCGGTCCGGGTGATCTGCCCCGATGTCGGCGGGGCGTTCGGGGCCAAGAACGGTGCCTATCCCGAGGATCTGCTGGTGGCCACCCTGGCCCGCCATCTCGATCGTCCGATGCGGTGGGCCGAGACCAGGTCGGAGAGCATGCTGGGGCTGGTCCACGGCCGGGCCCAGACCTTCGACGCCAAGCTCGGCGGGACGGCGGACGGGACCCTCACCGCCTACTCGCTGTCGGTCGTCCAGGACTCCGGCGCCCACGCCGAGATCGGGGCCGTGTTGCCGTTCCTGACCAGGATCATGGCCTCCGGCGTGTACGACATCGCCAACATCGACTTCTCGGCGAAGTCCGTCGTGACGAACACGATGCCCGTCGGCGCCTACCGGGGAGCGGGTCGGCCGGAGGCCACCGCTGCCATCGAGCGCATCATCGACGTGTATGCGACCAGGATCGGGATGGACCCGGCCGAGCTTCGTCGCCGCAACCTGCTGCAACCGTCCCAGTTCCCGCTCACGACCCCGACGGGAGCCGCCATGGACTCCGGCGACTACGAGCGCTCCCTCGACGCCACTCTCGAGGCCGCCGACTACGCCACCCTACGAGCCGAGCAGGCCCGCCGCCGGGCGGAGGGGGCCAGCCGGCAGCTCGGCATCGGCCTCGCCACCTACGTCGAGATCACGAACCCGCTGGGCAACTCCGAGTACGGCAGCGTCGAGATACTGCCGGACGGTTCGGCCCTGGCCAAGACCGGTTCGTCGTCGCACGGTCAGGGTCACCACACGACCTTCGCCATGCTCGTGAGCGAGCTGACCGGCATCCCGCTCGAGCGCATCGAGGTCCGTCACGGCGACACCGCCGACGTGCCCCGCGGCGGCGGAACCGGTGGGTCGAAGTCGCTCCAGCTCGGCGGCTCGGCGATCTGGGAGGCGTCCGAGGAAGTGGTCATGAAGGCCATGGGACTGGCGGCCGAGCTGCTCGAAGCGAACCCCGGCGACGTGGTCCTCGACACCGTGAGCGGCACGTTCAGCGTCGTCGGGACGCCGGCGGTGGCCCGATCGTGGAGCGAGCTGGCCGCAGTGGCGGAGACCCGGTCCGACGTCGACCTCTCCTCGGAGATCGACTTCGATCCGGCTGGGGCGACGTTCCCATTCGGCACCCACCTGTCGGTGGTCGAGGTCGACATGGACACCGGGGCCGTGTCGATCCAACGCCATGTCGCCTGCGACGACGCCGGCACGATGATCAACCCGCTGCTGGTCGAGGGTCAGGTCCACGGCGGCCTGGCCCAGGGCATCGCCCAGGCACTGATCGAGGAGTTCGTGTACGACGACGACGGGAACCCGATCACCGCAAACTTCATGGACTACGGGATCATCTCGGCCGCCGAGCTGCCGACCTTCGAGCGGATCCCCCAGGAGACGAAGACCCCGCTCAACCCGCTCGGCGCCAAGGGCATCGGTGAGTCTGGAACGATCGGCTCCACACCGGCGGTCCAGAACGCGGTGGTCGACGCCCTGGCCCATCTCGGGGTGACCCACGTGGACATCCCGGCCACCCCGGAGCGGGTGTGGCACGCCATCGACGGCGCCGCCGACGCTCGATGACCACCGTCTTCGCCATGTCCGGCTCGATCAGGCGGGCCTCGTTCAACACCCGCCTGCTCCGACTGGCGGTCGATGAGCTGCGGAGCGCCGGCGCCACCGTCGATCTGGCCGATCTGGCGGGGTTCGAGCTGCCGATCTACAACGGTGACTTCCAGGAGCACCACGGTGTGCCCGACCCGGCGGTGGTGCTGCAGGCCAGGATCGCCGCCGCCGACGGGCTGCTGATCGCCTCACCGGAGTACAACGGTGCCTTCACCCCGCTGTTGAAGAACACGATCGACTGGGTCACCCGGGTCGACATGTTCAGCTTCCAGCCGAAGCTGATCGGCCTGCTCGGCGCCTCACCGGGCCGGCGAGGAGCCCAGCACGGCATGGCCATGGTCGAGGAGATGTTCAGCTACATGCGCTGCACCACGTTCCGCCCCCACTTCTCCCTCCCCAAGGCCGGCGAGGCCCTCGACGACGATGGCCTGACCGACAGGGCGGAGGTCGACCGGCTGGCCGGGTGGGCGGCTGCCTACCTGGCGGCGACGGCCGAGCACGCCGTCGCAGCGGCCCCTACTTGACCAGGACGCCGAGGAAGTTGTTGCCGAAGCGGTTGACCGGGCTCAGCGCGCCGTAGACGGCCCTGGTGATGGCCATCTTGGTCGTCTCGTCGTCGGTCCAGTCGCTCAGCTTCGAGACCGCCTGGTTGTGGTCCCACAGCCGCTTGGTCCAGATGTGGGTGGGCTCCCGGACGAGCTGGCTGCGAGCGGTCTGGGCGAACAGGTCGTGGTCCCAGCGGAAGACGTAGTTGACGGCGTCGCCCACCTTCTCCCACTCGGTGCCGATCAGCCGGCCGACCAGGCTGAGGTGGGGCTCCACCACGATGGCGGCCAGTCTGGCCATGCGGATCATCTCGTTCAGGCCCTGGACCGGTCGGGTCAGGTGGTGGAGCCCGTCGTGGACCATCACCACGTCGTACGACTCGTCCGGCACGTCGTTGGCCTCGATGTCGATTGTTCGGACCGCCAGCCGTCCGTCCCGTTTCTGGGCCACCTCGAGAGCGCTGGACGAGAAGTCGGAGTTCGTCACCTCACCGAACCCCCGGTCAGCGAGGTAGCTCGCCTCGGCGCCGGTCCCCCCGCAGACCACCAGCGCAGAGAGCTCGGCCGGGTCCCGGTCGAGCAGTTCGAGGACCCGGTCCACGGCCAGCCGCATGCGACGCTGGCGGACCCAGACGTAGTGGCCCTCGGAGATGATGCCCTTGTTCCGGTAGTCGTCAGCGAACTTGTGATCGAATGCCTGCTGTTGATCGGGCCGGACTCTCGACTCCATTGCGGCTCCTGTGACGTGCGCTGCTGTGCGAGGATCGGGGGCCGATCACCCGGTGGAAGTCTAGCCTCGGTGAGCGTGAAGCCAGGCCCCGCAGGACAGGGCCCGGCTTCGGGTTGCCACCCCGATCGGAGCTACGATCGGAGCCCAGCGATGACGACCATCCTCGACCCCCTGACCGTCGGCCGCCACCGCCTGCCAAGCCGGGTGGTGTTCGGTCCGATCGCCACCAATCTGGCGGACGGCCGGGCGCTCTCGAAGCGCCACGTCGCCTTCTACCGCGAGCGGGCGGCCGGGGGGTGTGGGCTCATCGTGACCGAGCAGGCATCGGTGCACGATTCGGACTGGCCCTACGAGCGGTGTCCCGATGCCGAGCAGGCCGGACCGGGCTGGCGGGCCGTGGCCGAGGCCTGCGCGCCGTTCGGGACCGTGGTGGTGGCCGGGCTCTCCCACGCCGGAGGCCAATCGACCTCGGCGTTCAGCCAACGGGAGCTGTGGGCCCCGTCCGACGAGCCGGACGTCAACACCCGGGAAGTGCCCAAGATCATGGAGCAGGACGACATCGACGCCGTCGTCGCCGGGTTCGCCACCGCCGCCCGGCGGGCGGTCGATTGCGGGCTGGCCGGGGTCGAGGTCAACGCCGGCCAATTCAGCCTCGTCCGCCAGTTCCTGTCAGGGCTGACGAACCGGCGGGACGACCGCTACGGCGAGGACCGGTCGCTCCTGGCACGTCAGGTCCTCGTCGCGGTCCGCCGGGCGGTCGGACCCGACCGCCTCGTCGGCCTCCGGCTCAGCTGCGACGAGCTGGCCCCCTGGGCCGGCATCACCCCCGAGTCGGCCGCAGATCTCGCCCCGCAGCTGGCGGGCGAGATCGACTACCTGACCGTCGTGCGGGGCGGGATCTTCTCCGTGGCCGAGACCAGGCCGACCGGCCACCACGAGCCGGGCTTCAACCTGGAGCTGGCGGGCCGGATCCGGGCGACCCTGGATCCCGGGGTGGCGGTGTTCGCCCAGGGCTCGATCGTGTCGGTCGCCATGGCCGACGAGGGACTGGCTCGAGGCTGGTTCGACGGGGCCGAGATGACCCGGGCCCAGCTGGCCGATGCCGCGCTCGTGGCCAGTGCCCGCCGATCGGAGCCCGCTCGGCCCTGCGTGCTGTGCAACCAGCTGTGCAACGTACGGGACAACCGCAACCCGATCATCTCCTGCATCGCCGATCCTCGCTGCGGCCACGAGACGACCGACCCCCGGGAGCCGGCGGCCGCCCCCGTTGCGGTCGACCCGACCAGCCGACCCGTCGATCGGCCGGATGTGGTGGTGATCGGCGGTGGCCCGGCCGGGCTCGAGGCGGCCAGGGTGGCCGGCCGGCGGGGGCTGGCGGTCCGCCTCGTCGAGGCGGGACCGACGGTGGGGGGCATGGCCCGGACCGTGGCAGCCGGGCCCGGCCACCATCGCCTGGCCGACCTGGTGGCGTGGCTCGAGGCCGATGCCGGGCGGCACGGCGTGGACATCCGCTGCAACGAGACGATGACCGCTGAGGACGTGGCCCGACTGGACGGTCGGGTGATCCTGGCCACTGGCGGGACGGCCGGGCCCCGGACCTTCTCCGTCGACGCCGATGCCGTGATCGTCGACGCTGCGGCGGTGCTGGCAGCCGCCGCGGCCGGGTCGCTCGAGGACGTCGTCGCCGGCGAGCAGGTGGCGATCTGGGACCCGATCGGTGGACCGGCGGCGGTCGCCGTGGCCGAACTGGTGGCTGCCGTGCGGCCGAAGGTGGCGCTGATCACCCCGGACGCCATCGCCGGCACGATGCTGTCGCTGACCGGCGACCTGGCCGGGGCCAACGTCCGGCTCCAACAGGCCGGAGTGACGATCGAGAAGTACCAGCGACTGCGCCATGCCGGCCCGACCACCATCGAGACCGAACACGTCTTCACGGGGGCCCGATCGACCCTCGCGGCCGACGTGGTCATCGACGCCTCGGCCCGCTACCCGAACGATCAGCTGTGGGAACGGACCGGGCGGTCCCTGCCCAGGGTCGGGGACGCGGTCGCCCCCAGGACGGTGGCCGAGGCCATCCGGGAAGGCCGCGCCGCAGCACTGGCCCTCGACGGTCAACCGATCGAAGCTCGCGCCGGGACCGAGCGGAACGGAGTCGAGACGTGAGCGCCGGAGCTGCGGAGCAGCTCCTCACGGAGTTCCGCCTCCGGCGGAACATCCCTGGCTGGACCGTCGCCGCCGTGGATCAGAAGGTAGACCAATGAGCGGTGGACAGTACCGGTACCTCTTCAGCCCGCTGGCCATCGGCTCGATCACGGTCGACAACCGGATCGTGTTCAGCGCCCACCTGACCAACTACGCCACGCAGGACGGCAAGCCGTCCGAGCAGCACGCCGCGTACTACGAGGCCCGAGCGGCCGGTGGAGCCGGCCTGATCATCACCGAGGAGCACTCGGTCCACCCCACCGACTGGCCCTACGAGAAGATGATCCACGCCTTTCACGAGGACGTGGTCCCGGGCTATCGGCGGATCACGGATGCGGTGCACCGCCACGGGGTCCCGATCCTGGCCCAGATCAACCACAACGGCGGACAGGCGTCGTCCATGTACACCCGCCTGCCCGTCTGGGCCCCCTCACCGGTGCCGGATCCGTTGTTCCGCGAGGTGCCGAAGGCGGTCGAGCAGCACGAGATAGACGAGATCATCGAGTCGTACGCCACGGTGGCGGCCCGCTGCATCGATGGCGGGTTCGACGGCGTCGAGTTGCAGTGCTCCCACTCCTCCATCGTCCGCGGCTTCCTCTCCCCCGCCACCAACCGCAGAACCGACCGCTACGGGGGGTCGCTCGACAACCGGGCCAGACTGCTCCACCAGATCGTTGCCGCGGTCCGGGACCGCATGGGACCGACGCCCGTGCTCGGGGTCCGGCTGTGCGGCGACGAGCTGATCCGGGACGGGACCACGATCGACGATGCTGTCGAGGTCGCCCGCCAGATCGAGCGGGCCGGCGGGGTCGACTACATCAACACCTCGATCGGGGTGGCGACGGCCTCGCTGTTCATGATCGAGGCGTCGATGCACATACCGCCGGAGTATGCGATGTTCATCCCGTCGGCCATCCGCAAGGCGGTCGACCTGCCGGTGATCGGGGTCGGACGGTTCAAGGACCCCATACAGGCCGAGCGATCGCTGGCCAACGGCCATGCCGACCTGATCGGCGTGGTCCGGGGCCAGATCGCCGATCCCGATTTCGTCAAGAAGGCCAGGGCCGGCAGAGCCGAGGACACGAGGCTGTGCCTGTCCTGCAACCAGGAGTGCGTCGGCCGGATGGGGCTCAACCGGTGGCTCGGCTGCATCGAGAACCCCTACACCGGGCGGGAGTCGATCCTCGGGGTTCCCCCCGACGCCCCGAAGGCGCCGACGTCGAACGGCAGGCGACGACCGGCGCTCACCGTGGTCGGCGGGGGCCCAGCCGGCCTCCAGGCGGCGGTCACGGCAGCGGCCAACGGGCTGGCGGTCACCCTGTTCGAGGCGTCGGACAAGCTCGGGGGCCAGGTCCGCCTGGCAGCCTCGATACCGAACCGTGCCGAGTTCGGCGACCTGGTCAGGAACCTGGCAGCCGAGTGCCGCCGCTTCGGGGTCGACGTCCAGCTCGGCCGCGAGGTCACCGCCGAGCTCATCGCCGCCCTCGACACGGACGCCGTGGTCGTCGCCACCGGTGCCGTCCCGGCCCGCCCGTGGTGGGCGCCACCGGCGGATGCGGGAGGCGCCACCGTGGTCGACGTGCTCGACGTGGTGTCCGGTCGGGCCGAGCCGAGCGGCTCGGTGGTGGTGATCGACGACGTGGGCTTCCATCAGGCCACCTCGGTGGCCGAGCTGCTGGCCGACCGGGGCTGCCAGGTCGAGATCATCACCAAGGCGATGGTGGTCGGCCAGGACCTCGGCGTGACGCTCGACATGGAGACGTGGTGGGTCAGGGCCGACGCCAAGGGGATCGTCCAGTCGACCGACCTGGTGGCGATGGGGTACGAGGACGGCGAGCTGACCCTGCTCCACCACCCGACAGGGGCCGAGCAGAGCCGGAACCCGGACTGGGTGGTGCTGGCCGTGCCGCCGAGACCGGAAGCCGGCCTGTACCTCGATCTGGTGGCGGCACCGACGTCGGCGATCCCGGTCAGACGGATCGGCGACTGCCTGGCCCCCCGCCGGGCCCACGCCGCCGTCATCGAAGGCCGCAGGGTGGCCGACGAGCTGACCGGGCTCCTGACCCCCGTGTCGGAGGCGAGGGTGGCGATGGGTCGATGAGCGGTCGGCTCGACGACCCGCCTGCGACGCCATTCCGGGCCGACCACCCCGCAGCGATGCTCGGGGTGGTCCCGGTCCGGGAGGGCGTGCTCCCCCTCGGCGCCGACGAGGTATGCGCCGAGGCCGGCGGACGCGTGCTGGTGATCGGCTCTGGTTGCGAGGTCGCAGTGGCGGCCCTCAACGGCGTTGCCTCGCTCGCCTGGTCGGTCGAGCTGGCGCCGTTCGCCCCCCACCGATGGGCTCGCTGCATCGCCTCGCTCGTCCCCCACATCGACGACGGCTCCGGCCACCGTGGGCCCTGCCACCTGCTGCTGCCGGCCTCTCCTGACGGCAGGGACCTCGCACCCCGCCTGGCAGCCGAGCTCGATCGCCCCTTCGTGGCCGGGACGATCGCGATGACCGCAACCGGGGCCGACGTGACCAGGTTCGGCGGCCGGGTCACCGATCACCTCCGATTCGACCGACCGGTGGTGGCCACGCTGCAGCCAGGGGTGCGGGGTGTCGTGACCGCCGACGACCGAGCCGTCGAGCACCTGCCGCTGACCCCGGAGCATCGGAACGGATCGGCGACCGACCCGGAGCTGATCGAGCAGCTGCCGCCCGATCCATCGACCATGGACCTCGCCGAGGCCGACCGGATCGTCGGCGGCGGCGCCGGCCTGGGTTCGCCCGAGAGCTTCGAGCGGTTGGCCGAGCTGGCGGCCCGGCTGGGGGCCTCTCCCGGCGGCACCAGGGTGGTGACCGACTGGGGCTGGCTCCCTGTCGAGCGCCAGGTCGGGACGACGGGGGTCACGGTCGACCCGTCGCTCTACATCGCCATCGGTGTCTCCGGTGCGGTGCAGCACACGGCGGGCCTCGGCTCCCCTGACCACGTGATCAGCGTGAACACCGATCCCCACTGCCCGATGATGGGTCTCGCCGACCTCGCCATCGTCTGCGACGGTCCCGAGTTCCTGGACGAGCTCCTGAGCCGGCTTCGCGACCGCTGAGCACGGCGGCTCAGCCGAAGATCCTGGCCCCCCGTACACCATCACGGGCGAGGTGGCGGAGCTTCACCCCCCGGGCCCGGGCGGCGGTCCGCACGAGCCGTCGCAAGCCCGGCTTCGGCTCCGGATTGGTGACCGTGAACAGCTGCTCCACGATGTCACAGACCATCGCCGGATAGTTGCTCTGAACCCGCTCCGAAAGGACCAGCTCCGGAGCGTCCTGCAGCCGCTCGTGGTCGCCCAGCACGAAGGACTGCTCGAGGAGCCTCCGGTACCGACCGAGCGACCGGGCCGAGAAGTCGTTGCGACCGTGAGCCGCCACCGCCACCTCCCCAGCACGCGCACCAGAGCCGATGGCGAAGTTGACCCCCTCGAGCCAGATCCCGGCGGCCAGGGTCAGACAGGCGGCGTCGCCGGCCACGAGCAGTCCGTCGGTGGACAGCTCGGGCATCGTCTTGTAGCCCCCCTCCGGTATGAGGTGGGCCGAGTACTCCTTCAGCTCCGCTCCCTCGATGAGCGGTTCGATGGCCGGGTGGAGCTTCAACCGGGCGATCAGCTCCTCCGGTCGGAGACCGGCCGTTGCGAGCTCGTCGACGCCGACGACCACACCGACCGCCACCGAGTCGAGGTTGGTGTAGACGAATCCCCCGCCCGGGATGCCCTGGGTGGCGCCGATGATCTCGATGTCGACGCCATCTCGGCCCCGGACCCCGAAGCGCTGATCGATGGTCTCCTTCGGCAGGGCCAGGGTCTCCTTCGCTCCCAGCGTGAAGTGCGACGACTCCGGATGGTGGTACAGACCGGCCTGCTTGGCCAGGAACGAGTTCACGCCGTCGCAGGCGATGACGACCGGTGCTCGCAGGTCGCCGCTCGGTCGATCGGTGGTGACGCCGACGATCCGGCCAGCCTCGGTCAGGAGGCCGACAGCCGTCGTCGAGCTGACCAGCCTGGCGCCTGCCGCCACCGCTTGGTCGGCGAGCCAGGAGTCGAAGTCCGGCCGATAGGTGGTGGCGCCGTTGTAGGGAGCCCGACCCCAGGCCTGGGCCCGGAAGTCGACGGTCATCGCCCTGTCGCCGTCCATGACCATTGTCGATCGGCGGGTGACCCACCGCTGGACCGGAACGTGCTCGTACCAGTCGGGAATCAGCTCATCGAGGATCCTGCCGTAGACCACCCCGCCGTACATGTTCTTCGATCCCGGAAACGGCCCTCGCTCCAGGAGCATCACCTTCAGCCCGGCTCGGGCCGCCACGAGGGCTGCGGCCGAGCCGGCCGGGCCGGCTCCGACCACGATGACGTCGGCCGATGGCTCGGTGCTCACCCGACGCAGCCTAGCCTCGATCCTGCGTGGTGAGCCCACGACCTGGTCCTTCTCGGTTGCTGGGTCGCCGAGAGGTCAGGCCGCTCAGCAGGGCAGACGCTTCCCGACGAATGATCCGGCCCAGTAGGGCCGGCCGGGCCCCGATCCAACCGACCGCCCGAGCGCGTCCGACACCGGGCTACCACTGCTGGCGGATGTCGACCAGGGGCGGAGGCCGGTTCAGGTAGTAGTAGAGGGCGAGACCGACACCGCTCAGCAGGATGAGGCCGGCCAGCAGCGCGCCGAGCAGGAGGAAGGGTGGTCCCCCGTCGTCGTCGGCCGCTGGACCGAGCGCCCCGGCGTCCTCCATGGCATCCTCGCCCTGCTCGAGGCCGTCGCTGACCCCCTGGAGGCCGGTCGAGTCGGACGTGACGAGGCTCGCATCGAGGCCGACCATGGCCTCGATCGTGGTGGTGAGGGCCGTCGTGCTGGTCGTGGTGGTCGGAGCCGTCGTGGTCGGAGCCGTGGTGGTGGTCGGAGCCGTCGTCGTGGTGGTCGGAGCCGTGGTGGTCGTCGGAGCCGTGGTGATGGAGGAGGAGGAGGAGGTGGAGGAGGAGGACGACGACGAGGACGAGGAAGACGTCGACGACGACGGATCGACGGTGGTGTCGGTCGTCATCGAGGTCATGGAGGTCGTCGTCGTGGTCGAGGTGGTGGTCGTCGTCGGCGGGTCGATGAAGCGGTAGGCGGGGCCTCGGAAGCTGTTGTTGCCGCCGCTCGGGTCGGTGATGGCGCCGTCGAGCGGCGCAGCCTCCACGAAGAAGGACAGCTGGCCGGCCTCCGCGGCCGGGTGACGGTGGGCGATCTGCAGCGCGATCTGCTGATCGGGCGCGATCTGCTCCCGGTTCACGCAGCGGATGACCTCGTGTCGACCGACACCGCACGCCCCGCCGGGCGTTGCCACGAGGACACCCCTCGAGAAGCTGAAGACCTCGATCGTGGCGAGGTCCGTCCCGACGTCCTTCTCGACGAACGCCACGACCGACAACGCCCCGACCGGGATCGGGTCCGGACCCCGGTTCGCGAAGGTGATCTCGTACCGCATGGCGTCCCTGGTGGTCACGCCGCCACCGGGTGGACCGTCGAGAACGGATCCGACGACCCTGATATCGGTGATCGGCGCCTGCTGGGGCTGGGCGACAGCCGGGCGACCGGCGACGAGGGCCCCCACCACCGCCACCAGGGCGGCAGCCAGCGCAACCCGGAGACCGGCCACGATCGGCACCGGCCCGAGGCCGCGTCGACGATCTGGTCGTGGCCGGAGTCGCCGCGGATCCGCCGTGCCACTGATCATGTTGCCCGCTGGGCTCGCTGCCTCATGAACGATCCGCCTCGCCGATGCAGGGGTGGAGTGCCGCCAAGAACTCGCTTCCTGCAATCGGTTTATAGCAGAGCTTCGGCCCCGGTACACCTACCCGCAGGACCGAGAGGTCGTCGCAAGCAGGCGCAAGCGGACGGCAGCCCCCCCGTGACAGCAGCCGCTATCGTGCCGTCATGGCATCCGGCCCAGCATCGAACGACGCCGAAGGCGCCGGGGACCGTCGGCCCGACGAGCTGTCGGTCCTCGGCCGGACCGTGCGCCACCCGATCGATCACGTCGAGTGCTTTCCCGCCCCGGCCGGCTGCTCCCGGGTCAGGTTCTGGACCGACGAGCTCAGCTCGGTCTGTCCCGTCACCGCCCAGCCCGATCTCTCGTCGCTCGTCATCGAGTACGTGCCGGGCCGCTACTGCATCGAGTCCAAGTCGCTCAAGTTGTTCCTGTGGTCGTTCCGGGATCGGCCGATCTTCGCCGAGGCGCTGGCGGCGGCGATCGCCACGGAGGTGATGACCACCGTCGAGCCCCAGTGGGTGCAGGTCACCGTGACTCAGCGACCGCGGGGTGGCATAACAACCACGGCGGTCAGCGAGATGGGGACCGAGGCAAGCCCCCAGCGATCGCCCTGACCGCCCGGTGCCCGGTATGGGCACCGAAATCGGTTGGCCGCTACGGTTGGCGACTGGAGGGCCCGGAGGTGCGCAGTCGATCGGACCGGGCTCGGGAAGGAGCGACGATCATGGCACGGCCCCCCACTTCGCTGATCTCGTTCGAGGATCGGATGGCCACGGTCGACTTTCGGGTTGGCGCCCGACCCCACATCACGGTCGAGACCGAGGTCTGCCGCTCCTGCACCACCAAGGCCTGTGTGGTGTGCTGCCCAGCCAATCTCTTCGTGCCGACCACCGACGGCGGGATCCTGTTCAACTACGAGCAGTGCTTCGAGTGCGGGACGTGCTACCTCGTGTGCAACGACGAGGGAGCGATCTCCTGGACCTACCCGGACGGCGGCCACGGCGTGGTCTTCCGGCGGAGCTGAGCGGATCTTGACCGAGCAGCAGGGCCCGATCGCGGTCTGCATCAAGTGGGTGCCGACCAGGCCGGAGATCGATCCCCTGTCCGGCACGGTGGTCACCGACCCCCGCTTCAGCGGGCCGAGCCCTGCCGACCTGGCCGCCCTCGAATGGGCGCTTCGGGTCGGCCAGGCTCGCCAGCTCGCAGTCGCGACGGTCACGGTCGGCCCGGCCGAGGCCGATGCGGTCCTGCGGCGATCGGTGGCCCATGGCGCCTCGCGCGCGGTCCGTATCGCGGTGCCAGGCCTTGACGACCCCGGCAGCGCCACCGTTGCGGCCGCCCTGGCCCAGGTGTGCACCGACGCCTCGCTGGTGTTCTGCGGCGACCACAGCCTCGACCGGGGCTCCGGCTCCGTACCGGCGTTCCTGGCCGACGAGCTCGGCTACGGGCAGGCGCTCGGCTGCACAGGGCTGGAGCTGTCGACCGACCGGATCGTCGCCGAGCGCCGGCTCGACCAGGGCCGCCGGGAACGGCTGTCGGTGACCGGGCCGACGGTCCTGTCGTTCGAGGGTGGCCTCGAGGTGCGCAGGGCGCCGCTCGACGCCACGATCGACGCCGCCGAGGCGCCCATCGAAGTCGTCACCGTGACGACGCCCGAGCGGCCGCCGTCACCGGTCGTCACCAGGCGCGGGCCCTACCGGCCCCGAGCGAGGGTGCTGGCACCACCCGAGGGCTCGACCCTCGACCGCATCAGGCAGCTGACCGGGGTCGGTCAGGAGCGGGCGGCGGCCCGGGTGCTCGAGGTCGA
>JAHELU010000097.1:6183-17553 GCA_024644005.1 Acidimicrobiales bacterium | reverse complement strand
GGGGTCGACGGCATCATCACCAACGAGCCGGAGATGGCCATCGCCGCGCTGGCGTCCTGAGGCTGCGACAGTGCCGGCGGTCAGCGTCCGCCGGCGGGAAGCACGAGCCGGATCGCATCCGGACGGTGGTCGAGCCGGAGCTCGCTGGTCGGAGCCAGGAACTCCCCGTCGAGCTGGTAGGGGAACTCGCGATAGCCGGTGATGACGGCGCCCGAAACGCCAGACCAGTGGCCGGTGAAGCCGCCGTCCGGCACCCCGTCGGGAGAGCGGACGGCCTTCACCGCTGCGGGGAGCAGGGCCCGGAGCCCGAGCGACCGGAGGGTCACCACCGAGAGCGGGCTCCCCAGGCCGGCCTCCGGAGCCAGATCGAGCGGGCGGTTGCCGAGATAGGTGTACGGATTGCAGTTCAGCGCGATCGCGAGGTGGGCGGAGCCGATCTGACGCCCGTCGTCGCTCTCCACCGCGAACCACGGATGTGCTCGATCGACGCGCCGGTACCAGGTCGTCAGCGTCGACAGGAGGAACAGCGGATGACCGACGTAGCGCTTGAGCGGACCTCGCTGCTCGACTCGTTCGACGACCGCGGCGTCGAATCCGGCCCCACAGTGGAACAGGAATGCCCGGCCGTTGGCCAGACCGACGCCGACCGGTCGAATCGAGCCGGCCGCCATGGCTTCGACCAGCACCGACGTGGCCGCCACCGGATCGTTCGGGTAGCCGATCGCCCGGGCGAAGACGTTGGTGGAGCCGCCCGGCAGTGGGGCCACGGCCGTGTCGGTCCCGAGCAGCCCGTTGGCGACCTCGTTGATCGTGCCGTCCCCGCCGAGCACTATCACCACCTCGGCACCGGCCCGGCCCGCGCCGTGGGCCAGCCGTATGGCGTGGCCGCCTTTGGTGGTCTCGATCACCGTCAGGTCGTTGTCGGCCGCCAGCCGCTGCTGGATGAGGACTCGAGCGCGCTGGGTCACCGCCGAGGCGAATGGGTTGACGATGAGGGTGACGCGCACCGAGCAAGTGTGCCGTACCGGGAATCGGGCCATGCACCCGGCCGACGAATGGGGAATCGATTCGGGGTCCGCAAGCGGCGGTGAAACCGGCGCGAACCGGCGCTGGCGACCCCGGCGTCGGGCGGGACATGCCGGCGACGAGCGGTTTGACCGCTTGGTCAAGTTTTCCTCTAGCATCGTCCGGATGAACGTCGTTGTGTGCGTCAAGCAGATCCCCGATCCGGCCGATCCGGGAGCCCTCGATCCCGACACCAGGACCCTGAAACGGGACGTCAAGCTGATCCTCGACGAGTCCGACTCGTACGGGGTCGAGATGGCGCTCCAGCTGGTCGACGCCGCCGGCGACGGTGAGGTGACGCTGGTGTCGATGGCCCCGAACGACGAGCGGTCCGGGCTGGCCACCGCACTGGCCATGGGTGCATCCGCAGCGACCCTGATCTCCGACCCGGCGCTGTTGGGCTCGGACGCCCTGACGACTGCGAAGGTCTTGGCTGCGGCCATCCGGGAGCGGAGCCCGGACCTCGTGATCACCGGCTCCGAGAGCTCCGACGGCTACACGGGGACGGTCCCGGAGCAGATCGCGGCGGTGCTCGATCTCCCGTCGGTGACGGCCGCCAAGTCGATCATCGTCGACGGCGACGGGGTCAAGATCGAGCGGCAGACCGACGCCGGCTACGACGACGTCAGCTGCCCGATGCCCTGCGTGGTCAGCGTGACCGCCGGCGTCGTCGAGCCCAGGTATCCGTCGTTCAAGGGGATCATGGCCGCGAAGTCGAAGCCGGTCGATGCCAAGAGCGTTGCCGACCTGGGCTTCGATGCCGACTCGGTCGGCTGGGCCGGTTCCGGCCAGGAGATCGTCGACGTGGCCGAGGCCCCCCAGCGGGAGGCCGGCGAGGTGATCGAGGACGACGGCGAAGCCTTCAACCGGATCATCGCGTATCTCGAAGAACTGAAAGTCATCTGAGCGGAAGTCACCGAGGAGTGCGAGCAATGACCCTTTCCAAGATCTGGGTGCTGGCCGAGGCCAGCGACGGAACCGTTGCCTCCACGACGCTGGAGCTCCTGACGAAGGCCAGAGGGCTGGCGGACACCGTCGAGTGCGTCTACGCCGGCGACGATGGCGACGACATTGCCGCGGTGCTCGGCGAGTACGGTTGCGAGACCGTGTACCAGACCGGGGACCTCGATGGTGCCCTGATGGCGGTGCCGACGGCGGCCGCCATAGCCGAGGCGGTCGAGAGCGGCGACGGCCCCGACGCCATCCTCATGGGCACCTCCTATGACGGTCGCGACACCGCGGCCCGGCTGTCGGTCAAGCTCGACAGGACCGTGATCACCAACGTGGTCGACGTGACCGTCGACGGTGACACGCTGGTCGGTACGGAGCCGATCTTCGGTGGCTCCACCGACGTGCGCACCAGATTCACCGGGGAGGGGCCCTACATCATGCTGGTCCGGCCGAAGTCCTTCGCCGCCGAGCCGACCGGGGGCTCGGCTGCCGATGTCGAGGATCTCGACGTGCCGGAGCTCGGAGCCGCAGCGGGAGCCGTCGTCACCGAGCGCCATGTCGAGGAGTCCGAGGGGCCGAAGCTCGACGAGGCGGCGCTGGTGGTGTCCGGCGGGCGGGGGCTCGGCGACGCCGAGAAGTACTCGATGGTGGAGGACCTGGCCAAGGCCCTCGGCGGTGCGGCCGGGGCGTCCCGTGCCATCGTCGATGCCGGTTGGGTCCCCTACTCCTACCAGGTCGGGCAGACCGGCAAGGTGGTCAAGCCGGACGTCTATCTCGCCTGCGGCATCTCGGGCGCCACCCAGCACCTCGTCGGCATGAAGGGCTCGAAGCACATCATCGCGATCAACAAGGATCCGGAGGCGCCGATCTTCGGCGTGGCCGACCTCGGCATCGTCGGCGACGTGCACAAGGTCATGCCCCAGTTGCTCGACGCCCTGGCGTCGCGCTAGGGACCGAGCGGAGCCGCCCTCCGAGCGGTCGGGGTCGGGCGGATACACTCCGAAAATGATCGAGCAGCTGACAAACGAGACCGTCGAGCTCCTCCAAGCCTTGATCCGCAACCAGTGCGTGAACGACGGCATGGCGACCTCTGGCCACGAGGACCGCTCTGCCAGGTTGCTCCGCGACGAGCTGGAAGGCACCGGCGTCGACCTGCAGACCTACGAGCCGACCCCGGGCCGGACCTCGCTGGTCTGCCGGTGGCCGGGGACCGATCCGAGCGCGCCCGCATTGTGCCTCATGGGCCATACCGACGTCGTGCCCGTGTCGCCCGACGGCTGGCGCCACGACCCGTTCGGCGGCGAGTTGATCGACGGCGAGATATGGGGCCGCGGGGCGGTGGACATGCTGAACCTCACCTCGTCGATGGCGGTGGTGTTCCGCCACCTCGTCAGCAGCGGCCGGCGCTACCCCGGTGACATCGTCTACTTCGCAGTGGCCGACGAGGAGGCCGGGGGCCGCCACGGCGCCGAGGTCCTGGTCAGAGACGAGTGGGACGCGCTGAACTGCGAGTACGTGCTGACCGAGTTCGGCGGCATACCGCTCTACAGCCCGAACGGCATGAGCCTGCTGATCACCACGGCCGAGAAGGGCCTGGCCTGGCGCCGGTTGACGGTCAAGGGCTCACCGGGGCACGGCTCGATGCCGTACGGGACCGACAACGCGCTCGTGAAGGCGGCCGAGGTCGTCGGCCGGCTGAGCCGCTATCGCCCGACGCCCCGCCTCGACGAGATGTGGGCCGCCAGGGTCAAGGCGATGGGGCTGCCGGACGACCTCTCGAAGAAGCTGCTCGATCCCGGCCGGCTGGCCGAGGCACTCGACGAGCTGCCACCGTCGATCGCCAGGAACGCCCATTCCTGCAGCCACACGACGTTCAGCCCGAACGTCATCGAGGGCGGTGTCAAGACCAACGTCATCCCCGACTCGGTGACGATCGAGGTCGACATCAGGACGCTGCCGGGTGAGGAGGCCGCTGACGTCGACGCCCACATCGCGGCAGCGCTCGGCGACCTGGCCGATCAGGTCGAGACGGAGATCATCCAGCAGGGCCCCTCCACCGCCTCCCCGACCGACAACAAGCTGTGGGACACGCTCCGGGGGGCGATCGCCAAGGCCTATCCCGAGGCCCAGGTGATTCCGAGCATGGTCACCGGTGGCACCGACGCCCGGTTCTTCCGGGACCGTGGGGCGGTGGCCTACGGTGCCGGACTGCTCAGCTCTTCGGTCGACACCGGGGAGTTCTTCCGCCGCTTCCACGGGCACGACGAGCGCATCGACATCGAGTCGCTCCGCCTCACGGTGGCGCTGTGGCTCGATGTGATCGACACGCTCTGGGAGTGACGACGGCGAGACGTCGACATCGCCCGGGGTCGGCCTAGATCAATCTGACCCTATTCGCGGTTTCGACCGCCAGAGAATTCTAGCCTTGGGGTCACATGGTCTCGGTGATAACCACTGCAGCGGGCGCGGCCGCTGTCGACGCGCTCGGGCAGCGGCTGGACGAGCTCCGCCCCGGCTCGCCCCTGGCTCCGGCCCGGGTGGTCTGCGGCTCCCCGGTCCTGGCCGTCGGCCTCCGCAGAGCCCTCGGACGACGATCGGAGGGGATCGCCGGGGTCCGTTTCACCACCGTGATCCAGCTGGCCGAGGACGTGGCGGAGCCCGAGCTGCGGGCGGCTGGGCTCCGGGTGGCCCGCAAGGCCGAGACCCTGGCCGCAATCCGGGCCGAATTGCACCACCGCCCTGGTCGGTTCGGGCGGGTGGCCGACCACCGGACCACCGAGGACCGGCTGGCCGCCTTCCATCACGAGCTGGTCGGCCTCCCGGGCCACGTGCTCGATCGGCTCGCCGGAGACGCTGTCGGTCTGTCCGGCGATGCCCTGCGGGTCGTCCGTGCGGCCGCCCAGCGGATGGACAGGGCCTGCGGGGGCGACCGCCTCGTCGAGCTGGCGCTGACCGGGCTCGACAGGTTGGCGCCGTTCCACTTCGGGCCACTGTTCGTGTTCCTTCCCGAGCCGCTCCGACCCCTCGAGGGTCGACTCGTCCAGGCCCTGGCCCGCCGCCCGGACTGCGAGGTCGTGGTCGGTCTGACAGGGCTGCCATCGGTCGACGAGCGCCACATCGCCAGACTGGCCGGGTGGAGCATCCAGGTCCCCGGTGACGCCCGGGCCGATGACGGCACCGCCCGGCAGCGGGCGACGGTCCTCGAGGTCACCGATCCGGAGGAGGAGGTGAGGGCCGCCCTCCGGGAGCTGACGGCCCACGCCGCAGCCGGGGTGGCGCTGACCGACATGGCGGTGTTCTACACGACGGCCGAGCCGTACGGCCAGCTGCTCGTCGACCAGCTCGACAGCGCCGGCTTCCCGTTCTGCGGACCCGGGCATCGGCCGCTGACCAGCTCGCTCCCGGGTCGGACGCTCCGCAGGCTGCTCGGGCTGGCCGCTCGCGGACTGGAGCGGGAGGCGGTCATGACACTGCTCAGTGCCGCCCCCATCGACGACGGCACCGGTGGCGAGGTCCCGGCCGCAGCCTGGGACCGCCTGTCCCGGCAGGCGGGGGTCATCGACGGCGACCACTGGATCCCCCGGCTGGCCGAGCTGGCCGGCAGCGTCGAAGAGGAGGGCTCGAAGCGGGCCACCGTGGCCTTGTCCCAGTTCGTGGAGGAGCTGGCCGCCAACCTCCAGCCGCCGTCGGCCAGGACCTGGACCGCCTGGTCGCAGTGGGCCGCCGATCTGCTCGACCGCTACCTGCTGGTCGACCGCGGCGCCGACGAGCGGACAGGAGGCCACGTCGTGGCCGAGCGCGGCGCCCCGTCCGATGGCGAAGGATCGGAGGAGCCCATCTGCTGGCCGCTCGAGGAGCGAGAAGCGCTCGAGCGGCTCCGCTGGCTCCTGGCCGGTTTGGAGCATCTCGACGAGCTCGGGCGGCCGCCGACGCTCGACACGTTCGAGGCCACGGTCATCACCGAGCTCGGCGGCTCGGTCATGCCCGGCAACCCCCTCGGAAACGGCGTCTACGTCGGGCCGATCGACTCGGTCCCTGGCCTGCCGTTCGAGCGGATCACCGTGGTGGGGCTCAGCGAGGGCACGTTCCCGAGGACTCCCCGGGAGGACTCGCTGCTGCCGGACCAGCTCAGGGCGGCGGGGTATGGCATGCTGATCGAGAAGTCGGCGGTCACCGACGTCGACGTCAGATCGGTGGCGCTGGCGGTCACCGCCTCACGACGACCGGCCCTTCTGCTGACGTCGCGGGGCGACCTGCGGAGCAATCGATCCCGGACCTGGCCCCGGGTGTTGAGCGGCCTCGTCGACGGTCGCCAGTCGCTGGACTCCCACTACCAGGGCCTCGTCAACCACGGCCTGCCGGCCGCGGTCGAGGACTTCGGATTGCGGTCTCTCATCGGTCACGTCGATGGCGACAACCCGGTCCAGACCCACGAGCTGGCATCGCGCGACCCGGTTCTGGCGGCCAACCTGCGACGGATCGGCAACCGCGCCCGCCCAGAGCTCACCCGCCACGCCGGTCGGGTCCCGGCTGGCCAGTTCGATCCGACCGAGCGCCTGCTGTCGCCGACGGCGCTGGAGACCTACGCCTCCTGCCCCCGGAAATACCTGTTCCAGCGCATCCTCCGGCTGGGCGAGGACGAGCGCCCGGAGCGGATCGACGAGATCACGGCAAGGGATCGGGGCACGCTGATCCATCGAGTGCTCGAGCGGTTCATCTCCGATGCGCTGGCCGACGACGACGTCCCGGAACCCGGCGCTCCCTGGCCGGCGGAGCGGCGGAGCCACCTGATCGACCTGCTCGATCAGGAGATCAAGTCCGCCGAGACTCGGGGGGTGACCGGCGGTCAGGTCAAGACGCGGCTGCTCCGCCGCGCGTTGTTCAACGAGCTGCTCGACTTCCTCGACACCGATGACGCCCTCAGGGCCGAGCGACGATCGGTGCCGTACGCTGCGGAGTACTCGTTCGGCTTCGCCGACAGCCCGGCGCTCGAGGGGTTGTGGGCCGGTCGCCGGATGCAGTTGCGGGGTTCGGTCGATCGGGTCGACCTCACCGAGGACGGCGGGCTGCTCGTGATCGACTACAAGGGTGGGTCGAAGCGGCCTTTCGAGGGCATGGAGACCAATCCCCTCGACGACGGTCGGCGGTTGCAGCTCCCGCTCTACGCCAGGGCGGTGGCCGAGCGACTCGGCCGCAGCGGACCCCGGACCGGGCTCTACTGGTTGACCAGGGCGAACGAGATCAAGGAGATGGTGCTCGACGACGATCTCGAGTCCGAGCTGGAGGATGCGGTCGGGGCTGCGCTCGACGGCATCGGCGAGGGCGTCTTCCCCGGCGTTCCCGGCGAAGTGGTCGGCTGGCCGAGGGTGAGCTTCGAGAACTGCAAGTACTGCGACTTCGATCGGATCTGCCCCACCGACCGCCAGAGCGAGTGGGAGCGGGTCCGATCCGACGCAGCGCTGGATCCGATCGAGCTGCTGGTCCGGCGACCCGACGACGCGGATCACCCTGCCGGGAGCCGTGTCCGATGACCGACGACGAGCGGGCGCTGGTCGACCAGCCGGCGAGGACCACCATCACCGAGGATCTCGGTCGATCGCTGTTCGTCGAGGCCGGGGCCGGGAGCGGGAAGACGTCGTCGCTGGTGGAGCGGATCGTCAACCTCGTGGATATGGGCAAGGTGCCGATCAACCGGATCGCTGCCATCACCTTCACCGAGGCGGCCGCCAGGGAGCTGCGGACCCGGGTTCGTGACGCGCTCGAACAGCGCAGCAGGGCCGATGGCAAGCCCGCCCTCGAGCTGGCGGCCGGTCAGGTCGAGTCCGTTGCCTTCAGCACCCTCCACAGCTTCGCCCTCCGGATCCTGTCGGACCATCCGATCGAGGCGGGCCTCCCGCCCGGGTTCGGGGTGGTGGACGAGATCACCAGCACACTGGAGTTCGACGAGAGCTGGCGGGTGTTCGTCGGTCGGGTCGGTGACGACATGTCCCTTCTGGAGCTGCAGGAGCGGGCTGCGGCGATGGGGATCGAGCTGCGTCAGTTCGCCGGTGTGGCCCGCCGGTTCGACGACAACTGGGATCTCCTCGAGCTGGTGACCACGGAGCCGCCGGTGCTCGGCGAGATCGTCTTCGACGATCTCCTGGCCGGCGCGGACGAGCTCGAGCGGCTGGTCGGGCTCTGTGCCGCCCCTGACGACCTCTACTGCGAGCGATTGGCGAGCTACGTCGAGCAGGTCCGGCAGCTGAAGGGGGCCGAGCCGATCGATCAGATCCAGACCCTGCGCCTGCTGGGGTTGCCGCCCCGGAACCGGGGTAAGCGCACGAGCTGGCGGTCGCCCGGGCTCGATCACGTGAAAGCCGAGGTGAGTCGCTTCCACGACGGTGTGTGCGACCGCATCGACGGCTACCGCCACGAGGTGATGGACTACTTCGTCACCCTCGTCGCCGGGTTCGTGGCCGATCGGGTGGACCAGCGCCAGGGCAAGGGCGAGCTGGCGTTCCACGATCTCCTGGTCCTGGCTCGGCGGCTCCTGCGGACGGACGAGACCGTTCGCACGACCCTCCACCAGCGGTACACCCGGATCCTGCTCGACGAGTTCCAGGACACCGATCCGATCCAGATCGAGCTGGCCGTGCTGCTGGCGGCCGAGGGGCCGGTCTCGTCGACCCCGTGGCAGGAGCTCGCGGTCGGCCTGGAGCCGGGACGGCTCGTCGTCGTCGGCGACCCGAAGCAGTCGATCTACCGCTTCCGGCGAGCCGACATCGGCGTCTACACCCAGACCGAGGAGGTACTCGTCGACGAGCCGTGCCAGCTGACCACCAACTTCCGCTCCGTGCCGGGCGTGCTCGAGTGGGTCAATCGAGTGTTCGCCGACGCGATCGGTGAGGGTGAGCCCGGCATGCAACCCGAGTACGTGGCGCAGCGCCCGGCCCGGCCGGCCGGGCCCGGCGACGCCGTTCCGGTTACCGTGCTCGGCCACGGCCACGATGGAGCCAAGATCCACCAGATCCGCGAGATCGAGGGCCTCGACGTCGCCGCAGTGACCTGCCGGATCATGGACGAGGGTTGGCTCGTCGATCGCGGCGGGCAGTGGTTGCCGGCCCGGCTCAGGGACATCGCCGTGCTCATCCCGTCCCGGCTGTCGTTGCCGTCGCTCGAAGCTGCGTTCGCCGCCAGCAACGTGCCGTTCCGGCCCGAGACCAACTCGCTCGTCTACGCCACCCAGGAGGTGCGAGACGTGCTGGCGGGCGTCAGGGCCGTCGTCAACCCCACCAACTCGGTCGATGTCGTTGCGACGCTCCGCTCGGCACTGTTCGCCGTCGGTGACGACGAGCTGCTCGAGTGGAAGCTGGCCGGCGGCTCCTGGGACTACCGCCGGCTGACCCTCGATGACCCCGAGGTTGCGAACCCGACCCTGGCCGGTTCGGAGCCGGCCGAGGATCCGAGTGGGGATCCGGGCCGCGACCCGAGCGGCGGGTCGGTGGACGGCCCGGTCGAGCGCCTCCGCTACGAGGACCTGGCCGATCATGGCGTGGCCAGGGCCTTCGCCGTGCTCCGGCAGTGGCACCGGGATCGGTGGTGGTCCGAGCCGGCGACGCTGATCGACCGAATCGTGCGAGATCGGCGACTCCGGGAGGCGGCCCTGGCCGAGCCGAGGCCGAGGGACCGTTGGCGACGCTACCGGTTCCTGGCCGAGCAGGCCCGGGAGTTCGCAGAGACCCAGGGCGGCGATCTGCACGATTTCGTCGACTGGGTCGAGATCCAGGCCAGCGACATGGCCAGGGTCACCGAGCCGATACCGGCAGAACCGGACGACGATGCGGTCAGGGTGCTGACCATCCACGGCGCCAAGGGGCTCGAGTTCCC
Source organism: Acidimicrobiales bacterium (assembly GCA_024644005.1). Classification (GTDB taxonomy): domain Bacteria; phylum Actinomycetota; class Acidimicrobiia; order Acidimicrobiales; family SZUA-35; genus JAHELU01. The sequence goes on along the minus strand of JAHELU010000097.1, from coordinate 7,671 downwards.
GATCGTGATCGTGGCCGGTGCGCCGACCGAGGAGGCACGGCGTCGGGCCGGCCCCCAGGTCATCTTCCCGCCCGGCGGCCGGCCCGAGGTGAAGCTCGGGGCCGACCGGCGGACGGCGGAGTTCGATGTCCACGCCTCGATGGAGGAGATCCTCGACTCCTTCGAGCGGATCCGGCTCCACTACGTGGCGGCCACCCGGGCCAGGGATCATCTCGTCGTCAGTGCCCATCACAAGCTGGGCGGCCGCCAGAGCATCGGTCGCCGTACCTGGGAGGCCATCCAGGGCTGCCCCGAGCTGTGGCGGCCCTTCGAGCGCCGGGGCAACGAGCACCACGCGGCGCTGCCGCCGACCCAGCTCCGCCTTGCCGCTGGTGGCTACGGCGACGAGCTGGCCTCGTGGATCTCGATCCAGGACCAGATCGTGGCCTCCTCGATCCGGGCCCGCCATCACTCGGCAACGTCCCTGGCCGAGATCGTCAGAGGCGGACAGCACGGTCGGCATCCGACCGGCGGCGACGGGCAGCGGGGAGCCGACCGGCCCGACCGGTCTTGGCGGACCCAGGGGCGGGGCGCGGCGGTGGGCTCGGCGGTCCATGCCGCGCTCGAACGGGTCGACTTCGCGGCGCCAGGCGACGTGTCCGTCCTCGCCGCGGCATGCGCCGCCGAGCATGGGGTGACAGACCTGGTGTCGGAGGTCGAGGACCGGCTGGTGGCGGCGCTGGACTGTCGAACGATCCGCCAGGCCCGATCCAGCGAGCACTGGCGTGAGCTGTACGTCGCCGTACCGGCCGGAGCGGGAACGGTCGAGGGGTTCATCGACCTCTGTGTCGAGACGACCGACGGGCTCCTGGTGGTCGACTACAAGACCGATGACGTCGGCGGACCGGTTGCGGCGGTCGCCGCCGACGTCGTCGCCGCCAAGGTCGAGGACTACCGGATCCAGGGAGCGACCTACGCCGTCGCGCTCGAGCACGTGACCGGCCGACCGGTCGTGGGTTGCCGATTCCTGTTCATCGGGCGAGACGGGGTGATCGAGTCCGACCTCCCGGACCTGTCCGGGGCAACCGCCGAGGTGCGTCAGCTGCTCAGCATGACGGAGGGATCGTAGCCACAGCCGGCGCAGGGCGTCGGCCCGTAGTGGGTGACGTGCTCGGTCCAGACCGAGCCGTCGAAGTACCGCAGGTTGTGGCGGTGCTGGGGGTCCGGGAACCAGCCTGGTTCGGAGACCTCGATCGGCTGCTGTTCCAGTACGGCCATGTTCGTCGGTCCTGCGCGTCGGTCGGTACGTGCGGTCGGCCCCTCGGTCGCCGCCTGCCTACAGGAGATCGGTAGGTCGACACCGATACTTGAGGTGTCGGCGAGCTACCCGTGACGATCCGTTCCGGGCTACGGCGCGGGACTCAGGCCACCAGTGCAGCGGCCGGCGCGTGGGCCGGGAGCGAGCCCGCATCCCGGCGGCGGGCCAGCTCGGCCTGGCCCTCCGGGCAC
>JAHELU010000097.1:0-6173 GCA_024644005.1 Acidimicrobiales bacterium | reverse complement strand
GCCTCGAACGAATCCGTCGTGCAGGCCGAGCCGATGTCGTCCCAGACCTCGGCCAGCCCGTCGATCGCTTCGGACAACCGGCGGTCCGTGACCCTGACGTCGAGGATCCGCTGGCCCAGGTACAGGAGCCGGGCCCGATCGGGGACCTCACCGGTCGAGCGATGGAGGGCTGCGGCGTACAGCATGACCTGGCGGATCTTGTCCTGGCGCCAGCGGGCCCCTGGCAGCGTGCCGGACTTGTAGTCGGTGACCACCAGCTTGCCGCCGACTCGATCGACCCGGTCGACGACCCCGACGAACGGGACCGACCCGAGTTCGACGTGGATCTTCTGCTCGGTCGAGACGACGTCGACCTTGGCGGGATCCTCGATGTCCCATAGCCCGGCGATGGCCAGCCATGCCTGCCAGCGGAACGCTCGGGCCCGATCGGGATCCAACGCCAGCATGAGGTAGTCCTCGTCGTCCTCGACGGTCGGCCAGACGTCCTTGGCGAGCTCCTTGGCCCGATCGAGCGTGCGCTCGGCGGCCGGGAACTCGCACAGCAGCTCCAGGACCCGATGGGCGAACGAGCCGACGAGGGCGGCCTGGCCGGACGGTTCCGGCTGCCGGTCGACGTACTTGAAGCGCCAGCGACGTGGGCAGCCCTCGAAGGCGGTTGCCGATGATGGCGAGAGATGCTCCGGCAGATCGGCCATACAGCCATCCATCCTGGTCCAATGCTGTGACAGTGTGGCGGATGGTGTGGGCAGCGTGGCTGCTCAGAGGTTCCGACCGCCCTTGCTCCTCGATCGGCCGAAGCTGCGCCCGCCACGCCGCGCCGGCCTACGGCTCCCGGAGCGGGAGGACCGCCGCCTGCCGGCCCCGCCCCGCCGGAGCACGCCGCCGCCGAGTCCGCCCGACCCGCCGATGCCACCAGCCCCGATGCCGCCATGGCCTCCCGTTCGCCGCTGCGCCCTCCTCGAGCGGTTCGGACCGCCCAGTCCGCCGCCGAGCACGATGCTGCCGAGTATCGAGCCGAGCCCGCCCGCCAGCCCACCGAGTCCTCCACTCGGCCGCCGCCGGCCGGTCGTACGCGGGTAGCTCCGGCCGGTGCGGGGGGAGGTGGCGACCGGTGGCTCGGCCCGCGGCGCAGGGGGAGCAGGCTCGAGCTCGTCCGCCTCACGGTCGCTCGGCCGGGGAGGGATCGGCCGCCCGTCGAGCTTCGCCTCGATGAACTCGAGCTGCCACTCGGCCTCGTCGATCCGGTCGTCGAGGGCGTCGACCTCGGCCGGCGTCGATGCCCCCGCCACGTTGAGGCTCACGTCCTGGTAGGTGGCGCTGGCTTCTTCGTAGGTGGTGATCAGCTCCTGGTCGCCGGATGCGATCACCCGGTCGCCGAGCGAGATCACCCGATCGGCGTTGTTCTTGAGCTGCTCCCGGATCTCGGCCCGATCCTCCTCCATGTCGGTCGCGGCCCGCTTCTTCTGCTGGCGGCGGTTGCCGACCGCCCGCACGACCAGGAAGACGGCGGCGATGACGGCGATGCCGACGATGATCGTCCCGAGGCCGATCCCACCGCCGGAGTCGGCGCCCCCTGCGCTCCCCGCCTGCCCGGCCCCGTCCTCGACGAGCCGGTCGGTGAAGGCGTCGAGCCCCCGGCCGACGGCCCCCGCCCGGAAGCCGTCGAAGGCTGCGTCGAGGGCCGGGTCGAGCGAACCCTGGTCATAGGCGGTCGACGTGGCCCCGAACCCGTCGCCGAGCAGCACGACGACGGTGCGATACCTCGAGCCGAGCTCCTCGAGGTCCTCGACGTAGTCGTCCGCCAGCGATACCGCCACCCGGCTGTCGCCCGGCTGGTCGAGCCAGGCGAAGGCGATCCCCTCGGCGTTGGCCCGATCGATGGCCTCGTCGAGGGTGGCGTCGGCTTCCACCTCCAGGTAGCGCCCGCTGTCGTCGAGGGCGGCGATCAGCGCCGGGTCGGCGTGGGCGCCGGCGGCCGGCGCTGCGACGACGAGGCACGACAGGACGGCCAGCCCGATCGGTGCCAGTAGTCGTCCTCGCCTGCGTGCCACGCTGAAATCCTAGTGGCCCGAGCCGGGATCACCCGGACTGGCCGGATTCGGGTGTCAGGCCGTCCCTGGCCCTGCGACGCAGCCAGTCGGTGGTCTCCTTCGTCGCCTCGACCTCGGCCTCGATGCTGCGGTAGGCGCGTTGCCAGCGACGCTCGCGAGCCAGGTTCCGACCGAACGATCCGAGATAGCGGGCCGAGAAGCCGATCGCCCCGAGGTCGTGCCACTGCCTGGCGTGGACGAGCTCGTGGGCCATCAGCGCGCTGTTGCCGTCGGCGGCGACGTCCCTGGCCAGCAGGACGTGCCGGCCGAGGGTCATGCCGGCGTAGCCACCGGGGATGAGCGGAACTCGGTACACCCTGACCCGCCGGGCGACAGCCGGTGCCACGACGTCGTAGGACGAGATCTCGGCGTCGTTCAACCGGCGGCCGACCATGGCCGAGAGGGTAGTGGACCCGACCGCTGATCGGTCCGGGTCTCGCCGAACCGCTCTCCGGGTGGTCCCCCGGCGGTGGGACCGCCCTACCCTGGGCTGGGCCCTGCTCGCCGACCGGCCGAGCTCGCGACGACCGAGGTGATACCACCCCCAATCATGAGTCACCCATTGCTCCGTAGGGTCCTGGTCGCCGTGACGCTGGTCGCCGTGCTGTGGTCGATCGGCCGTCGTCTCCGGTCGAACCGGGGCCACGGCGCGCCCGTCTCCGGTCACCGGCTGTTCCATCGCAATCTCCGGCTGGCCAGGCTGGGGGCGAGGGGCGGTAGTCGCTATGCCCTCCACCGGGCGAGGAAGACCTTCGCCTCGGTCGAGCGACGAGACGAGCTCGACAGCCAGTTCCAGCTCAGGACCGCCGAGGACGTGACCCGGGAGCTCGGCAACATGAAGGGGGCGATGATGAAGGTCGGGCAGATGGCCAGCTACCTGGACACGGGCCTACCCGACCCGGTCCGCCAGACCCTGGCCTCGCTGCAGAGCGACGCCCCGCCGATGTCGGCCGATCTCGCAGCGGAGCAGATCGAGGCCAACCTCGGCGCGGCACCGGACGAGCTCTTCCTCGAGTGGGACCCGGTTCCCATCGCGGCGGCCTCGATCGGCCAGGTCCATCGGGCGATCACCACGGAGGGTGTAGCCGTGGCCGTGAAGGTCCAGTACCCCGGTGTCGCCGCGGCGGTGGCGGCCGATCTCGGCAACGCCGGGTGGCTGTTCGGCCTGCTCGCCGCCATGTTCCCCGGCGTCGAGCCCGCTCCGATCGTCGAGGAGATCAAGAGCAGGCTGCACGAGGAGCTCGACTACGAACTCGAAGCCGCCAACCAGCGACGGTTCGCCGCCCACTTCGCCGGTCATCCCTTCGCCCACGTCCCTGCGGTGATCGATCGCTATTCGACGAGCCAGGTCCTCACCACGGAGCTGGCCACCGGGGCCAGATTCGACGAGGTGGTCGGGTGGCCGGAGGAGGAGCGCAACCTGGCCGCCGAGACGCTCTTCCGCTTCTCGTTCGGAGCGATATACCAGCTCCAGGCCTTCAACGGCGACCCCCATCCCGGTAACTACTTGTTCAACGAGGGAGGCAGGGTCACGTTCCTCGACTTCGGGTTGGTCAAGCGATTCGATCCCGCCGAGACGAAGTTGTTCCAGGACCTGATAATCGAGATGGTCATCAACCGTGACCCGGTGGCGTTCAGAGCCTTGATCGAGGAGAACGGGATCCTCCGCCCCGGGGCGCCGTTCGACGACGAGCTGGTCGAGGAGTACTTCAGCTACTACTACCGGTACGTCCTGCACGACGAGGTGACCCTGATCGACGCGGACTACGCTGCAGCCGGCGTCACCCACCTGTTCGACACCGACGGCCCCCACCGCGAGCTGATGCGGCAGCTGAACGTCCCCCCTGCGTTCGTGGTGGTCCAGCGCATAACGCTCGGTCTCATGGGCCTGTTCGCCCAGCTCGAGGCCAGGGCGAACTGGCAGGCCATCGCACGCGAGCTCTGGCCCTTCGCCATGGGCCCTCCCTCGACCCCGATGGGTGAGGTCATCGCCCGTTGGGAGCGAGACCGGGCCCAGCGATGATCCCGGTGTCCCAGTGTCCCGATCGTTCCGTGTCCAAGTGGTCCGCTACGGCCGGCCAGCCGGTATGCAGTGGTCGGTAGCCGGGCAGTCGTCCGGCCACGGCCCGTCCGAGCCGAGGTACAGCCGAGGTGCGGCGTGCAGCTGCTCCTCGATCAGTTCCCGCACCATCGTGACGTACCGGGGGGCGGTACCGACCGTCGGCACGCGGGTGAGACCGATGCCCAGCTCGTCGGCCGTTGCTGCGGCTTGGGTGTCCAGATCGAACAGGACCTCCATGTGGTCGCTGACGAAACCTATCGGAACCACGGTCACCGATGTCACGCCACCAGCAGCCAGCTCGGACAGGTGGTCGTTGATGTCCGGCTCCAGCCAGGCAACGGTCGGCGGTCCGCTCCGGCTCTGATACACGACATCGAAGGGGTGGTCGGCCAGACCGGCGGCGGCCATGGTCAGTCCGGCAGCCTCGGAGAGCTGATCGGTGTAGGAGCAGGCGCTGGCCATGGCGAGCGGGATCGAGTGGGCGGTGAACACGAACCGGTGGGCGGGGTCGAGCGGCCGGGGCGCAGCGACGGCGCTCGAATCGGGGATGGTGGACCGCAGGTTCGCCGCCATCGGCTCGATGAAGCCGGGATGGTTGTAGAACAGGCGCAGCTTCTGCAGTGTCGGCGCCGCCGGCCCGGCCCGCTCCCTCGCGCCCTCGAGGTCCTGGCGGTACTGGCGGCAGCCGGAGAACGAGCCGAAGGCCGACGTGACGAAGACGAGGGCCCGTGCGACCCCATCAGCGGTCATCTCGGCCACCGTGTCGGTCAGATAGGGCTTCCAGTTCCGGTTGCCCCAGTAGAGCGGCAGATCGATGTCGTTGGCCTCGAGCTCCGATCCGAGCGCCGCGAGCAGCGCCCGGCACTGGTCGTTGATGGGGGAGCGTCCGCCGAACAGCTCGTACTGGCGGGCCACCACGGCCAGGCGATCGTCCGGTACGTTGCGGCCCCGGGTCACGTTGCGGAGGAACGGCATGACGTCGTCTGGGCCCTCGGGCCCGCCGAACGACAGCAGGAGGATCGCCTCGAAGGGTTTCGAGCTCAATTGGGCTGGAGCTCTCGCTTCCTCCGCTTTGCCTCGTCCCGAGCCTGGATGACCGCCCGGCGGCTCGGTGAGCGGGGCGCATAGCCGGCGGCCGCCCGCTCCTCGTCGTTCTCGCAGCCCCAGAAGCCATGCTCCCGGTTGAGTCGAGCGGTCTCCCTGCACTCGAGCATGACCGGGCACGACAGGCAGTAGGACGCGGCGATCGCTTCGCGCTCGACCCGACGCTCCGGCCGCTCAGCCGCGGGCCCGAAGAACACGTGGGTCAGCCCCTTGCAGATCCCGTGTTCGGCCCAGCTGGTGTCGGTCTTCGGGTGTAGGGCGAATTCGGTGTCCATTCCAACTCCTCTGGTACCTGACCCGCCCGGTGGGACTGCGATCGACGGGCGGGTGGCTGAAGCGACGATCGAGTCGGCCGCCGTTGGCCTGTGCGGTTGTGGGGGGCTGAACCGCAGAGGGGGAGCGATTCATTTCGGTGCACCTACCCCTAAAGGCTAACAGTGAAACTGGCCGAAACTGAGCGATCGGTCAAATGTGGAGCCTGTGCCGTCCGTCACCAGCGCCGACCCGGTCCCGCTCCCAGCAAGCCGGACCATCGGTTGAAACCGGTCAGCGACCTGCCACCATCGGATGGTGCGTGTCGTGACCTGGAACCTGTGGTGGAAGTTCGGTCCCTGGGAGCAGCGACAGTCGGCGATCCTGGCAGAGCTGGAGCGGGTCGAGCCAGATGTCGTGCTGCTGCAGGAGGTCTGGGCCGACGAGGACGGGCCCGATCAGGCCGTCGAGCTGGCCGCTGCGCTCGGCTTCCACGTCGCCCGGACCACCGACGCCGAGGGTCGACCACAACGGTTCGGCAACGCCGTCCTCAGCCGTTGGCCGGTGGCGGAATCGGACATGATCCGACTTCCGGACGAGAACGGTGACGACTCGAGCCGGACTGCCCTGACGGCCGCCATCGACGGCCCGGCCGGCCGGCAACC
>JAHELU010000268.1 GCA_024644005.1 Acidimicrobiales bacterium | reverse complement strand
CGAGCTCGGCGAAGATGTCCATGGCCTGGCCGACCAGGTTCTCGGCAGCGCGGACCTGCCCCCGTACGAAGGCGTGCCAGGCCAGGCTCTGCAGGGCCCAGGCCTCGCTGCGGCGGTCGCCGGCCCTGGCTGCCACCGTCCTCGACGATGTCAGGGCCTGGCGGGCCAGCGAGTCGTCTCCACGATCGATCTCCGTCATGCCGAGCAAGCGGAGGGCCAGGGCCTGCTCGTCCGGGACCTCGAGCACGGCCAGACGATCGGCGGCCTCCCGCAGCTCGCCTGCCGCCCTGTCGAGATCGCCCGCCTTGCGGTCGACGTCGCCCCGGATGACCAGGGACTTCGCAGCCATGATCGGGTCCTGGCTCAGCAGCGGATCGAGCCGGTCCAGATCGGCGCGGGCCCCGGCGATCTCGTGGATCTCGGAGCGGGCCTTGGCCCTGCCGTAGAGGAACCGAACGAGGCTGTCGTCGTCGGTGGCCAGGGCGACGCCGTGGTCGAACCACCGCTCGGCCTCCGCCGGTTCCCCGATCTCCAGGGCCCGGTTCCCCGCCTCGGCCAGCCAGTGCACCGCCTGGGTGACCACCTCCGCCCGGTCCAGCCCGGGGATGTATGCGACCTCGTTGACCAGCTGCGCTGCCGCCCGGTAGTGGTCGGCGATGGCGACGACCACCGAGTTGCGGATCGGGCCGCTCTGGGTGCTCGCGAGATAGTTGGCGATCCCGAGGTGACGATGGGCCCGCACCGTCTTGGTCAACGTCCCGTAGGCCACGTCCCGCAGCAGATCGGATTGGAACTCGTAGCGGGGGCCGTTGACCGCCAGGAGGTCCTGGGCCACGAGACCGGCCAGGCTGTCCGTGATGTCGTCGACACCTCGACCCTCCTTGGCGAGGGTGGCGAGGCCCACCACCGATCCGGTTCGACCGAGCACGGAGGCGTCCTCTATGAGCGCTCGCTCTCCGGGCTGGAGCGAGTCGAGCCTGGCGGCGACGATGCCCCGCAGCGTCACCGGCAGCTGATCGAGATTCGGCCTCGCCTCGCCAGACGACCGCGACCCGTTGCCCGCTCGTCCGCCACCACCGTCGAGCACCAGCTCGGCCAGCTCCTCGAGGAAGTAGGGATTGCCGCCGCTCCTCGACACCATCTCGGTGGCCGAGGCGGCGGGGAGGGAGGTGCCCAGCTCGTCGAGGAGGCGGAGCGCTGCGTGCTGCCCGAGCGGTCCGAGCCGAACGACCGACGTGCCGTGGCGATTGCCGAAGACGTGTGCCGAGTCCAGGTTCTGAGCCGACACCATGACGAAGAGCCTGGTCCTGGCCAGCTCGTTGAGCACGTGCTCCAGCAGGGTCCAGACCGCTTCGGCGGCCCAGTGCATGTCGGTCAGCACCAGCACCAGCGCGTGCTGGCGGAGCTCGTGCTCGAGGACGCTGGTGACGGCCAGGGCCACCTCGGCCCGGTTGCGGTTCCGGTCGCCCCGGCGCAGAGGAGTCTCGTGGCCGAGCACGTGCAGCAGGGCGGTCGACCACCTGGCAACCTCTGGATTGCCCTGGCCGAAGCGATCGCTCAACGCCGCCAGCAGGCGCGACTCGGTGACCCCCCTGCTCGACTCGGGATCGATGTGGAACAGGTCTCGTAGCACTTCGCCGATCGGCCACCAGACGTTGGCCTCGCCGTAGGCGACGCACTGCCCCTCCACCACGACCAGGTCGACCTGGTCGGCCAGTCGATTGGATGTCTCCTCGATCAGCCGGCTCTTGCCCATGCCCGCTTCGCCGAGCACGACGCTGAGCTGGGCCGCCCTCAGGTCGATCGCCATCATGGCCTGGGCCTCGAGAAAGGCCAGTTCCCGTTCGCGGCCGACGAACAGCTCGGCCTTGCGCCGCCTGGCCCCCGGAGGCCGTGTGCTCTCCACGGCAAGCCACGCATCGAGCGGATCATCCCGCCCCCGGGTCGGCAGGGAGCCGAGGGACTCGTAGCGGATGGCGTCACCGGTGGCCCGCCTCGTGGAGTCGCCGACCACGACCTGACCCGACTGGGCCATCTCCTGGAGCCGGGACGCCGAGTTCATCACATCGCCCATGGCCGTGTAGTCGCCACCGGCGGTCGTGCTGCCGACCAGGACCTCGCCGGTGTTGATCCCCACCCTGATCGTCACGGTGAGGCCGAGGTCGGTATCGAGCTCGCGAACCGTCGACTGCATGCGGAGACCGGCCCGCACGGCTCGCTCTGCGTCGTCGGAATGGGCGATCGGGGCACCGAAGAGGGCGACGATCTGATCGCCGACGATCTTGTCGACGACGCCGCCGAACGTGGTGATGTCCCCGGACAGCTCGGCGAATGTCCGGTCGACCACGTGCTTGACCTCTTCGGGGTCCCGACGCTCCGCCAGAGCGGTGAACCCGACGATGTCGGCGAACAGCGCGGTGACGATCCGACGCTCCTCCTCGACCCTGGTCTGTGAAGCACCACAGTTCGAGCAGAACCTGGCCCCCGGCGCCAGCTCGGTACCACAGGATCTGCAGAACACGGATTACGCCGCCGCCTGGATCCGGGCGGTCGGGTGCAATGGCCGGATGATCACCAGTGCAGCCTACTGCCGTCCGATACCGGGCCGCCCGAGGGCCTCGCTCGCGAGGCGGCTCCGGCGCGCACAACACGACCCCGGGGAGGAGGTCGCGCTGTGTGCGGAGATACCGGTCATCGCAGCTGCCCGCAGGGCTGCGATGACCGGGAACCGGGTTCACCCGGTTGCGTCACGACAGGGAGATAGCCCTTCTGCCCCGTCTCTGCGTCCACTCAGTTAGCCACCTGGCGAATACCCGGGCAATAGGGCCGGGACCCTACATCGGCCCGTCGCTGCGCCTGTGCCTACCGTCGGATGTCGGTCGGGTCGGGCTGGCAGGTCGGGCACCAGTACGAGCTGCGAGCGTGCCGGCCGTGCACGCGGTAGGCGATCGGCTCGCCGCAGGTGATGCAGGGCCGGCCTCGCCGCCCGTAGACCGCCAGGCCGTCCCGGCCCCCGACCGTCACCGTCGTCCTCGATCCACCGTCGAGGTTCCGTCGCAGCAGCCGATGGGCCGTTGCGACGAGGTCCGTCCGTTGTCGCTCGTCGACCCGGCCGACCGGCGTGAGGGGATGGTGGCCGCAGGCGAACAGCACCTCGCTCTTGTAGACGTTGCCCACCCCGCAGCAGACCCGCTGATCGAGCAACACATCGGCCAGGGGACGGTCTGGCTCGCTGAGCGAGAACCGGCGGACCGCCTCGTCGAGGTCGGCGTCGGGGCGGCACAGGTCGGGACCGAGATGGCCCGGACCGTCGGGCTCCCGGGTCAACCTCACGTGGGGAGCCGAGAAGCACACGGCCACCCAGCCCTCGTCGGTCTCGATAACCGCCCGGGCCGCTCCCGGACTTCGCCGCCAACGCTCGCCCAGGCGGTAGATGTGCCAGCTACCGGACATCTTCATGTGGGTCTCGAGGGTCAGCCCGTCGTCGAAGTGCACGAGGAGGTACTTGCCCCTCGCCTCGACGTCACGGATGGTGGTCCCGGGGCCGGGGGTGGGGCCCGACAGCCGGGTACCGGTGAACGACGCCACGGTCTTCCCGGCGAGCACCGGCCGGAGCCGGGTGGCCGCTCGGTGAATGGTGTCTCCTTCGGGCACCTTCCCAGTGTGCCGCCGTCCATGCCTGGGGCGACACCGGCCCGAACCGGCACCGACGACCGGTAGCGTCTCAGTCGATGGACTCAGGACAGCCAGTGACCGACGTGCCCTGGTGGCGACACGGCGTTGTCTACCAGGTCTACATTCGCTCGTTCGCCGACGCCGACGGCGACGGCACCGGCGACATCAACGGTCTCCGGTCACGATTGCCGTACCTGCAGCGGCTCGGCGTCGATGCGATCTGGGTCAACCCCTGGTACGAGTCACCCCTGGCCGATGGTGGCTACGACGTGGCCGACTACCGGCGGATCGAGCCCCGCTACGGTTCGCTCGAGGAAGCCGAGAAGCTGATCGCAGAGGCCCACGACCACGGTATGCGGGTCATAGCGGACGTGGTTCCAAACCACACCTCGGAGCGGCATGCCTGGTTCGAGGAGGCGCAGGCCGCCCCGCAGGGAGATCCGGTCAGGGACCGGTACCACATCATGGACGGGCGAGGTGAGGGAGGGGACGAGCCGCCGAACGACTGGACCAGCGTCTTCGGCGGACCAGCCTGGACCAGGCTTGCGGACGGGCAGTGGTACCTCCACCTCTTCGCCCCGGAGCAGCCGGATCTGAACTGGGACAACCCCGAGGTTCGATCCGAGTTCGAGGCCGTCATCCGGTTCTGGCTCGATCGAGGGGTGGACGGGCTCC
>JAHELU010000267.1 GCA_024644005.1 Acidimicrobiales bacterium | reverse complement strand
TCGACTCGTCGAGCAACCGGAACAGCTCGGCCCGGTTCGGCAACCCGGTCAGGGCGTCATGACGGGCATCGTGAGCCACCTGATCGAGCCGTCGCTGGTCCGGTTTCGCCACCAGCATCAGCACGAGCGCCGCCACCGCGCCGGCGGCCGCGCCCAGCATGCCGGCGGTCAGGGTCTGGATGAGGACGACCACCGAGAGCCGGTAGACGTAGTCGAGGACGATCACCCAAGTCACGGCGACGATGGCGCCGACCAGGAGGACTATGGCTGGGTATCCCACGCCTCGCTGCCCTTTCACATCCTTCCAACGGTCGATTGGCGCGGGTCATTGAGGACTTCGAAGGCGATGCCAGCCGGGCCGTCGGCTGTGATCGTCGTGACGGGCGGCCCAGGTTCGGCGGATGGAGCTGACACTCGAGCACGAGACGGCCCTGGTCACCGGCGGATCGCGGGGCATCGGCACGGCGATCGCCGCCGCCTTCGCCGGGGTGATGCCGAGGCGGCGGAACGGCTGGGGGAGCCGACGACATCGCCACGGCGGCGCTGTACCTGGCCGCCGACTCGGGCGCCTGGATCACCGGCCAGCGGCTCGTGCTCGACGGCGGTGGCCTCATCGGTCTGCCCGCGAGCTGCGCGAGCCCGGGCACTCGAGCCGCCCCCAGGGCCGCTCGACGTTCTTCGCCCGACTTCGTCCCTGATCGCCGGCGGGCCACAATGGAGGGATGGGACGTAGCCTGCGAGTCGCCCGCATCGCCGGGATACCGATCTCGGTCAACGGAGGGCTCCTCGTCCTGGCCGGCCTCTTCATCTTCAGCCTGAGCACCCAGGGCTTCGCGAGACTCGATCCGGACGCGACACTGACCGCCAGGATCGCCGTCGCCACCGCCACGGTGGCGGCGTTCCTCGCATCGATCCTCGCCCACGAGCTCGGCCACGCCACCCTGGCGCGCCGCCAGGGGGTCGGCGTCCGCGGCATCGCCCTCTCGCTGCTCGGGGGCCACGCCCAGCTCGAACGCCAAGCCCCGACCCCGAGGGCGGAGTTCGTCATCGCCGCAGCAGGACCCGTGGTGAACCTCTCGCTCGGTGGCCTGATCGGCCTGGTGACCTGGACCGCCTATCGACTCGAGGCGGGCGGCAGCCTGCTCATCGGTGCGATGGCCTGGCTGGCCGGCGTCAACATCGTGCTGGCGTTGCTGAACCTATTCCCGGCCGCACCGCTCGACGGTGGGCGGGTGCTCACCGCCGCCCTCTGGAAGCGGTTGCAGGACGCCGAGCTGGCGAGGATCATCTCGGGTCGAGCCGGGCTGGTCCTGGGCGGGATCGTCGGCACGGTCGGCCTCTTCCAACTGTTGGTCAGCGGCTGGCAGGGGGCGGTGACGCTGGTGGTCGGGCTCTTCCTGTTCAACGGGGCGAGGGACGAGATCGGGACTGCCACCATCCGCCGTCGGCTCCAACGCACGACGCCGCAGGACGTCATGATCAGCGACCCGCCGCCCGTCTCCGACTCCCTCACGGTGGCACAGCTGCAGTCGTTCGCCGGCACCGAACGCGACGGCGTGGCGTTTCCTGTCGTTCGGTGGTCACCCGATCCGATCGGGTACGTGGTGCCGGCAACCGGGGCATCGCTGACCGATCCCGACCGCAGCTGGACCACCGTCTCCGAGCTGATGCAGCCGACCCCGGCGGTGGCCCGGGCATGGCTGAACGAGCCGCTCGACGACGTGCTGCGCCGCCTCGACCAGCCGGACGACGTCCTGGTCGTCGTCCACGAGCCGATGGCCGGTCGGGTGGTCGGCACGATGGCCAGCACCCAGATCGGCCCGCTGTTCGCGTCGCCCGACCTGTGGGGTCGTGACCGGCCGAGGCCGTCGCGGCCGGCGTGACCCTACGGGCGACCGGTGGCCTGGAACAGCCGGGCCCGCGAGCCGGTTGCACAGCGGGTCGCGCCCGAGCGCCAGGCCGGCGCCGAGAATCGAGGATCCGGGCATGACCGACGACAAGACCGACGACATGACCGACGACACCGACGACAAGACCGACGACACGGCAGAACGATCATCCCAACCGGCCGAGGCCGTCGAGCTCACTGGCGACCCGGCTGCCCCTTCTGCAGCATGCTGGAGCGCGATCTCGCGATGGCCGGGATCCTGCGCCCCCCTGCGTCGGCCGTCACCGCCCTGCTCGACGACGTCGCACCGCACCTGATCGCGGCACAGCAGTCCCCGGCGAGTCAGCCGTCCCTGCCGGCTCGGTGGCCGATCGGCACGTGGCGCGTCGCCCTTGTGCATCGAGAACCAATCGAGCAGATGGTGCGCTGACTATTCTCAAGATTGGGACTTGAGATTGCACCAACGGGCCGCTACTGTTCAATCCGCTGACTCGATGCCTGGGGGCAGGAGCACACAAGCACCGCCGCATTCTCTTGCAAAGCTTGGTCCCTACTGCGCCCGGTGGGGAGTCGGTAAACCGCCGCACTTAGAAAACAAAGGTGACCCCTTGATGTCTGATGACAATGGTCGGAAAGCCCTCCATGCCTACGTGAGCGACGATGCTCACGATCACTGGCATGGATTCGCCGCTGAACAGGGAGTCAGCGTGAGTGCCATCCTCGAGGCACTTGCGCCAGAGCTCAACCTGGACGCTGCCCTCAGTCATGAACAGCTTGGGCAACGGTTGAACACCGTGGTCAAGTCGGCAAGGAAGATCGACGCCCAGCGGCGTCGGAGACGGCGCTAGCCGGAGCCGGAACGTTGACGCGTCACAGGCGCAGTCCCCTGCTCTAAGGGCGACGTAGGCGTGTTGCCTCCCGGAGTCTCGCCAAGCGGCGAGCTCCGGGAGGCGACCCCTATCCTGTAGGCGGCAATGGGCATCCGCAGCGATGCCCGGACCGGCGGATCGGCCCGATACCCGCAGTTGGTGCCGGAAACGACCTCCACCGAGGTCCGAGGTACCGGCGGCCGGGCCATCGGCGCCGGATCGCGAGCCGCTGGCATGCGTTTCGCTCGCCTGGGTCGCTGTCGCTGCCTCCACAGCCACCGGCCCAGATGCTGCGTCCGTCACGGCCTGCCCCCAACCCTGTGGGCCGGAGTCCGACGCAGCGGCCAGGCCCGTTGACGTGCCCCGACCTCCCCCAACTCCCGGCGGAGCACGTCAACGGGCCGGCGCGACGTATCACCGAGGCCCCCACCCGTCAACGGGCCGGCGCGACCTCATCACCGAGGCCCCACCCGTCGGTGCTCCCGGGCCGGTCCTCGGCTCGGACGGCCTCGATCGACACGGCGGAGGCCCGACCTCGGACCATCATCGGCATGCCCGGCACCGCCAGCACGTAGCGGATCCGGGCCACGACCTCGACGGTCACCTCGTCGTCGACGATCTCGACCGTGACGACCTTCGCATCGGCATCGACGGCCCGATCATCGGCCGCCACCACCGCCCTGGCCCGCTGCTCGGCCCGCCGATCGGCTGCGGCCAGCATCGACGGCGTTCGGCGGTCGACCGGGACCCGAAGCAGCTCGCCGTCGGCCTGGGCACCGGCCCTGGCTGCGGCCGCTGCGATCGCCTGGACCTCCCGACGCATCTCCCAGTGCTGGGACGCCGACGTCAACGCCGCGATCCCGACCAGCAGGAAGGGCGTGCTCACCACCACCCACAGCATGACGTCGCCGCGATCACGTCTGATCCTCGAGCGACGGGCACCGGTCCGACCGGCGCTCACCGGCCACCTCGGGAACCACCCCGGAACACGTCGAGCACATCCCGGGCCGACCTGGTCGCCGTGTGTGATCCTGGCAGGCCGACGAGGCCCACATCGCCGAGATCGACCAGGCAGCTGACGCGGACCTCGACGGCGAGGGGTCGGGGACCGATGCCAGGGTCGGGTCCGACACCGGGTCCAGCTCCTGCATCCGGGACCGAGCCGGACAGCCGGATGACCGACGTGTCGACCGTGAGCCGACGGCAGGCGATCGCCCGGTCGGCCAGCACCTCCCCGACGACCGCCTCCGCGGCCAGCCGGCCGGCGACCGGATCACCGGCCGCCGCAGCAGCCCTGGCCCCGGCCCGGGCTGCGGCCGACACCTCCCCGCTCGCCGCGGTCAACCGGAGCGCACCGACCGCGAGGAGGAGCATCAGGAGCTGGCAGAACGCGCCCATCGCCAGCCCCACCCCGGCGGACCCCTGCTCAGCCTCGACCCGTCGGTCACCACGCCGCTCAGCCACCTTGGGGCCGAAACCGCTCGACGGGGGCCGACCCCGTTGCGGTCAGCGTCCAGGAACCGATCGGACCGGCGACGACGGCGGACGTCTCGATGACCACCCGGCGCCCACCTAGGCCGTCGGTTTCGACCCGACCC
>JAHELU010000266.1 GCA_024644005.1 Acidimicrobiales bacterium | reverse complement strand
TTGGCCTCGAACGACACCGCCGAGGGCCGAGCCCTCAACCGCCGGGTCGAGTTCCTGTTCGACTAGGTTCCTGTTCACTAGGTTCCTGTTCGACTGGGTTCGCGTTCGATCAGGTCACCGCTCGGCTCGATCCCTGCTCAGCCATCAGGGATCGAGCAGGGCCACGAACGACTCGGCGGCGACGACGCCGCTCTTTCCCAGCTCGTCTGCCACAGCAGACTCGGTCGAGGGGCCGTACTGCCCGTCGAGGTCGAGCTCGCTGCCCGTTCTGGTGTTGATGCGGCGCTGGACCCAGCGGACGACGTCCGGCCCGTTGGTGAAGCGCTCGGCGAACGACGGATCGAAGCCGTCGACACGGCCGAGCCAGTTCCGATTGAGGGCGGCCCTGGTGTTCGGACCGACGATGCCGTCCTGGGTCACGCCGACCAGTCCCTGCAGCTCCCGTGTGAGCTCGTCCCGGGTCGGCCGTGGCACCATGGCCGCGACGAAGGTGTCGTCGACGTAGTACCAGGCCCCACCGATCTTGAAGTAGAGCCGAGTGTGCACGGTCCGCCCGTCGGTGGGCAGACCGCTGATCGTGGTCGACGTCGAGGTCCCGGTGGGCGTTGCCACGATGTCGGATCCACCGGTGCTCGAGCCGACATAGAGCCACGAGCTGTCCACGGCCCCGCCGTCGAAGTCCCAGCTGAACGTCTGGTTCCTGCCCGCCAGCGTGGCCCCTGGCGTCGGCTCGACGATGAACGGCAGCGACGACGAGCTGGCGGCGATGTACCGCTCGTCGAAGAACAGCCACTGGCCGCCGGTCCTGTACCAGAGCCGGACGAACACCGCCGACCCATCGGTCGGCAGGTGGCCGATGGAGGTGACCGTGGCGGCACCGACCTGTCTCGCGGCGTACTCCGATCCGCCGAGCTGCGAGCCTACGTACAACCAGGCGAACTCGACCGGTATGCCGCCGAGCTCCCATTCGAAGATCTGGATGGCGCCGTCCAGGGTCTCGCCCGGCGTCGGCTTGGTGAACGTGTTCTCGGCCATGGCTGTCAGGGCTCCACCAGGATCAGGAAGGACTCCGCGGTGACGACACCGCCTCGACCGATGAAGGTCTTGACCGCGGCCTCGGTCGCCGGTCCGAAGTCACCGTCGATCACGAGCGAGAAGCCGTCCTTCGTGTTGATTCTCATCTGGACCCACTCCACCACCCGCGGGTTGTTCGTGAAGGTATCGGCCACCGAGTCGTCGAATGACGCATCACGGCCCAGCCAGTTGCGGTTGAAGGCCGCGATCGTGTTCGGACCCACGATGCCGTCCGGGGCGGTGCCAACCAGGCTCTGCAGCTGACGGATCAGCGTTTCGCGGTCGGGTTGGCGACCGTTGTCGGACAGGAACTGCTGGTAGCGGCGGAAGAACTCCGACCAGGGGAAGCCGGCCCCGGGGTCCGATCGGCGGGACGGATCACGCCGGGCATGGGAGATGAAGCCCGAGGCGTCCGCCCGATCGCTCTCGCTCTTGGTGAGCAGCTTGGCGGCCGGCAGCCCGATGCCTCGGTCGTCGAGCCACCGGGCGGTGATCGCCGCCATCTGGGCCGCAGTGGCGACCAGCTCGTCGCGACGCTCGGCACCGAGGCCCGGCCAGTCGCCGGCGTTCATCGCCAGGGAGATGCCGATGGCCCATCGGTTGCTGCCGGTTCGATCCTGGAACGCCTCGTTCTCGAACTTGACGAGCTGGATGATCGAGTCGGAATCGCCGACCAGGTGATAGGAGCCGGCGTCGGCCCGCCTCTGGATGAACCTGGCGACGTTCTCGGCCTTCGGGTCAGGACCGGACGGGTCCGTCCCGCTCTCGGCGGTGTGCACGACGATGACCGGCTTGACCGGATCGCGCCGACCGACCCTGAACTGGCTCCGCGCCGGAGGGTTGTCCTCGAGGTAGATCCCCGGTCTGACGATCGCCATTCTCACACAGCCTTCCCTACAGGGTCGACCACTACTCGCTCCCTGCCGTTCCCGCTCCGATCGGAGTCTACTCGTGCTCGCTGTCCCACCGTCTGACAACGGGCTTCGGGGCCCGCTGGCGCCAGGACTCGATGATCAGCTCCTCCGCCTCGTCGAGGTCGACGGCGTCCAATCGCACCAGCACGATCGGGTGGCCGGCGTAGTGGGCTGGCAGCTCCAGGGCCAGGCGGCGGACGTCCTCCTCGGAGATCACGGCACAGGTGGCTAATCGAGCGAGGTGCCGGTGGTGGCATCGGGACCCCGGGGGACCCGCTGGCTGGGGGCGACCGCGTCCGAGGACGGGACGGAGCCGCTCCGCGCGGTCGAAGGGGCTGCCGGCGGCGCTGTCGAAGGCATGGCCGCCGGCTGCGCCCCGTCGCCGGGGAGCACCTCCATCGTGTCGGGGAGCGCCTCGATCAATCGGATGGCGACCTCGTCCCGGTCCTCGCCGACTGCGACCGTGATGGCGACCTCGTCGTAGCCGACACCGTCGTTGAGCAGCCGGAGGGCCGTCTCGTCGTCGAAGGCCACGAGAGGGACATCGCTCCGGCCGGCGTCGAGCTCGAACGTGCCGACCAGGACCATCCGCATCGAGTGCTGGGCGAAGCGGATCTGGTAGGTGCGGCCGATGACGAGCGAGGCGGACCTGGCCGTCGACGCATCGACTGCGAACTCGGTCGAGCCGGCGGGAGCTCGGCCGTTCACGAACATCGCTCGATCGGTCAGGTTGGCCGCCACCGTCGGGCCGACCCCTTCGACGGGGTCGCCGTCCGGCCCCTCCAGCTCGACTCGCCCGGAGACCCGAGGCTGGGCGACGGCAACGCCCTCCGTGGACTCGATCTGATCCATCAGCTCGGCCGCCACCGGCGCAGGCTCGGTCTGGCCTGGTCGAATCTCCACCCTGACCCGCAGATCGACCGGCGAGCCGCCGCCGGGTCCGGCCGGCGTGGTGGGCGAGGTGCCCGCTACCGATGGCGTCGTCTCGCCGGTGATGGACGACGAGGTGGACGGGACAACGCTGGGGGTGGTCTCGACCTGCGTCGCCGACGACCGGCTCGTCGACGATTCGGCATCGGCGACGGTCGCAGTCTGAGCGGTGTCCGCCACGCTCGGAGCGACCACGTCGTCACCACAACCTGCCACCAGGAGCGTGAGGAGAGCCGCCGCGGTGGTCAGAGAGCGGGGTCTCACGGCCACATGATACCGAGAGGAACCCGCCCGGCGGGCGCGCCGCCGGGCGGGCGGGCTCGAACGGGCGGTTCGGCCAGACCTAAGCTCGGCGCAGATCGATCGACACGCCAGGGGGAACGATGGCTGCGGAACCGACACCGAGCACCTCGACCGGATCAGATGCGCAGCTCCGCTCCCAGGACTGGTACGGCCGCCCGCTGGGCGGGTTCGGTCACCGCAGCTGGATGAAACGAGGCCTCCCGGACGACGCCTTCGACGGTCGTCCCATGATCGGTATCGCATCGTCGTGGTCGGACCTGACGCCGTGCAACGGGCACCTGATGGACGTGGCCGAGCACGTGAAGCGAGGGGTGTGGGAGGCCGGCGGCGTGCCGCTGGTGTTCCCGACCACATCGCTCGGCGAGACCCAGATCCGGCCGACCGCCATGCTGTTGCGCAACCTCATGTCCATGGACGTCGAGGAGTCGATCCGGGGCAACCCGATCGACGGGGTCGTGCTCCTCGGCGGCTGCGACAAGACGACCCCGGCGCAGCTGATGGGGGCCGCATCGGTCGACCTGCCGACGATCATGGTGTCCGGAGGCCCGATGCTGAATGGCCACTACCGGGGCCGGGAGATCGGCTCGGGCACGGACCTGTTCCGGTTCACCGCCGACGTGCGGGCCGGGGTGATGCCGATGGACGACTTCACCGAGCTCGAGAGCTGCATGACCAGGAGTTGGGGGACCTGCAACACGATGGGCACGGCGTCGACGATGGCCTGCATGTCCGAAGCCCTCGGCATCGCGCTGCCGACCAACGGTGCCATACCGGCCGCCGACTCCCGGCGGCTCCGCCTGGCCCACCTCGCCGGGCGACGGGTGGTGGACATGGTCCGTGAGGGGCTGACGATGTCGAAGGTCCTGACCAGATCGAGCTTCGAGAACGCGATCCGGGTCCTGGCCGCCATCGGCGGATCGACGAACGCCGTCGTCCACCTGCTGGCCATCGCCGGGCGGCTGGGCGTCGAGCTGTCGCTGGACGACTTCGACCGGCTCTCCCACGACTCGCCGCTGCTGGTGAACCTGAAGCCGTCCGGCGACTACCTGATGGAGGACTTCTTCTACTCCGGCGGGCTGCCTGCGGTTCTGGCCCATCTGGGCGAGGTCGTCGACGGCGATGCGGCCACGGTGA
>JAHELU010000096.1 GCA_024644005.1 Acidimicrobiales bacterium | reverse complement strand
GACCGGCCAGGTTGTGGTGAGTGAGGTACTGCAGCGCTCGGGGCGTTTCGTGCTCGGCGATCGAGCGCAGGTCGGCCACCAGTCGTCGGCCGATCTGGCGCAGCGCTTCCGGCAGGGCACCGGCGATGTGAGGCGTGGTGATCACGGCGTCGAGATCGCGCAGCGGGCTCTCTCGATCGAGGGGCTCGGTCGGGTAGACATCGATGGCCGCTCGGAATCGTTGTCGGGCGTCGGCACGGCCAGAACGAAGATGACACTGGCCTCGTCGAACATCGTCTCGAGGCTCGATGGCCGGATCTGGCGGTCGGTGAGCACCGAAGCTGGAAGCGGTGGGTCATAGCCGAGGATCGACGTTGCGAACGGTTCGAGCAGGCGCTGCAGGCTGCGGGAGATGCCACCACAGCCGATGAAGCCGACCGTGGCCCCGAGCAGGGTGACGTTGTGGCGATTGCCGTCGTGTAGCCAGCGCTCGGTCCGCCGGCCCATCTGCCGACTGGCGTGGACGACACCGCGGGTCGAGGCCAGGGCGAGGGACAGAGCCATCTCGGCCACGACGTCCCCCGAAGGCCGGGGCGCAGGATCCGACACGGATCCCGGCGTCCAGGCAGCGCTGGTAGTCGAGGCCGGCGTGCTCATGGCCGCCGGCGACCTCGAAGAGAGCCTTGAGCCGGGGGGCAGGGGGGTCGAGGCCGGTCAATCCGTGTCGCCACTGGCCGAAGACGACCGCATCGGCGTCGACGACGGCTCGGCGGAAGTCGTCGTCCGGCATCGGCTCATCCCGCCCCCAGATCACCTCGGCCAGCTCAGCGAGCTCGGCCCGGGTCTCGGTGTCGAAGATCTCTTCGACGGTACGGAAGGCCGGATCGAGGATGACCTTCAGACGCTCGGCAGTCATGAACGGGGCGAGTCTCCGCCCGAGTCGGACCAGGGGTACGGCACCGGATCGCTGAGCTCGCCGACGAAGGCCCCCGTGCGGTCGTGCTCGATGAACGCCAGCCACACCCAGTCGCCGTCCGGGCCCTGGACGAGTCGACCGGAATAGAGGTGGTCCGGTAGGCCCTCGATGGCGTCGGCCACGGCGTACGGGCCTGTCGGGTCGGAGGCCGGTGCGACGTAGACCGCGTTCCGCGGCCCCGTCATGAGCGTCGCCCGCCTCTGCGCTGAGACCCGATCGGCGTCACAGGAGAAGACCAGCAGGAACCGGTCGTCGAACCCGACGAGCTGTGGCACTTCGAGATGGCCGAAGTGGCCCGGCTCGCTGAGTGGCGGCCCGACCTGCCACGAGACCAGATCCTGGGAGACCGCATGACCGATGACGCCTCGACCGTCGACCGGCCCCTCGATCGAGCGGGCCGTGATCAAGGCGTGGAACCGATCGCCGATCTTGGTCACCCAGGGGTCGCGCCATGCCTCCTCCGGCCAGGCGGAAGAACCGAGCCGCTCATACCAGCGACCGTCGGCCTCGATGAGGGGCGCCGGGCCGTATCGCTCCCATTCGATGAGATCGGTCGACGTGGCCAGCCCGACCCGCTGGATCCGGCCATCTTCGGCCTGTGAGGTGCCGGTGTAGAACAGGTACCAGCGGTCGTCGTGCTCGATGATGCTCCCGGTCCAGGTGGCCACGTCGTCCCACGAGCCCTGCTCGCCGGGCTGGAGGGCGTCCGACAGCACCGTCCACTGGTGGAGATCGAGCGATACGGCGTGACCCACCGTCGCCGATCGGTGTCGCAGGTCGGGGTCTCCCAGCGACCGGGGGGCCTGCAGGTAGAACACGTGGTACTCCTCACCGCGCACCGCCAACCAGAAGTCCCAGAGCCAGCGGTCGGGAAGCCTCAACCCCACCGGTCCGGCCCCGTCATCCCTTCACGCCCGACGAGGCCACGCCCTGGACGAACTGGCGTTGGAACACCACGAAGATCACCAGCAGCGGCACGGTCATCAGCACCGTGTAGGCCATGATGTCTCCCCACGACACCGGTGGGGTGGTCTTGAAGACGCCGACCCCGACCGGAAGGGGCCGAACCTCGATGCCCCTCGTCACCATCGACGGCCACAGGAACTGGCCCCAGGAGAACAGGAAGCCGAGAATGGCCACCGTGGCATAGGCCGGCTTCGCCAGCGGCATCACCACCCTGGTGAAGATCTGCAGCGGCCCCGCCCCGTCGATGCGTGCCGCTTCCTCGAGCGACACCGGGATGCTGAGGAAGAAGGTGTAGAACAGGAAGATGTAGAGCGGGTTGGCGATGAACGGCAGGATCTGGATCTGGTAGGTGTCGAGCCACCCCACCTCGGCCCCCATGAACAGGAGCGGCACGGCCAGGGCCTCGAACGGGATGATGATCAGCGCCACGATGGTGGCCCGCAGAATGTTCCGCCCTGTGAACTGCAGCCGGGCCAGGGCGTAGCCGAAGAGGCTGTTGACGATGAGTCCCAAGCCGACGATCAGTCCGGAGATGATGACGGAGTTCAGGAAGACCCGCGGGACCTGGGCTCGGTCGATCGCATCGCCGTAGTTCTCCAGTCCGGCGAACGGGGTTGGCAAGAACGCCTCCGGTGACTGACTGTTGGCCAGGACCTGGTTGTCGGGTTTCAACGACGAGGCCAGCATGTAGACCAGCGGGAACAGGAAGAACGCGGCAAGGGCGATCATGATCGCGTAGAGGATCCAGCGCTTCGTCGTGCTCTCACCGGGTCGAGCAGCTCGTTCGTGCCGGCGCCGCCTTTCGACCTTCCTCGCGGTGGCGGTGGTGACGGCCATCAGGCGTTGATCTCCTCTCGCAGGAAGAACCTCTGGATCACGGTCAGGACAAGCACGATGAGGAAGAAGATGACGGCGACCGCCGACCCCCGGCCGATGGCCTGGCGTCCGAACCCGAGGTCGACCATGTGCACCATCGCCGTGCGGGTGGTGTCCAGCGGCCCTCCCGGTGAGCGGGGCATGAGGGTCGGCTGATCGAACAGCCGCATGGCCAGGATGGTGGTCACGGTCAGCACGAAGACCAGGGCGTTACGTATCCCGGGCAGGGTCACGTGCCTGAACTGCTGCCACGTGCCGGCCCCATCGATGGCTGCCGCCTCGTAGCGCTCGACCGGCACGTCCTGGAGGGCGGCCAGCAGGATGACCATCTGGAAGCCGACACCCTGCCAGATCGACACCACGACGATCGCCACCATGGCCCAGGTCGTCGAGTTGAGCCAGTCGGGCGAGAAGCTGCCGAGCGTGATGAGCTCCAGGAGCCCATTGACCAGGCCGTTCACGTTGAACAGCAGCACCCAGATCGTCGCCGCCGCAGCCATGACGACGGTGACCGGTGTGAAGAAGATGGTCCGGAACAGGACCCGCCCCCGGACGTTCTGGTCGACCATCACCGCCAGAGCCAGGGCGAAGCCGGTCTGGACCGGAACCACGAAGCCGGCGAACCGGAAGTTGTTCCACATCGAGGTCCAGAACAGGCTGTCGCCCAGCTGCTCGCGGTAGTTGTCGAGCCCGACGAACCGTGTCGGCAGCGGCGAGATCAGCCGCTGGTTGGTCACGGAGAACCAGATGGCGGCAGCGAAGGGAACGATGACGAACAGCAGGAGGAGCACGGCCCCTGGGGTCAGGAAGAGCCAGGCGAACCTGGCATCGGACTTGAGCCTGGAGATTCTCCTCCTCCTGACCCGACGCTTGGGAGGTGCTGCTTCAGCCACCGTCATCCTGGAGTCCCGTTCTCGGCAACGGCAGGTTCGGGGCGAGACCGGGCTCGCCCCGAACCAGCTGGCTGCTACGAGACCGACGGGTAGCCTTCGTTGGCGTCGACATCGGCGTCGATCGCCTTGGCTGCCGCGTCGAGCGTCGCCTGCACATCGTCACCGAGCAGGATCTTGTCCATGGCGGTCCAGAACTCCGATGTCACGGTCGGGTAGCCGGGGGTGATGGGCCTCGGCACCGCGATGTCGGGAGCGCCGTCGAGCTGCTCGACGAAGAGCTCGAGCGGACCGCCCTCGGCGAAGTTCGGATTCTTGGCCAGTGCGGTCTTGGTCGCCGGTACGGCGCCGTTGACCTCGGTGATCTTCAGGATCGAGTCGTCGGATATGGCGTACTCGATGAAGGCCCATGCTGCGTCGGCGTCGAGGTCGGCCCCGGCCGAGGTGATGGCCCAGGCCCACGAGCCCATGCCGGTCCTGGTTCCCTCGCCGAAGTCTGGCAGCGGCAGCAGGATGAGGTCGTCACCGACCTCGTCCAGGTAGGCGTTGTACATCCAGTGGCCGACCCACGACAGCGGCGACGCCCCGGACAGGAAGTTCGAGTCGTCGACCGACTCGGTGTCGATCAGGTCGTCTTCGGCCCAGGACTGGAACAGCGTCAGAGCCTCGACCACCTCCGGTGAGTTCAGCACGCCCTCGGCCTTGAGGGTCTCTCGATCGATCAGATCGCTGCCGGCCGACTGGGTGATCGGGCTGAACCCGTATGTCATCCACTCGCCCTGGGTTCCGTATTGGATCTTGATGTCGAGCGGCCGCTCGAACCCCGCATCCTGCAGATCACGGAGGATCTGCTCGAACTCCTCGGTCGACCAGGCGTCGTCGGCCCCGGTCGGGATACGGGCGTTCACCCCTTCGAGGGCCGACCTGTAGGCCCACAGGCCGAGGCCGGAGTCGAAGGTGCCGACACTGTAGAGATCGCCCTCGTAGCTGCCGCCCTCGACGATCGACGGCAACAGGTTGTCCCGGACCTCACCGGAGATGCAGTCCTCGACCGAGACGATGTTCCCGGCCCAGGCCAGGTTGGCCAGGACTGGACCATCGAAGTCCAGCAGCGCCGGAAGGTCACCGGCCGCAGCGGCAGCGTTCACCTGGTCGGTGTACTGCCCCTCCGGCACCAAGGTGAGGTTGACGGTCAGGCCCAGATCAGCCCCGACCGTTGCGTTGAAGTCGTCGACCATATCCTCGTAGGCGTCGGCCTCTGCGCCCTCGTGGGCCCAGGCGTCGATCGTGTCGACCGTGATCTCCCCGTCGCAGATGTCGGCGCCCGCCTCGGCGTCGTCGTCGCCGCAGGCCGCGGCCACGACGGCCAGAGCGGCCATGATCGCCAACCCTGCAAGCCAACTGGTTCTTGGTGCTCTCATGGTTCTCCCTTGATCAGGTCGAGCCGGCCGTACCCCTACTTCCAGTGGTGGTCGCCGATCGACGGCGGAGCCGTCGGGCCACTCGGATCGGCCACGCGGCCGATCCAGCGACTCGGACTCCTACGCATGACCCTTTCAGCGTGAGGTGCGTGACCCGGCCCATGTAGAGCAGAAGGTCCTGACAGCAGCATCCCCAAGCATGGACCGAGACATCGCCCGAGGTTGCGCCCGATGCTTCACCGCTGGCTGTGCAGGCTCCTCCGTCACCCGGCGACTTGACCAGCCGCGATGTAGAGAATGGGGTTGCCGTTTCGGATCTCGATGGCGAGCCACCAGGCCTGGGGAGCGGTGAGGTACGTTCCGCCCGGTGCCCGATAACCGACCGGGCCTGTGTTGCCGCCGTCGGGCCAGACGACGATCCCGAAGGGGAACTCCGGGTCGATCGCCCGATCGGCGACCTCGCTCTCGGCCGGCCAGGCGTATTCGGCCTCGGCCCAGGGGTCGATGGCCAGGTTCAAGTCGGCCAGCATGTCACCGAAGGCCCGTCCGTCGCTCACGATGGCGGCGTCGCTGAAGATCGGTTGGATCACGACGATGGTGGTCTCGTCGAACGGGAACAGGCGGTCGTAGGGAGTGGCGTCGGGATCGATCGTGACCTCGTCACCGACCCACCAGTCCGGGCACAGCTGGGGGCTGGTCTTGCAGCTGATCCACTTGTGGATGGTGAGGTCGTAGCCGCTGGTCGATTCTCCCCGGCGGATGGCGTGGTAGAACCCGTCGGCCGGCCAGTCGTCGGAGGGCCACGGTCCTTCGGGTGATGGTGGGGCCACGTCACCTCCGTCGCAGCAGCCGGGCAACAAGCCCGGCCAGGCCGAGGCTGATCGGGCCCAGCGAACCGGGTTCGCTGCGGCTACTTCGGTGATGACCGCGTCGTTGATGAACACCCAGAACGGGGATGACGGCGGCAGGCCGGGTGCATTGCGAGCTCCGGTGTCGAGCGGCTGGGTGACCCATTCCTGGTAGTCGACCGGCTCGCCGTCGACCGGGTACGCCATGGCGGCGGCGGCCACCGGGACGGAGCGGATCCGGGCAGCATCGTTGCTCGCTGCGGACTCGAGTCGACCGGGCCACAGGCAGGCCAGATCGAACTCGATCCGATCGGCGTCGAGTCCGGCGATCCAGCCGAACCAGGCGCCATCGGGCAGCGCATCGGCATTGGGCGAGCAGCCCGACCCCAGCGCCGGAGACGGACCGAGCGGCCGGGCGGGGTTGCGGCCGAGGGCGGAGACGGTGAACGGCAGCTCGGAATCCGGCGCGCTGCTCGATCCACCGTCGCCATCGGAGGTGGTCGCTCGCGTAGTGGTCGCTCCGGTAGTCGTCGGTCCCGTGGTCCCGGTGCCGCTCGTCGTGACGGACCGACTCGCCGTCGACCGACCATCGGTGGTCGCCTCGTCATCGTCGCCGCCTCCGCATGCGGCCGCGATGACCAGCACCACCGCTATCGCCGTCGTCGTCAGCACCCGCATCGTCTTCATGGGCCGAGCTCTCCTCGCTCCACATGGTGCACGTCATCGACCTGGGGCCACCAGAGCACGAGGTCCATACGGGCGTTGCGAACGTCGTCGATCGCCCCCTTGGTCACTGTCGATTCGACGCCGTGGGCATCGGCTGGCTTCCGCAGATGACTTTGGCCCCTGTTCCAGGGCCCCGGCTGTCGAAGAGACTCTCCGTGTGCTGCTACCGACGACTGCTCCCGGGCGATGGTCGATGTTGGCGGTTGCGGTCTTCGGTGTCCTCTTGGCGGTCTTCGCCCTCACTGTCGCCGCCGGCCAGAGAGGCGGTGAGGAGTTCTTCGACAATCTCTGGCTGACAGTGCCGTTCCTCGGGGCGTACCTCGCAGGCGTCTCAGCGCTCGTCCTCGGCGTCGTGGCGATGACAGCGTTCGGCGAGCGAAGCGTCGGCGTCGTGGCCGCGACCATCCTCGGGCTGCTCATCACCGCCTTCGGGGTGCTCGAGGTCCTGTTCCCCCACTGACGGTCGAGAGATCGGCCGGTCGGTGTCGCCGGGCCCAGAGGGCGAAGCCGAGTCCGATCGCGCCGTAGCCGGCGTAGGCCAGGGCCAACGGGGTGACCGATCCGGCAATGGCCCGATCCACGAAGCTCGCCAGCACCGCCCCGCCGCCCAAGGTGATCGTGCCGATCACCGCCGCCGCCGTCCCGGCCAGCTCGCCCATCGGCTCCATCGCCTGGGCCTGAAGCAGCGGACTGACCAGCGTCCGCAGCGAATTGATCACGGTGAGGGCGGCAAACCAGGCGAAGAACGCAGGCCGACCGCCGGCCTGCCACGACCACAACGCGACAACCACCGCCAAGCCGACCGTGGTCGGCAGGACCACGACGATCACACGGTCGGCGCCGACCCTGTTGACCTGCCGGCTCCCGGTGAAGACCACCGCTCCCATGAACAGGCTCATCCCGGCGAAGTAGTAGGCGAACTGGTCGCCACGGCCGTACACGTCGTCGAAGAGGAGCTGGCTGCTACCGAGGAACGCAGCGAAGGCGCCGAAGTCGAACATGACGGCGAGCGCCGACCCGATGGTCAGCCGGCTGGCGAACACCGCAGCGATGGCGTCGCCCGTGCGGCCGAGGGTGATGGGGCGGCGCCGTTCAGGAGGGAGGGACTCCGGCAGCCGGGTGAGCCACACCGCCAGCATCAGCGTCACCGCCATGGGGGTGGCCATGACCCAGCGCCACGACCCGATGCTCAGCACGGCCTGACCGAGTAGCGGTGCGAGGGCCGGCACGACCATGAACACCGACGCCACGACGGCCAGTATGCGGGCCAGCCGATCCCCGTCGTAGAGGTCGCGGCCGATCGCCAGGGTGAGGGCTCGTGGTCCGGCGGCGCCGACGCCCCAGACGAAGCGGCTGGCGACCAGTACCCCGAAGGTCGGGGCGAGGGCCGAGCCGAGGGCACCGAGGGCGTAGAGGCCGAGCCCGACGTAGAGAACGGGCTTGCGACCGAACCGGTCGGTGAACGGGCCGTACAGCATCTGGGCGCTGGCCAGGCCCAGGAAGTACAGGGTGACGGTCAGCGCGACCCGGGTCGAGTCGGGGGCGAGGCCCAGGCCGGTCCGGATGTCGGCGAAGGCCGGGAGCGCCATGTCGATCCCCAGCGCCGTGGTGGCGCTGATGGCCGCCAGCACGGCGATGAACTCCCGCTCGGCCATGGTCCGTGCGGCCGGTGACTCCCTCGATGTCATCCGCCGACGCTACTGCTCACCGGTCCGCCACCCCATCGGCATGATCACCCGGTCGAGCTCGAGGTCGACGAGTCTCTGGGAGAGGAGCGATGATGGATCGAATGAACGAGCTCGGCTTCTACACCCTGGCCGGGGCCCCGACCTCGGCCCGGGACCTCGTCGAGGAGGTGCGGGCCGCCGAAGAGATGGGGATCGGCTCGTGCTTCGTGTCGGAGCGGCTCAACATCAAGGAGTCGGCCACCATCTGTGGGGCGGTCGGTGCGGTGTCGGAGCGAATCGGGATCGCCACCGCCGCCACCAACCACAACACTCGCCACCCGGCCATCACTGCGGCCCACGCCATGACCATGCACAGCCTGACCGGCGGACGATTCGCCCTCGGCCTCGGCCGGGGGATCGACCAGGCCACGAAGGCCCGGGGCCTGGCCCCCATCACCACCGCCCAGATGGAGGACTTCGTCGGGCTCATTCGACGGATGTGGGCCGGCGAGACCATCGTCGGCCACGACGGCCCGGCCGGCCGCTACCCGGTGCTGGCCATGCGAGGCATCGAACCCACCCACATCCCCGTGGTCCTCGTGGCCTTCGGCCCCAACTCGCTGGCCCTCGGCGGCCGCTGCTTCGATGCGGTGGTGCTCCACACGTTCTTCACCGACGAGACCACGGCCGGGATGGTCGGCGCGGTGAAGGAAGCCGCCGAGCGGGCCGGACGGGACCCGGCTTCGGTGCGAGTGTGGTCGTGCTTCGCCACCATCGGTGACCACCTGGCAGAACCGGTCAGGCTGAAGAAGACCGTCGGCCGCATGGCCACCTACCTCCAGGCCTACGGTGACCTGATGGTCCACACGAACGGCTGGGATCACGGCGTGCTGGAGCGGTTCCGGGCCGACCCCCTCGTCGCCGACTTCGGTGGCGCCATCGATCAGATCGCGACCACGGGCCAGCTGGAGCACATCGCCACCCTCATCCCCGACGAGTGGCTGGCGGGCGCCGCCACCGGCACGCCGGCCCAGTGCGTCGAGGCCGTCCGGGCCCAGTTCGACCTCGGCTGCGACGGCGTGATCCTCCATGGGGCCAACCCGAGCGAGCTCGAACCGATCGTCGAGGAGTACCGCCGGAATCGGCCGCCCGGGGTGTTCGACGCCTTGGCCGCCAACCCCGGCGGGTGAGGCGGTCGCCATGGCCGAGAAGCTCCATGTCGAGGAGGCCGGCAATCCCGACGGCCCGCCGGTCCTGCTCCTCCACGGGTTCATGTCGAGCAACCTGCAGTGGGAGCCGAACCGGCTGCGACTCGGCGCCGAGCTCCGGCTCCTGCTGGCCGAGCAACCCGGTCATGGCCGCTCGCCCGGCCCTGACGATGCTGCGGCCTACCGGGCCGACCCCGTCCTCGACCAGCTCGACCGGATCCGGACGGACCGGGGCATCGACCGGTGGTGGATGGTCGGTCAATCGCTCGGGGGCGCAATGGTCCTCCGCTACGCACTGCGTCACCCCGACCGGGTGGACGGGCTCGTCTTCACCAACTCGAGGGCCGTGTTCGGCCTGGCCGGACGCCAGGCTCCTCCGGGACAGGAGCCGAACGGCGGAGCCGACGCCCAGCGGGGAGGTAGCGGGCTCCCGGCCGAGCCGACCAGGGAGCTGATCCGGGCCCTGCCCTACCACCCGAGCAACGCCAAGCGCATCCCGGCCGAGCTCCAGGCCCGCATGGTCGAGGCGGCCGATGCCATGCCGATGGCGGTGTTCCGCCACATGCGGACCGGTGGCCCCTGGCACTCGAACGAGGAGCTCCACCTGCTCCAGGTACCGACGCTGCTGATCAACGGCAGGTTCGAGAAGGCCTTCCAGCCCTGCGTCGACGAGGCCAAGGCCGCCATCGACGACGTCCGGGTCGTCGACCTCGACGGCGGCCACTCGGTCAACATCGACCAGCCCGAAGCCTTCGACCGTGCCGTCCTCGACTTCGTGAGATCCCGACGGGAGCCCTCGACCGGCGGCCCGTAGCCCGCCGTCGCGCCGCCGGCGCCGGTTGCGTCCGGGCTGTCCGGGTGCACGAGGGCATCGGACCCGACGAGGGCGGCGACCTCCAAGCCGGCACCGTGGGCAGCATTGCCCGCGACCTACCGCCTGCTCGCGGCGTCAGCACTGCGACGTCGAGCTCGCCGCGCCTGCGTCCCTCGCACACCGCCTCCACCGCGAGGTGGCGGCCCGACAAGGGGAGACCCGTGCTTCAGGAATTCAAGGACTTCATCAACAAAGGCGGCATCTTCGAAGCTGCAGTCGGCCTGATCATGGCCCTGGCCTTCGTACCAGTCGTCACGTCGATGGTCGACGACGTGATCATGCCGATCGTCGCCCGGATCTTCGGGCAACCAGACTTCAGCTCGCTGAGCATCGGCCTCGGAGGCAGCCAGGAGGTCACGCTCGAGGACGGCACCGTGGTGGTCCGGGAACCGCAGATCTTCTACGGCAGCTTCATCAACACGGTCATCTCCTTCGTCATCATCGGCTTCGTCATCTTCATGCTGGTCAAGTTGTACAACCAGGCAACCCGCAAGGCGGAGGAGGAGGAGGGCCCCAGCGACACAGAGCTGCTGACCGAGATCCGGGACTCGCTCCGGACCGCCTAGAGCCGGCCGGGCTCCTCGGCACCCCCGAGTGCCGGCCTGGCCGCAGGATCCGGACAGCTCACGTCCGAGCGAATGGGGCGAGCGTTCCTCTCACGCGCCAGACCCATGCCCGTCCGGTCCTCCGGGAGATCAGGTACAGCATGACGCCCGTGAACTCCCAGTCGAGCCGGTGGTGGGTGATGTTCGACGACCGGGACACCGTCCCGACGACCGTGTACGCGTAGCGGTAGCCGGACTCCTTCAGCCACTGCAACATCGCGTTGTTGACGGCGGGGTGGATGCCCAATCCGCGCCAGGCGCCGACGGTGAAGCCGTCGTGGCAGATCGCTTCCTCGCCTTCGGCGAGACGAGCGATGAGCCCGGTTCCGGCTATCGCCTCCCCCCAATCGAGTGCGATCCAGTTGTAGTGGGCGATGTCGTCGCCGACCTTGGCCACGAAGCACTTCTGGCCCCGTTCGAAGCGGTCGACGACGGTGCCCCGGAACCCGAGCTCACCGTAGGGACCGAGCCCGTCCCTACCAGCCCAGTTCGATTCGATCACGGCAACTAGTCGATCGATGTCGTCCTCGGTCGCCATCGAGATGTCGATGTCCGCCCTCGCCGCGACGTCAGCGAGTGGAGCGGTCAAGTCCTTCCGGCAGATGCTCTCCAGCCCCGCCTGGCCGATCGGGGCGAGGCAGCTCTCGGCTGCCCGCCACAGCAAGCCCCTCAGCCCGCTGTACCGGAACGTGTGCCTCCATGAAACGAGCCTCTTGCGCAGATCCACACCGCTTGCTTTCCCGCCGACCGCCGGACCGGTCCGATCCTAGCCTCTCGGCCGGACCCGGTGCCGAGGACGCCGCAAACACCGTGAGCACCTCGACTCACACTGCTTTTCGGCGTCCAGCTCGACGAAATGGCTAGCCTGCGTACTCGTTGCTCAACGGTGGGGGTCGGTCGCCAATGGGACCAATGGATGGGGTGACGGTCGTCGAGGTCGGGCTTTGGGTGGCGGGGCCGAGTTGCGGTGGGATCCTGGCCGACTGGGGCGCCGATGTGGTCAAGATCGAGCCGTTGACCGGTGACCCGTTTCGCTCTATTGCGTGGTCGTACACCGACAAGGTCAATCCACCATTCGAGCTCGACAATCGAGGCAAGCGGAGCGTTGCGATCGACATCACGAACGATAGGGGGCGGGCGATCGTCCATGAGCTCCTTGCCGAGGCCGACGTGTTCATCACCAACTACCGACCGGCCGGCATCGAGCGGGCCGGGCTGGACTACCCGTCGCTGGCCGACCGCTACCCGGCCCTGATCTACGCACAGCTGACCGGCTACGGTCTCACTGGCGACGAGCGAGACCGGGCGTCGTACGACATGGGGGCGTTCTACAGCCGAGCGGGAATCGGGGCAGCCCTCACCCCGGACGGCCACGACATCCCTTACCCCCGATCGGCGATGGGTGACCACATGACCGGGCTGGCGGCAGCGGCAGGCGTCTCGGCGGCGCTGTTCGAGCGAACCAGGACCGGAAGGGGCCAGCACGTCACGACCTCGCTGCTGCGGCTCGGCGCCTACATGCACGGCTGGGATCACAACGTCAGCGCCCGCCTCGACATCGACACCGAGCCGCAGACCCGATCCGAGCCACCCAACCCGTTGATCAACGGCTATCGCTGCGCCGACGGCAAGTGGGTCTGGCTACTCGGGATGGAGGGCGATCGCCACTGGCCGAAACTGGTGGCAGCCCTGGGGAAGCCGGAGTGGGAGCACGATCCGCGGTTCGACTCGATGGACCGACGGATGGAGAGCTCGGGCGAGCTCGTCGCTGCCATGGACGAGGTGCTCGCCACCCGGACCCGAGACGAGTGGGCCCCGATCCTCGACGGTCATGGCGTGTGGTGGGCCAAGGTCCAGTCCACGCTGGAGATGCGCTCGGATCCGCAGGCTCACGCCGCCGGCTGCTACGTCAAGGCCCCGACGGCGGGCGGTGAGGTGGTCGACATGGTGGCGACCCCGGTCGACTTCGGATCGACGCCATGGGCGGTGTCCGAGGCTGCCCCGGAGCTCGGTGAGCACACCGAGCTGGTGCTGATGGAGCTGGGCAAGGACTGGGACGAGATCACGGAGCTCAAGACCGCCGGCGTCATCCCGTGACCCGAGCTGCGGTCGCGGGCCGAGGGGTCACGATCGCAGTCTCGAGCCTCCCAGGAACGCGAGTCGGATCTCCGGGTCGGCCAGGAGCTCGGCACCGGTACCGGTGTGGCTGACCGTGCCCAGCTCCATCACGAAGCCCCGGTGGCTGATCCGCAGCCCCTGGCGGGCGTTCTGCTCGATGAGCAGGACGGCGAGCCCCAGCTGCTTGTTGAGACGCTGCACCGTGTCGAGCACCGTCGCCGAGATCTTCGGAGCGAGCCCGGCCGAGGGCTCGTCCATGAGCAGCAGACGGGGCGCCCACATCAGGGCACGTCCGATCTCGATCATGCGCTGCTCGCCGCCGCTCATCGTTCCCACTTCCTGCTTCACCCGCCCGGCGAGGTCGGGGAAGAGCTCGAGGACGTAGTCGATCCTCTGCCGCACGAGTTGACGATCCCGCTCGAGGTACATCCCCATCTCGAGGTTCTCGACGACGGTCATCTGGGGAAACAGGCTGCGCTGCTGGGGAACGATCGTGATGCCCCGGTTGAGCATCTCTCGCGGAGACGACGCGGTGATGTCCTCGCCTCGGAACCTGATTCGACCCGCCCGAACGGGGATGAACCCGTAGATCACGTTGAAGACCGTGGACTTGCCCGCCCCGTTCGGACCGATGACGCACGCCACCTCGTGCTCGTCGACCCGCAGGTCGAGCCCCTTCACCACGTCGGCGTCGTCGTAGCCGGCGTAGAGGCCCTCCAACTCGAGAACGGGCGTGCCGCCTGCGTTGTCACCCATTCAGGCCCCGCCTCCCGAAGTACGCCTCGCTCACGGCGGGATCGTCGAGCACGGCACCGACCTCCCCATCGGCCAGCTTCTCACCGTGATCGAGGACGACGACCCGACTGCACAGGTCAGCGACCAGTTCGATGTTGTGCTCGATCAACACGATCGTCTTGCCGTGGGTCGTGTTCAGCGTCATGATCCGGTCCCTGATCGCGTCCACCAGGAGAGGGTTGACGCCAGAGGTCGCTTCGTCCAGGAGGATGAGATCGGGATCGCTCATCAGCGCCATGCCGATCTCCAACAACCGCTGCTGGCCCCAGGACAGCGAGCCGGCCAGGTCGACCCGTTGCTCGACCAAGGTGACGAACTCGAGAAGGTCGTCGGCCCGCTCGGTCACCTCGGGGCGGCTGGGTCGCAACAAGCCCGGCCATCGTGCTCCTCGCCACTGACGGCTGAGCAGCATGTTCTCGATCACCGTGAGCTTGCGGTACACGCGGATGTTCTGGAACGTCCGTGACATGCCCATGCGGGCCACCTGGAACGGCTGGTGGTCCGTGATGTCGACGCCCTTGAAGTGGATTCGCCCCGCGTCGAGCCCATCCAGTCGGGTCAGGCAGTTGAACAACGTGGTCTTGCCACTCCCGTTCGGCCCGATCAGGCCGACCACGTCGCCCGGGTACACCGCCACGTCCACGCCGGCAAGAGCAGCCAGGCCGCCGAACGACTTGCCGATGCCCCGCCCCTCGAGCAGCGGCGATGCGTTCGCCGCACAGGGAGGTCGGCGGTTCATCGCTTCCGCCTCCTGGCCCAGATCCGACGTGGATCGAGGCCGGACCGATCGCCCAGCAACCCGATGATCCCGTTCGGCAACACGAGCATGATCCCGATCAGCAGGAGCCCCTGGACGATGAGGTGCCATTGGAGGAAGCTCGCCCAGACCACGTCGCGCAACCAGTAGAGGAGCCCCGCTCCGATGACCGGCCCGATGATCGTGCCGAGACCACCGAGAACGCTCGCGATGGCCATGTCGATGGTCCGGCTGTCGAGGAACACGATGTCGGGATCTATGAACGTGTTCTGATAGGCCCACATCCCACCGACGATCCCGGAGGACAGCGCAGCCAGCCCGAACGCGCTCGTCTTGACGAAGATCGTGTTGACACCGCGCATCTCGGCTCCGGGCTCGTCCTCTCTGATACCCAGCATCATCAAGCCGAACTCCGTCCGTCTCACCCACCGGTACAGCGCAACGACGAGCACGGCCTGACCGAGCGCCAGATAGTAGAACAGGGGGCGATTCAGGTAGGGGGGCAGGGTCAGGCCGGGGCCGCCCCCGGTCAGTGGCCTGGCGACCCTGGCGATCTCCCGCAGCGCGGCGAACGTGCCGAGCATGGCGATGGAGAAGTAGGGGCCCTTGAGGTGCATCGTGGCCCGCCCGATCAGGACTGCGGCCGCACCGGCACTGAGCGCACCGACCGCCAGGGTGGGCAGGAACGGCCAGCCCGCCTTGCTCATCAGGATGCCGGTAGCGTATGCACCGAGACCGAAGAAGGCCACGTGGCCGAAATCGATGTAGCCCGTCAGGCCGCTCACGAAGTTCCAGTTGCTGGCCAGCGTAACCAGCATCAGCATCTGGGTCAGGGAGAACAGCGTGGAGTTGTTGACCATGCCATCTCCATCACCCCGGGCGGCGAGCAGGGGCAGCAGTGCCAGCACGACCAGGAGCACGAGGAGACCCGAGCGCCGCAACCAGCGGATCGGCTGACGCTGGGCGATCTCCAGCACCTTCGTCATTCCTCCGCCGGGGGGAGGCCCCCGAAGAGGCCCTGCGGGCGGGTGATGAGAATGACGACCAGGACGACGAACGTGGCGACCAGCCCCAGGTTGGTGCCGACCCCTGGGACGTAGGTGCCGACGAACACCTCGACCGCAGCAAGCGCCATGCTCCCGAAGAGGGCGCCGCTGATGTTGCCGAGGCCGGACATCGTGGTGATGGCGAACGCCCGGAGCGTGAGCGGTAGCCCGACGAACGGGGCAATCGGCTGGGTCAGGCTGAACAGCGTGCCGGCCGCGCCGGTGAGCGCGATCCCGATGCCGAAGGTCACGGCAAAGACGGAGCCGATCTCGATACCGACCATGCGGGCAGCTCGTCGGTTCTGTGCCGCCGCCCGAATGGCCTTGCCGAGGCGGGACCTCGTCAGGAGCAAGGACAGGGCGGCCATCATCGCCAGCGCCAGCATCAAGTCGATGGTCTTGACGACCGGGATCGTCACGTCGGCCACCCGCCAGAAGCCGCTGAGGGCAGTGGTCACGCTCCGGGGCGTGCCCGTGAAGGCGAGCTTCAGGCTGTTGGCGATGAGGATCGCCAGCCCGTAGGTCACCAAGAGCGAGACGAGCGGTGGCCGGTCGATGATGCGGTTGATGAGCACGCGCTGGACCAGGTAGCCGAGCGCGAACATCACGGGGATGACCACCACGAGAGCGACGAAGGGCTCCCAACCCACGTGGCGGTTCATGAACCACGTCAGGTATGCGCCGACGACGACGAACTCCCCGTGGGCGAGGTTGATCACCCCCATGACCCCCCAGATGAGAGAGAACCCGATGACCATGAGCGCGTAGAAGCCGCCGAGCATGATGGCGTTGACCAGCGCCTGACCGAACTCGGTCAACTCACGGCCTCCTGGCGGACAGGGGCCGTCCCGCAATCAACGGAACGGCCGCGCGGTGCGATGGACCAACCGGTTGTGGCAGGCCCACCACGCCGCGCGTCTCCGTCCTATCGATCCTCCCAGGGTGGCATGGGATAGACCAGCTCGGCACCTGCCAGGTCGGTCGGGGCGGTCACGAGGGCCTCCCCGTCGAGCACCTGCACGGTCACCATGGGCTTGGCGGTGTTCTTGCCCGTCTCGTCGAAGTTGATACGACCGTAGAAGGTGTCGACGTCCAGGTCGTTCAAGGCCTCCCGGACTGCGTCCGTCTCGAGCGAGCCGGCCTGCTCGATGGCGAGGTGCAGCGCGAGGGCCGCTGCGGTCGAGCTGGCCGCCTGATACGGCGGGAGCTCGCCGTAGAGCTCCTGGTAGCGGTCGGCGTAGTCGGCGGCCGATCCGAAATACTCGTCCTCGTAGGGCATCGTCCGGTCCCACTGGGAGTCACCCAGGATGTAGTTGGCATCGGCCCCCAGCTCCTCGGCGAACTCGGGGCTGTCGGGGCCGACCGTCAGCATCATCGCGTCGGGCGCGAAGCCGAGCTCCTGGGCGCTGCGCACGAACGCGATCGAGTCGTTGAAGTGTCCGGCTCCGACGAAGACGTCAGGATCCAGCTCCCGGAACTTCGTCATGATCGCCGACAGGTCGGAATCGGGCGGATAGGTCTCGCGGGCGAGGACCTCCAGCCCGTAGTCGGCCGCCCACTGCTCCGCTCCGTCGGCAGCTGCGGTGGAGAACGCCTCGTCCCGGTTTGCGATGACAACGGACTTGGCGCCGCTCTCCCCGAGCGCCTTCAGCGCCGATTCGGTGTAGTACGACGCCGGGGTGAGGACGGCGAACAGGTTCTCGAATCCCCTGGTGAACAGGGCCTCGGAGGCGCCGTGGGCCTCGACCATGATCACCCCGTTCTTCTCGGCGATGGCGCTGGTCCCCATCGTGATCCCGCTGGAGTACGGGCCGAGCAGGAAATCGACCTCGTCCTCGGAGATCAGCTTCTCGTACAGCCTGGCCGAAGTGTCCGGATCGCTCTCGTCGTCGTAGTAGATGATCTCGGCCATGCACCGCTGGTCGCCGACCTTGATGCCGCCGTACTCGTCGTTGACCCAGTTCAGCCATATGT
>JAHELU010000265.1 GCA_024644005.1 Acidimicrobiales bacterium | reverse complement strand
GGTGGCGTTCTCCTGCTCGCCGACGGAGATGGCGTTCTGGGCGGCCCTGACCCTCGTGTTCAGGTTGGCGATGTCGGCCTGGTAGATGGCGATCAGCGAGTCGAGCTCGGTGAGCCGGCTCTGGGCTGCGGTGGAGTCCGCGGCATCCCTGGCGGCCGCCACCCTTTCCTGGCGGGCCTCGGCCAGGAGGGACTGGGTCTCGTCGAGGTCGGCGTTGGCCGCTGCGATCTGGTCGTTGGCCGAGTCGAAGATGGCCTGGTAGTGGGCGACCGCCTCGCCCTCCCTCGTACCTGCATAGGCGGTGGCGAAGGCGTTCGCGGTGACCCTCGATCGCTCCGGGTTGGTCGACGTGTAGGCCACCTGCAGTGCGTCGGACTGGGGACGGAACGAGACGTCGAGATCGGCGAGGATGGCCTCCGGGGTGGTCGGGAGCCCGAGCACCGCCCTGATCTCGTCGGTCGTCGCCACCTCCTCGAGGCTGGCGATCGCCAGCTCGGCGGTGGCGGTCGATTCCAGGATCTCCCGCTCCCGGTCGAGGTTGACCGCCCGCAGCCGGCCGGGATCGGCCCCCACCGGCGTCGGGTTCACGATCACCGTGGCGGTGGCCGTGTAGGTGGCCGTCCGGCTGGTCGTGAACAGGAAGGCGCCCAGCACTCCGAGCAGGGCCAGCGAGATCACGAGCCACTTCCGGTGGCTGACCGCCTGAATGTAGTCTTCAAGCCGCGCTGCGTCGGTTGTCTGGTTCGTGGCTTGGTACATCATTGGCGAGGTGTCCTTTTCACCGAACTGCAATGTTACTCGAACGCAGGCCGACCTGCCCGCATGCCCCGTCTGGCCGAGATCGCGACCGTCGGCCCTCCCGCGGTCGTCAGCCGCCGGCCGACGCCGTGAGGTCCGCCCGCTCCCGGCGGTGGGCAGCCAGGCCGTCGAGGCCGCCCCTGGCCTGGGACATCAGCGCCAGACCGGCGTAGCGGAGCGCCAACCGCTGCGCAACGACGCCGGCGACGTACGTGGCCACGCCCTGGACCAGTCGGGAGCCGGCCGTCGCCAACAGCCGCGCCTGCGTGGCCAGCGACGGATCGAGGTCCAGCTGGGCCCGGTACCAGGCATCGGTGGAGATGCGGTGCCGGGTCCGTCGCCAAGCGATCGTGGTCCGCTCCGGGCCGACGAGCTCCTTGACCGGGGCGGTCGAGCTCCACCGCAGCTCGAGGCCGCTCCTGGCCGCCAGGAGCGAGAAGGTGGCGTCCTCGCCGTGGGGATAGCGTGGATCGAACCGCAGCCCGACGGTCCTGATCTCGTCCAGGTCGAGTGCCAGGTTGCCGGTCCGGAGCCAGGACTGGACCGAGCCGTGCTCCGACTGCCGGTTGGCGAAGAACCGGCTCTCGATGACCCAGTCGTCCGGTGGCTCGAGGAACTCGCTGAGCACCGGGCCACCGACCAGGGCCGCCCCGGTCTCGGCCATGACGTCGAGCAGACCGCCTGGCCAGCCGGGCAACGCCACCTCGTCGTCGTCCAGGAAGACCAGGACATCGCCGGCGGCGTCGCTCAGAGCCCGGTTCCTGGCCGCCACGATGCCGGGTGTCGGTTCGTGCCGGTAGGTGATCGTCGGGCCGCCCTCGGGGACCGGGTGGGCCTCTGCCGCCAGCTCGGCCACCACGGGTCGGGCCGAGCCATCCGGGTTGTTGTCGACGACCAGGATCTCGTGGAGCACCCACCTGGCGCCCGGCTCCGGTACGGCGCAGGCCAGCATGCTCCGAACCGCTCGCCTCAGCTCGTCCGGCCGGCGGAAGGTGAGGATCGCCAAGGTGACCCGTCGACACCGACGGCTCGGTTCTGGGGAGTCGGGGGTCTCGGTCATCGTGGGTGTGCGGCATCCGGGCATCGGTCGGTGCCGAGGACTACGGTCCACCATCGGTGGTGGTCGAGCAAAGACACTTGGTCCTAGCATCGAGCGCTCCGGTACGCAATGCGATGTTTTGCCCCCTGACGAAATGCGTCAGTTTGCTTACGACCTCAAGTAGTGTGTGAATCCGGGTAGTGGAGACCAGGCGCGCCAGGGACGGTGATTGTGGCCAACGTTGACGTACAACTTCTGGAGCGGGCGCGTTCCGGTGGGCACCGCACCACCATCGCCTCGCCACCAGTGGTTCTACAGGCCCGTCCCAGTCCGTACTCGCAGTACCTGAAGCGCCCGCTGGACCTCGTGATCGCCGGTGTCGGCATCGTGGTGCTGTCACCCTTGCTGGTGGCGCTGGCGGTGCTGGTTCGGGTCAAGCTCGGCCCGGGCGGTGTCATCTACCGCCAGGAGCGGGTCGGTCGCAACGGCCAGACCTTCGAGATCTACAAGTTCCGCACGATGCTGCCCGACCGACGCACCGGAACCAAGCCCTATATCGGGCCCGAGCGGCGCAAGACCCACAAGTCCGACGACGATCCGCGGCACACCCCGTTCGGGCGGTTCCTCCGGTCGAGCAGCCTGGACGAGCTACCGCAATTGCTCAACGTGGTGAAGGGTGACATGAGCCTGATCGGTCCCCGGCCCGAGCTGGTCGAGGTTGCGGCCCGGGAAGGCTTCCTGGTCCATCCCCGTCATCTCGAGCGACCAGGCATCACCGGTCGCTTCCAGGTCTCCGAGCTTCGAGCGAAGAACAGGATCTCGGCCGGGCTCCACCTCGACGTGGCCTACGTTGCGAGCATCGGTTTCCGCAGCGACGCAATGATCCTGCTCAAGACGATGGTCGTGCTGTTCGGCCGAGGACGTTGACCGACCCCGAGGGGCGGCGCCGGATACTCTTCGTCTGCACAGCCAACATCTGCCGCAGCCCCAGTGCCGAGCTGTTGGCGCGGGGTGGCTTCGGGGAGACGGCCATGGTGTTCCGGTCGGCCGGCTTCCTCGACGCCGGGCGGTCCTGCCCGCCAGAGCTGGTTGCCGTCCTGGCGGAGCGCAACATCGACGCCACGGGCCATCAGAGCTACCGGCTCGACGAGGCCAGCGTCGCTGCCGCCGAGCTGCTGTTGACGATGGAGGGCAGTCACGTGCAGCAGGCGACGATGATCGCCCCCGAGGCGTACACGAAGATCGTGCCCCTCCGGGAAGCGGCGGCGATCCTCGAGCAGGGCCCGGGCCGGGGCCGCGCCGTCGAGGACCTGCTGGAGGAGCTCAACCGCGAGCGCGACCCCCGCCAGTACCTCGGGACCCGCTGGGACGTCTCCGACCCGTATGGCCGTCGGGTGAAGGCCTACCGGCAGGCGGTCGAGGAGATCGAGGAGCTGGTGTCGACCATCATCGGTCGCCTGCACTGACCGACCGGCTCGACCGGTCCGCCCTGCGCCTGGCGAGCCGGCCCCGGACCGCGAGGTCGGCCAAGGCCAGGAGATAGGCGGCGACGACCGAGCCGTTGAGCTTCGTCGTGCCGCTGAAGCGCTCGGCGAAGACGTAGCCGACCTCGGCCACCGTCGGCTTGGGACCTCGGGCCAGGAACTCGAGCAGGATCTTGAAGCCCCGAGGATTGATGCGACCGGCCAGCAGCTCGTAGTGCTGGCGGGACACGGCGAAGAAGCCGCTCATCGGGTCGCTGACCGGCACCCCGAGCAGACCCCGAGCGAGGATGGCCCCGGTCCTCGACGCCAGCCGGCGTCGTCTGGTGAACGAGCCGTAGCCGCCGCCCTCGGCCTCGCGGGAGCCGAGGCACACATCTGCTCCCGCTTCGACGGCTGAAACGAGATCGGGGATCTTGGCCTCGTCGTGTTGCAGGTCGGCGTCCATCACGACGAGGGTCCGGCCGGCCGATGCCGCCATCCCGGTCAGGACCGCAGACGACAGGCCTCGCTCGTCGAGCCGGCGGATGACCCGGACACGCGGGTCGGTCCGTCCGTAGACCGTGGCGACCCGCCAGGTCTCGTCTGGGGAGTCGTCGTCGACGACCAGTACTTCGTAGGCGAGCCCCGCCATCGTCGTCGCGATGCGGTCGAGCAGCGGAACGATGTTCTCGGCCTCGTTGTAGGTGGGCAGGAGTACCGAGACCGCAGGCGGGTCGGAGCGGTCGACTGCGTCCGATCGGTCGTGCAGTGGCGCCGCGTCAGTGCCCCGGGTCGGCGCAGCTGTCGGCGTCCGGCGAGGCCGTCCACGACCGGGAACGGGGCGCTTTCTGGTCGGCGTGTCGATTGCCGACCGGCCGCGATCGGGCCCGGCGGTCGGAACGGTTCTGCTCACCCCCACCCGGTCGGCACCGGTGCGGTGAAGCTGAGCTCCCATCGCCCGCCTCGCAGCATCAGGTGGTAAATTCCCCGACGTGGCCTGGGGCACGGACGAGAGGGTTCCTTTGCTGATTTCTCACAGAGCTGTGGTGGGCGGCCCGGCAGCTCAACTGGCCTATGGAGCG
>JAHELU010000264.1 GCA_024644005.1 Acidimicrobiales bacterium | reverse complement strand
CCGGGCCGGTCGAACATGGCGGCTATCGTGGCACGGTGGACGGACAACTTCGCCCCGGCGCGTGGGCTGCCCGGTCGGGGGCACCCATCGGCCGCTCGACCCGCCTCTGCCATCGCCGGGCCCGATCTCGACGTGCGACGCCGGCCCCCGCCGTGCCACCGTGGTGCCGGAATGACTGCTGATCCCGAGCTCGACGCCGGGCCCCTGGCCGGGGTGCGGGTCGTCGAGCTGTCGATGTACGTCCAGGGCCCCGTGGCCGGGCTGGCGCTGGCCAGCCTCGGGGCCGACGTGGTGAAGATCGAGCGGGTGGGTCACCTCGACCAGATGCGGACGTTCAAGAGCGTGTTCGGCATCGAGTTCGACGATCGAGGTCGGGAGTGGCTCTTCGCCTCGCTGAATCGCAACAAGCGGGCGGTCGCCCTCGACATCGCCTCCGAGGCCGGGCGCCTGGTGTTCCATCGCATGATCGAGCGGGCCGACGTGTTCGTGACGAACATGCGAACCGAGGGTCTGGTCTCGCAGGGAGCGGATGCCGACACGCTGCTCGCGGTCAACCCCCAGCTGGTCTACTGCCGGGGCGGCGGGTTCGGGTTGCGGGGGCCTTTGGCCGACGACCCCTGCCAGGACACCGTCGGCATGGCCTTCGCCGGGTTCATGGACACGACCGCACCGGGGGACGTGCCGAACTACCCGCCGGGCTCGATGAGCGACATCCTGACCGGGACCAACATGGCATCGGCGGTGATGGCCGGGCTGCTGAAGCGGGGTCGAACGGGCAAGGGCTGCGTGGTCGGCACCTCCCAGACGCAGTCCC
Organism: Acidimicrobiales bacterium; assembly: GCA_024644005.1. Classification (GTDB taxonomy): domain Bacteria; phylum Actinomycetota; class Acidimicrobiia; order Acidimicrobiales; family SZUA-35; genus JAHELU01. Next base: position 3,585 of record JAHELU010000264.1, on the reverse strand, counting down.
TGCTGTGGCTGCAGCTGCAGGGCGTCGGCTTGTCGGCGAGCCTCGGCCAGCGGATGGAGCGCTTCCGGCCGGACGCCACCACCAACCCCTTGTTCACGGTGTACCAGACCGCAGACGGCTGGATCGCCATCGCCGCGCTGCGGCGCGGCCAGTGGCTGGCAATCGCCGAGGCGGTCGGACTGCAGGGATTGCTCGAGGATCCCCGGTTCGCCACGTTCGACGACGTCATCGCCAACCGGGACGCGTTCCGGCCGATCTTCGGTGCGCACCTCAAAACCGACTCGACGGCCCACTGGTGGCAGCTGCTGAGGACCGCCGACATCTGGGTGGCGCCGGTGAACCGACTCGAGGACCTCGCCGACGACGACCACATCAAGGCCAACGAGTACCTGGTCACCTTCGACGACGGCTTCACCGGCCCGCCCGCTCCGTTCGAAGTGGACCGCTGGCAGGGGGCGCGGGGGTCGGCCGCCGAGTACGGCCAGCACACCGATGAGGTGCTGGCCGAGCTCGGCCTCGACGACGGGGAGATCCTGGCCCTCAAGGCGGCCGGGGCCGTGTGGTGAGCCCGTCGACAGCTGGGCTTCGCGTCGGCATCTCCACACCCTGGGACCTGTGGGGGCTGCCGGCGGACGAGCAACGGGTCAGGCTCGCCGCTGCCGCCGAGCAGGGCCTCGATCACGTGTTTTGTGCCGATCACGTCAGCTTCCACGGCGGCAACGGTGCGGACGGCATCGTCCACATGGCGGTGATCGCCGGGCTCGAGCCGCGACTCGACGTCTACGTCGGCGTGTTCCTGCTGGCCCTGCGGCATCCGATGGTGGCGGCTCGCCAGATCGCCAGCCTGGCCCAGGCCGCCCCTGGTCGGGTGACGATCGGCGTCGGGATCGGCGGGGAGGATCGCCACGAGTTCGAGGTCTGCGAGGTGGATCCCGCCACCAGGGGCAAGCGGACCGATCGAGCCCTCGAGCTGACCAGACGGCTGCTGGCCGGCGAGACCGTCGACGGCGACGGCCGGTTCTACCGCTTCACCGACGGCCGGATCCGGCCCGCCCCCTCCCCTCCCGTGCCCTTCGTTGTCGGCGGTCGCTCCGATGCGGCCATCACCAGGGCCGGCCGGCTCGGCGACGGGTGGCTGGCCACCTGGTGCTCGGCCGAGCGCTTCGCAACCGGTGTCGCGCTCGCCGCCACCACTGCGGCCGAGGCGGGCCGCAGGAACGTGAGCTGGCAGCACGGCCTCCAGGTCTGGCTCGGGGTCGGCGACGACGCCGCCGATGGCCGGCGCCACGTCTCGGCCGCCATGGAGCGGTTCTACCACCTGCCGTTCGAGCCCTTCGCCCGGTATACGCCGTCCGGGACGCCGGACGAGATCGCAGCGTTCCTCCGCCCCTACGTGGACGCCGGGGCCACCACCCTCAACCTCACGCCCGTCGGTGGCGACCGTGGCGAAGAGCTCCAGGCCGCAGCGGAGATCAAGGCCCTGCTCGCAGCCGATTGAGCGGATCGGAGCCGCGTTGCCTTGATGGCGGCCGCCGCTCGGGCTGCACTACGGTGACCGGGACGAGCCCGAAGGGGCCCACGACAGGGGGACACCACCATGGAACTCGGCGACGCGATTCGCACCGCGGTCACCTCGCGCTACTTCACCGACGAGCCGGTGACGGACGATCAGCTGCGAACGGCGTTCGACTATGCCCGCTTCGCCCCCCAGGGCGGGAACCGCCAGCCGGTCCGCTTCATCGCGGTCCGGGACCAAGACGCCAGGAACCAGCTCGCCGAGTGGTACCGGATCCCGTGGAAGGCCTACCTGGAGGGGGCGAGAGGTGGTGAGATCGACATCGGGGCCGAGCAGCTGGACCGGGTCCTCCGCAATGCCGACCACTTCGCCGACCACCTCCAGGACGTGCCGGTGCTGGTGGTGGCCTGCGCCCACATCGACGGCGTGCACCCCACCGACACCGAGCTGGACCGGCTGTCGGTCGTGGGGGGCGGCTCGATCTACCCGGCGGTCCAGAACTTCCTGCTCGGGTGCCGCGAGGCCGGCATCGGGGCTGCATTGACCACGCTGCTCTGCATGTACGAGCCCCAGGTCAAGGAGCTGCTGAGCATCCCCGACGACGTGATCACGGCGGCCCATATCGCCGTCGGTCACCGGCCGAAGGACTTCCCGACCAAGCTCGACCGGATCGGCCTCGACCAGATGGTGTTCAGCGACACCTGGGGCCAGGCGACCTACGGCTGAGAGCGCCGGGTGGTGACGATCGGCGGCGAGGGGCCGGCTCGCGCTTTGGTCAGCGACCGGCGGCTTCGGCCTCGAAGGCGCCGATGTCGTAACCCCCCGAACCCCTGGTTGTGCCGACCAGATCGGTCCTGATGAACGACGGCGTGTTCTGGGCCTTGCCGGCCAGGACGCTACCGGACGTCGGCCGGAAGTCGGCGCTGCCGGGATTCGTCGACGGGTTGCGGAAGCCGGGGTTGCCGCTGTGCATGATGTCGCTGCCGCTGGCATTGCCGGACGGGCTGTCGGTCACCAGCACGTTGCTGTAGGTGCGCCCGTTGTTGACGCGATCGATGACGATCGCTGGCAGGCCGGATCGGGCCCAGCCGACGTTGTTGGCGATCGTGACATCGCTGGCCTTGCCAGCCGCGAACTCGGTGGCACCACCGGCGATGCCGTCGGTCTGGCCGTTCTGGTAGCCGGTGTTGAACATGATGTCGACCCGATCGGACTGCCAGACGATCACGCCCCGGCCGCCGTTGTCGTACACGAGGTTGTTGGCGACGAGGGTGCGGCCGGTGTAGCCGGTCTCCCGGTTCGAGTCGACGATGATGCCGTTGCCGTCGGTTATGCGCTGGAAGTTCTGGAACTGTGACGTGACCTTGTTCTCGTTGCCGTACACCCGGTTGCCGACGATGCGATCGTGGTAGCCATCCGAGCCGGCCCCGAACCCGCGGTTGGTCGAGTGCCACACCGAGATGCCGCTGCCTTGGAGCGAGCTCCAGAACGAGTTGCCCGATACCACGTTTCCGATGACATCGTACTTGGTGCTCTTGGTGACCGAGATCCCGCTGACCGGCATGCCGGAGACTCGGTTGCCGACGACCCGGACGTTGTGGGTCTGGGAGATGGCGATACCGACGCCCCAGTCGTTGCTCTGATTGAACCCCGATCCTCTGATGGTCAGACCCGAGAACTCCACGTAGGGGGCCTGGATGAGCATGCCGGTGCCGTTGCTGGCTGCGATCACCGGGTTGTGACCGGGGGCCGCGGCGATCCGCATCCACTTGCCGGCAGAGCCGCCACGGTCGACGGTGTAGTGGGCCACCCCGGGGGCCTTGAGCTCCCGGTACTCGCCGTTCATGACCAGCAGGGTCTGGCCGGGCCGCAACCGGTTGATGCTGGTGGCCAGCGATCTCCAGGGGGAGGACGACGACGTCCCGTCGTTGCCGTCGTTGCCCGCACTGGCGCTCACGTAGAACACCTGGCCGTTGGTCGGGACCGCTCCGGTGACCGGGGCCACCGGGGGCCGAGCGGTCGTGGTGGTCGTCGGCGGTCGGGTGGTGGTCGAGGCCCGCCCTGCCACC
>JAHELU010000095.1 GCA_024644005.1 Acidimicrobiales bacterium | reverse complement strand
AGATCGATCTCCAGGTGATCGCGTCGAGCGGGGAGTTTCGCTGGGCGAAACTCGTGGAGGGGCTGCTCCGCAGCCCCGACTCCCGGGTCGGGACCAGATCGATCTCCAGGTGATCGCGTCGAGCGGGGAGTTTCGCTGGGCGAAACTCGTGGAGGGGCTGCTCCGCAGCCCCGACTCAGTCGAGCACCGAGAGATCGAGGCCGAGCTGGATGTGGTTCGGCAGCTCCCGGAGCTCGTCGACCGAGAGGTCGGCGAAGTCCTCGATCCAGGAGGGCTGGTGTCGGTCGGGGTCACTCGGGTCGATGTGCGGGGCGCTGTCCATGTCGGATCTCTACTCCTCGTCGGGGATCCGGATCGGTTCCCGTTGATGTCGTGTCTCGACTCTGCGCTCCAGGGCGAACGAACGCCAGTACTTCTGCACTGAAAGACACTCACAAGCAGGATCAACCGAAAGATCGCCTGATATTCGGACGACGGTCGATCGCGCTTCCCGGTGGCTCACTGCGCTACGCTGCGACCGTGGCGGATGACCGAGCGGAACCACCACCACCGACGCCGTCGTCAGCCCCGGTGCTGCGGGTCGGGTGCGCCATGTGGGCCAATCGGGACTGGATCGGGCGGTACTTCCCCACCGACACGCCGGCTGGCCGGGAGCTCGTCCCCTATGCCACCTGGTGCACGGCCGTCGAGGGCAACACCTCGTTCTACGGGCTGCCGTCGGCGGCCACGGTGGCCCGCTGGGCCGACGACGGGCCGCCCGGCTTCCGGTTCCTGTTCAAGCTGCCCCAGGTCGTGACCCATCGCAAGCGGCTCCGGGACGTCGACGACGAACTGACCGAGTTCCTCCGGCGGTTCGATCCGCTCGGGTCTCGAGCCGCGCCGTTCTCCATCCAGCTGCCGGCGAGCTTCGAGCCGATCGACCTGCCGGTGCTCGATCGGTTTCTCGACCGCCTGCCGACGGATCGGGAATGGGCCGTCGAGGTCCGCCACCGACGGTTCTGTGAAGGCGGGGACGACGAGCGGCGACTGAACGACCTGCTCGCCCGCCACGGCGCAGACCGCATCATCATCGACACCCGTGCGGTGTTCGCCGGTCCCTGCCGCACCGCAGCCGAGCGGGAGGCGTTCCAGCGCAAGCCGAGGTTACCGGTCCGTCCGGTGGCCATCGGAGCCAACCCGGTGGTCCGGTTCATCGGCCAGACCGAGCCCGAGGCCAATCCCGGTTGGTGGGCCAAGTGGGTGCCGAAGATCGCCCAGTGGCTCGGCGAGGGTCGCTCCCCGACCATGTTCGTTCACACGCCGGACAACCTCGTGGCCCCGGAACTGGCCCGCCGCTTCCATGCCGAGGTCGCCGCACTGGTGCCGACCGTGGCTCGATTGCCGGAGCCGATGGTGTCGACCTCCCAGCTGCGGCTGATCTGAGCCCGGGCCGGTCTCGGCCCGCAGATCGGACTCGATCCGACGCAGGTGGCCGACGCCGAGCGGTCAGTAGGCTGTGGCCCGTGAACGACACACCAACCGACTTCACGACGCTGATGGAGCTCCAACAGCACGGGCCGGACACCTGGGTGGGCCTCAGCGCGGGGTACTCGTGGGGACGGATCTACGGTGGCCAGGTGGTGGCCCAGGCCCTGTGGGCCGCTCTCAAGACGGTCGACGAGGCCTTCCACACCCACTCCCTCCACGCCTACTTCATCCGCTCCGGCGACGTCACCGAGCCGGTCCGGTTCGAGGTCGATCGGTTGCGGGACGGACGCAGCTTCTGCACCAGGGCGGTGGTGGCCCGCCAGTCCGGCGGCGCCATCCTCCACCTGTCGTGCTCGTTCCAGCGGACCGAGGTCGACGCCGAGGTCCAGACCGCGAGGATGCCGATCGCCCCCGATCCGGACGACTGCCGGCCGAGGAAGGACGACTGGCCGTGGATCATGGAGCGCCGTCCGATGACCAGCCACCCAGGGGCCGGCCAGTCGATGGGTTGGGTCAAGTTGGTCGACCCGCTGCCGGAGGACGACCGGCTCCACCTCTGCGGGCTGGCCTTCACGTCCGACACCGTCCAGTTCGACGCCGCCCGCAGCATCCACCCCCTCCAGGTGCCACGAGACAAGTACAGCGAGACGTTCATGGGGGCCAGCCTCGACCACGCCATGTGGTTCCATCGACCGACCCGGGCCGATGAGTGGCATCTGTACAACTGGGACTGCCACGGGCTGACCGGGGCGAGGGGCATGACGGTGGGCAACCTGTTCGCCCCGGACGGTACCCACGTCGCCAGCGTGGCCCAGGAGGTCCTGCTCAGGGAGCGCCGGCCGCAGTGAGCCGCTCGTGTCGCTGGGTCTTCCGCCTGCCGATCGATCGATTGGCCAAACCCCGACCCGGGTGCTGTTCTTGGTGACGTTCGAAACCGAGCCGGAGGTGTTGCCATGGGTGAGTTCTGCACGACCGAGAAGGACGGCAATCTGCTCGTCGTCACGCTCAACCGCCCCGACCGCTTGAACGCCCTCCATCCTCCGGCCAACGCCGAGCTGGCCGGGGTGTTCGACGACTTCGCCGCCGATCCGGACGCCTGGGTCGCCATCGTGACCGGCGCAGGGCGAGGCTTCAGCGCCGGCAACGACCTGAAGTACCAGGCGGAGGGTGGTGACCGCAGCGCGATGCCCAAGACCGGCTTCGCCGGGCTCACGAACCGCTACGACCTCACCAAGCCGGTGATCGCCGCCGTGAACGGCGTCGCCATGGGCGGGGGGTTCGAGATCGCGCTGGCCTGTGACCTCATCATCGCCGCCGAGAGCGCAGTGTTCGCTCTGCCCGAGCCCCGGGTCGGGCTCGCCGCCCTGGCCGGCGGGTTGCATCGTCTGCCTCGGGAGATCGGCACGAAACAGGCCCTCGGCATGATCCTCACCGGCCGCCGGGTCACGGCGGAGGAGGGACGGAGCCTGGGGTTCGTGAACGAGGTGGTGCCGGACGACGAGGTGGTCGACGCGGCCAAGCGCTGGGCGGCCCAGATCCTCGAGTGCTCACCGATGTCGATCCGGGCGTCGAAGCAGGCGGTCTACCAGGGCCTGGCCCACGCCGGCGTGGAGGCCGCCTACAACGGCAGCTACGACGCGGTCAAGGCGATGGTGGCGAGCGAGGACTTCATCGAGGGGCCGTTGGCGTTCGCCGAGAAACGGGCGCCGAACTGGCAGGGCCGCTGATCGGACCGTCCCCTCGGCGGGTTCAGCTCGACATCGTGAAGCCGTCGACCGGCGAGCGCTACCGATCGTCCATAGCGCTCCTGGCCCGGCTCACCAGTTCCACGAACTCGGCACGCTCGTGGCCGACGAGGGCCTCGTATGCCGGACGGCAGATCACGGTGGTGAGACGCTCGGCCTCGGCCCGCCGTGCCACGTCCGGCGCTGGATGGGGGTCGACCCAGCCGAAGCGCTGCGCACCGGCCTCGCCACCCCTGACCGGGTCGTCGGCCGCGATGATGGCGCCATGGGGGCCGAGCCCGACCGCGTGCACGGCGGACAGGTGGGCCCCGCCCCGCAACTCCCGCAGGACGTTCAGGGCCACCGTTGCAGCGCCCGCTGGATCGGCCGGTTTCGGCAGCCCCCGCCAGCCGGCGAACAGCACCCCGCACGACGGAAGGGCGGCGCCCGTCACCCGGTCGGACAGCTCGGTCAACCTCACGAGCGCCTCGTCCTCGATGGCGGCCAGGGTCTCCCGCCCCCAGGCCGCCGCCGCCTCGGCGTAGGCCGTGGTCGCCTGGAGCGGGCTCAAACCCGCCGGTCGCCCGGTCCAGAGCTCGCCGACGAGCTGTGGGGCCATGAAGCCGATGGCGGCCGCCGCCACGTCGGGATGGACGTCGCCGAGCACCCCGGCTCGGCCGTTCACCCAGAAGCCGAACGGCGGCTCCAGGCCCAGCTCCGATGACCTGCTGGCCGTGCCGGGGTCGGCCATCCAGCCTCGCCCGAGCTCCAGGATGGGCACTGCGGTCCGCTCGATCATCGCGTCGACAGCCAGCGCGCCCATCGCTTCGGCGGAGCGGTCGGTGGGAGGAGGTTCGGTCATCGGGTGAGTCTAGACCCGGGTCCGGCGGGCCTCCCCAGGGGCGGCGCCGGCCCGACGGGGCTCCGGAATTGCTTGTCGAATGGTCTCCCTTCCGTCGCTCGGCTTGCCACAATGGACGAGATGTCTCAGGCCAGGGCCAGGACCCACTACGAACTGCTCGGGGTCACCCCCGACTGCACGTTCGAGGAGTTGCGGGCCGCCTACCGGAGGCTGGCCAGGGAGCGTCATCCCGATGTCGCCAGCGTCGAGCCACGGTCCGGCACGATGGCCGAGGTCAACGAGGCGTGGCGGGTGCTGTCGGACCATCGGCTCCGCCGCCACTACGACGCGACCGTCAGGCTGCCGGTGCCGGTCCCTCCCCCCGCCCCGGCCACCGGCCGGACGGGCAGCCGCCGCCAGCAGTGGGTGGCGGGGGTCCAGGCCCAGATGGCCCGACTGGCCCGTCAGGCCGGACGCAGCGCAACCCAGACCCTGTTGATCCGGGCCCCGAGGGCCCCGCGAGCCGGGTACGAGGGCGTGGTCGACGACCTGGTGATCTGGCTCAGCCGGGACGTCGAGTCCCGGGTCAGGGCGGCCAGGGCGGCCGGCGCAGCCCCGCTCGACCTCGGGGTGGCGGCCACGCTGATCGGCATCCGAACGGTCGCAGACTCGATCCGGCGGGACGCCTCGCTCGGCGTGACCGTCGAGACGGTGATGGCGGCCGAGCTGCTCGATCGGATGTGGGACGTCCTGGCCCACGAGTTGCCGGTGCAGCTGACGGTGTCGCTCGGCGGCAATCCTCACGTGGCCCAGGCCCTGGCGCGCCAGCGCTGAGCATCGACCGCCCGGTCGACGGCCGCCCGCCCGGTGTGCTGTGATGACCCAGATCCGGGACGCGTGCCGGACGCCGGTGCGCAGCGCTCGGTCCGAACGATCGACGATCGGGACGACCGACGACCGGAAACCGACAATCCGAACGAGAGGCAGTCATGGACCTGGGACTGATGATCTTCCCAACCGATCAGACGATCGATCCGATCGAGCTCGGCAACGCAACCGAGGATCTCGGCTTCGACTCGTTGTGGTTCCCCGAGCACTCCCACATCCCGACGTCCCGGACGACGCCGTGGGGTGGTCGCCAGGGGGCGCCCGACCTGCCGGACTTCTACTGGCGGACCCTCGACCAGTTCGTGGCGCTGGCCGCCGTGGCGGCCGTGACCGAGCGGATCAAGCTCGGCACCGGGATCTGTCTGGTGGCACAGCGAGATCCGATCTGGACGGCGAAGCAGGTGGCCTCGGTCGACCGCATCTCGAAGGGCCGGCTGATCTTCGGCATCGGCTACGGCTGGAACGTCGAGGAGATGGAGGACCACGGCCTGCCGTTCAACACCCGCCGGGCCAGGCTCCGCGAGCACGTGCTGGCGATGAAGCAGCTGTGGACCGAGGACGAGGCCAGCTTCAGTGGGGAGCACGTCACCCTGTCCCCGAGCTGGGCCTGGCCGAAGCCGACCCAGCAGCCGCATCCGCCGATCGTGATGGGCGGCGCCGCCGGTCCGAAGACCGCGGCCCACATCGCCGAGTTCTGCGACGGGTGGATGCCGATCGGGGGCCGGCACGCCCTTGACGGCTGGGCCGAGGTGGAGAAGGCCTGCGAGGCGATCGGCCGCGATCCGAAGACGGTGGAGCTGAGCGTGTTCGGGGCGAAACCAGAGGCCGCCCACCTCGACGACCTGCAGGCCAAGGGTGTCACCAAAGCGGTGTTCGCACTCCCCCAGGGTCCCCGGGACGAAGTGATGACCGCGGTCGAGGACTACGCCAAGCTTGTCGACCGGTGACGGGCGCGGTCACGGTCGCCCGCCACTTGGCGCTAGCGGCGCGGCTGCTCGGCCACGACCGGGGTGGCGATCGTCGCTCCGCCGGCGGCCGCTGACCGGTAGGCGGCATCGGCCAGCCGATGAGCCCGGAGGGCGGTGCTGAACGACGGGTAGGCGGTCGTATCGGCCTCGACGGCGGCGACGAAGTCGGCGTCGGGATTCTGGCCGAGCCCGTCGAGGCTGGCCGCAACGTCGTAGAGCGCTCGCCCATCCAGGGAGCCGGACGTGGCCGGACCGAGCTCGGTCTCGGCGGTGTCCCAGGTGACCGGACCGTTCCAGTCGCCCTCCAGCGAGAAGTAGCCCTTCAGGGCGAACACCTCGACCCGGCGCTGCGATGGTCGGCTCAGCACGTCGTGCCAGACGGAGATCAGGCTGGCTTGGGCCCCGGCCGACGACACGAGCCGGACCGAGGCCTGGTCCTCGATGCCGTCGATGCGATGGACGGAGCCGGTGCGGGCGCTGACGTCGGCGATCGGGCCCATCAGCCACTCCAGCAGGTCGAGGTCGTGGATCGAGTGCTCGAGGAGCGTCCCACCTCCGGCCAGGTCGACGTTCCCCCGCCAGGTCGACTGGTACAGGCCCTGGGTGGGGATGTACTGATCGTCCCGGAACACCACGTTCATGATCGGGCCGAGCTCCGGTCGGTTGATCGTGGCCCGCAGCCAGCGGAACGCCGGCGAGTGCCGCAGCACCAATCCGACCTGGTTCGTGACCCCGGCGACGGCGACGGTCATGGCCTCGGCCTGATCGAGCGACACGGCGAGCGGCTTCTCGCAGAAGACCGCCCTACCGGCCTCGGCCGCAGCGGCCACGAGCTCGGGGTGGGCGCTGGTCCAGGTGCAGACGTAGACCGCATCGACCGCAGCGATCACCGCTCCCGGGCCGTCCAGCACGGCAGCCGGGCCGGACGGGCAGAACTCGGCGGCGAACCGCTCGGCCCTGTCACGGTCGGGATCGTGAACCGCCACGATCTCGGCCCCGCCGGCCCCGACAAGCCCTCGCGCGTGGCTGCGACCGATGAGGCCGCAGCCGAGGAACCCGACCGCCAGGCGGCTCACTTGTGCTGCTTCAGCTCCGCCATTCCCCGGAACAGGTCGACCACCCCCGTCGGCGGACGGCTCGGATCGATCTCCCGGTACACCGCGTCGACGTTGATCACGATCCGCTCCCAGTCGAGCCAGTCTGCGTAGGGACCGAGCTCGATGTCCCTGGCCGCGTCGTCGGCCGCCATGCCGGCCTCGAACCTGGCGGTGGCCTCGGCCCGCACGTAACCGAGGTAGTCGGCGACGGCCCGGGCTCCAGCCGCATCGGTCAGCGGTCCGTGCCCGGGCACGATCACCGAGCAGTCGAGGTCGATGATGCGCTGGCACGCATCGAGCCAGTTCTGGATCGGGCCGTTCCAGACGATCGGCGTGCCGTTGATGAAGAGGATGTCGCCGGTGAAGATCACGCCATCTCCCGGCAGGTGGACGAGCACGTCGCCGGCGGTGTGCGCCGGTCCGACCTCGATCAGCTCGGCGGTGCGGCCCCCCGCCTCGATGGTCAGGTGGCCGCTGAAGGTCCGGGACGGCCGCGGGGTCTCGATGCCGGAGAAGTCGAACGGCCCGAACGACTCCCGGAGATAGGTGTTCGTGGTCTCGCCGAAGTCGGCTGCCATCATCGCCGCCAGCCTGGTCGGCGGCAGATCCGCCATCTCGGCCGCAGACGCGTCCGAGGCGATGACCTCGGCGCCGACCACCAGCTGGTTCCCGAAGCAGTGGTCGCCGTTGGCGTGGGTGTTCACCAGGGTCGTGATCGGACTGGTCGAGGTCACGGCTGACATCGACTCGAGCATCTCGGCCGTCAGCGCCAGGTCGAACAGCGTGTCGACGAGCAGGGACCCGTTCTCCCCGGCGACGAGCCCGGCGTTGCTCCAGCCCCAGCCGCCGTCCGGTTGGAGGTAGGCGAAGACATCGTCCGCCACCTCCCTCAGTCCCTTTTCGTAGTCCAAGCCCTCGCTCCTACAGCGTGTTCAGCAGAGACAGTACCTGCCGCACCGTTCGGCGACCAGCCTGATCGAGAGTCGCTGCGCCGACGGTGGCGCCGAGGTCGGCCACGTCGATCAGACCGACAGGTAGTCGGTCCGGTTGCCCCCGCTGTTGGCGGCGCGGTGGGCGGCCGCCTCCAGCAGTGCCAGGATCCGCTCGATCGAGGGCCGCTGGGTGGTGATCGAGCCGACAACGACGCTGGTGGTGAACGACACCAGGCCACGATCGAGCTCGACGGGGAACGCGACCTCGGCCCGCAACCGCTCGGCGATCTCGGTCAGCTGCTCAGCGGTCGAGTCCGAGGACATCATGACCAGGAACCCCGCATCGTCGAAACGGCCGAGGATGTCGGGACCCCGGAGCCGCTCCTGGATCCGCTGCCCGGCTTCCCGCATCACCCGATGGACCGCCCGGTTGCCGTACTTCTGGGCCATGTCCGGCAGCTCGTCGATCCACAGGCACATGATCGCCAGCGGCTTGCGGTTCGGTGCCGCCAGCCGCTCGTGGAGCTGGGACAGCACGTGGTAGTGGTCGGGGAACCCGGTCACCTTGTCGTGGGTCAGCGCGCCACCGGCCTGGGCGGAGTAGTAGTGCTCGTTGGCCATCGAGCGGACACCGACGAGCACCACGTCGGCCCGCAGCGGTCTGGCCAGCAGCTCCATCGGGGCGAGACCCCTGGCCAACCGGACCGATTCGCTCCTGGTCACCGCATCGGTGTCGGTGGCAGCCTGGCGGAGCAGCTCCAGGCAGGCCGCCTCGTACTCGGGGACGAGCAGTTCGGCCAACGGAACCCCGACCAGGCGCTCGTCCGGGATGCCCATCGTCTCGATCGCCTCGGGGTTGGCCTTGCGTATCACCCCGTCCTCCACCAGCAGGCAGCCGATCGGAGCCAGGTTCAGCACCTCTTCGTAACGCTCGATATCAGCAGACATGCCCGCACCTCATGTGGTTCTGTTGTACCGCCGGAGAACCGACGGACTGAAGAGCCACCTCACCCACCGGGCTAGGGCCGGCGGTCTAGCCCTCGGCCTCCCTCTCCATCGGTCGAATCGGGGCCGCCGTTGACCACTGCCGGCGTGGCCGTGGTCAGCCGAGCTGCTCCAGCCCGTCGAGCAGGGCGTTCTCCACCACCTCGGTCAGCGCAGGATGGATGTAGAACACGTCGTTGGCCACCGCCGCTGCCGGCTGGCCGAACTGCATGGCCTGGATGAGGGGCTGGATCAGGCTGGCCGCCTGGGGCCCGAGCACATGGGCCCCGACGAGGCGGCCGTCGCTCCGACCGATCAGCACCTTGGCCAGCGAGTCCCGGTCCTCGAGGGCCCAGCCGTAAGCGGTGTCGCCGAAGGCGCGCCTGCCGACGACGAAGTCGATGCCCGCCTCCTCTGCCTGCTCCTCGGTGAGGCCGACGGACGCGAGCTGTGGGTCGCTGAACACCGCATGGGGCACGGCCCGGTAGTCGACCGAACGCGGTCGGTCCGGATGGCGCATGTTCCAGAACGCAACCTTGGCCTCGGCGTTCGCGAGGTGCTTCAGCTGGTGAGGATTGGCGACGTCGCCGATGGCCCACACGTTGTCCACCGAGGTGGCCATGGTGGCATCGACCGCGATCCTGCCGTCGTCGAGCACCTCGAGCCCGCCGGCCGGGGCGTCGACCAGATCGGCGTTCGGCCGCCGCCCTGCGGCCACCAGGAGCTGGTCCGCAGCGATGACCTCGCCGCGGTCGTGGACGCGGATGTGATCGCCGTCCCGCTCGAGGAGCTCCGGCAGCCGGCCCAGGCGGAGCTCGACCCTGCGACCGAATACCTCGGTGAAGCGTGCCGCCAGCTCGCCGTCCTCGGCCCGGAGCAGGACGTCGGACCGGTTGAACACCGTGACCCGGGAGCCCAGGCCGCTGAAGACGTGACCCATCTCGGCGGCGATGAAGCCTCCACCGATGATGACCAGGTGGTCGGGTAGGCGGTCCAGCCGCATGATGGTGTCGGACGTGTGCACGCCGACGTCCTCGATGCCGGGGATGGGCAACAGCGAGGCACGGGACCCGGAGGCCACCATGACCCGATCGGCGGTGATGACCCGATCGCCGACCTGGAGCTTGCGCTCACCGACGAAGCGCGCCGTCCCCCGGATCAGCTCCAGGTTCGGCGTCCCCTCCGCCCGGTACTGCTCACCACCAGCAGCGATCGGATCGATCCGGTTGAAGATCCGGTCCCGAATGGCGGGCCAGTCCGCGCCGTCGAACGACGTCTCGAGGCCGAGGCGGTGACCGTGGCGGGCCGCTTCGGCGACGTCGGCCGGGAGCACGAACATCTTGGACGGGATGCAGCCCACGTTGAGGCAGGTCCCGCCGAACACCCCTCGCTCGATCAGGGCGATCCTCCAGTCGGACAGCTCGGCCGGGATGGCGTTGCCAGAGCCGCTCCCGATGATGATGAGGTCGAAGGTGTCCATGGTCAGTCTCTTTCTCGCTCGCCCTCAAGGTAGCGGGGCCGGCCCGGCCGAGGCCCGGTCCGACGCGAATCGGCTCAACGGAGCACGACCGACCAGTCGACCTCGTGCGGTTCGAGCGGTCGCATGGCGATGTCGATGGCGGTCCAGAGCGTCCGGCTCACTGGAAAGAACAGGACCGGTACCACCACGGCCAGCGCAGCATGCCCGATCATGAGCGGAACCACCGGGAAGTCGGGGAAGGTCACGACGAAGCTGATCGACATCGACAGGACGAGCACGCCGAAGCTGACGATCGTGTTGAGTCCGATCGCCCCGATCCAGTGGCCCTCGATCCGTTCGAAAAGGAGGCCGCAGCGGTGGCAGCGCTCGTTCATCTTGACGAAGTACCGGAACTGGCGCCGGGCCCCGCAGGCAGGGCAGGCCGCAACCAGGCCCCGTCCCAGCAGCCGTCCGGTCGACGGCAACCGGCCCATCTCGCCGGGATCGCGGTCGGCCGGCCGGTCGGCGGTCATCGTGACGAGCGCTCAGCCGGGTGCGGCGACCCACTGACCGAGCCTGGACATCGCCTCGGACAGCTCGTCGGCCGAGCCGGCGTAGGAGAAGCGGACGAAGTCGCCACCGTGGCGGGTGTCGAAGTCGATGCCCGGTGTGGCCGCAACGCCGAGGTGGTCCAACCACAGCCGGCAGAGCTCCTGGCTGTCCAGCCCGAGCTCCGACACGTCGACCCACGCGTAGAACGCCCCGTCGGCCGGAGCCATTCGATCGAGCCCGGCCGCTTCGAGCCCGGCCAGCACGATGTCGCGGTTCCGGCGGTACCGGGCCACGTTGGCCTCGAGCTCCTCGACGCAGTCGAACGCCGCGATGGCGGCGACTTGGCTGATCGTCGGTGGGGCGATCGTGAGGCTCTGGGCCAGTCGCTCGATGGCGGCGGCTATCGGCGGCGGCGCCACCACCCAACCCACCCGCCAACCGGTCATCGAGAAGTACTTGGAGAAGCTGTTGATGACGGTGACCCGCTCGCTGTGGCCGAGTGCGGTGGGGATCGGGTCGCCGTAGGTGATGCCATGGTAGATCTCGTCGACCACCAGCCTGACGTCGTTGCGATCGGCCCAGGCCACGATCGCCGACAGGTCGTCGTCCGGCAGCACGGTGCCGGTCGGGTTCGACGGGCTCGCCACGATCATCCCGTCGATCGGTCCCAGCTCGTCCAGCTGCTCGACCGTCGGTCGGAATCTCGTCTCGTGACCGACGGTGGCGGTCACCACGTCGACACCGAGAGCCAGCAGATCGTTGCGGTAGCAGGGGTAGCCCGGCTCGAGGACCGCCACCCGGTCGCCGACGTCGAACAGGGCCAGGAAGCCGAGCACGCAGCTGCCCGATGCACCGGTGGTGACGACGATCCGCTCGGTGGCAACGTCGATCCCGTGCCGCCGTCGGTACCAGTCGGCGATGGCCTGGCGCAGCTGGGGCAGGCCGGCCGCTCCGGTGTAGCCGAGGGTGTCGGTCTCCAGCGCCGCCGCAACCGCCCGCCGAGCCCCTGCCGGAGCCGGCGTCGACGGCTGACCGACCTCGAGATGGAGGACCTCGGCACCGGCCGCCTCCCTCGTCTCGGCCGCCCGCATGACCTCCATGACGTAGAACGGGGCGATCTCGCTGCGGTCGGACGGCTTCATATGCCTCGGACACTACCCACCGGCCGACGGGATGCTCCACCTCGGGGGCGCTACCGGTGCCTTGGCCCGGGCCGGCAGCCGACGGGTTCGCTATGTTGGCGGAGGTGACCACTCTCCTCGGGGCCCACGTCGGCCAGCAGAACTTCGAGATCGACGAGATGCGGGCCCTCTGGCGATGGCTCGACGCCAACGGCTTCGACTGGATCTCGGCCTGGGATCACCTCTACGAGGCCCCGCCGGCCGGTGGGACGGTCCCCCACTTCGAGGCGGTGGCCACCCTGGCGGCCATGGCGACCGACACCACCAACGCCAGACTCGGCTGCCTGGTGTTCTATGTCGGGTACCGCAACCCCGGTCTGCTGGCCAAGGCCGCCATCACCATCGACCACCTGGCCGGCGGTCGGTTCGAGCTCGGGATCGGCGGGGGCTGGCACGAGTGGGAGGCCGCCGCCTACGGCTACGACTTCCCGCCGGTCGGCAGGCGGCTGGACATGCTCGACGAGGCGGCCCGGCTGATCGGTCCGCTGATCAACGCCACCAGGTTCGCCGACCTCCAATCGGCCGGGGAATCGGGCGGGGAATCGGGCGGCGGGCCGGTGGGCGGGGCCACGGTGTCCGGCGGCGACGGCGGTGAGCCGACCAGGACCTCGTTCAGCGGAGAGTACTTCCGGCTGGAGGACGCCTCCTGCCTGCCCCCGCCGCTCTACGGCACGATGCCGCTGTGGATCGGGGGCGTCGGTGAGAAGCGGACGCTGCCGATGGCTGCGCGGTACGCAGACGGCTGGAATGCGGCCTATGTCTCGGCCGAGCAGTTCCGGCACCTCGGCTCGGTGCTCAGCGCCCGCTGCGAGGACATCGGTCGCCCGCCGGACGACATCGAGCGATCGGTCAACCTCGTGTTCGCCATGGGGGCCGACCAGGCCGGGGCCGAGCGGGTGTCGGCCGAGCTGGCAGAGCAGTGGGGTCCGATGGTGGAGCGGATCCGGGGTGGGGCGCTGACCGGCACCCCGGAGCAGGCGGTCGACCAGGTCATGGCCTACGTCGACGCGGGGGCCGACATGGTCAACGTCGCCCTGCGGGCACCCTTCGACCAGGAGGCGCTCGACGGCTACCGCGAGGTGGTGATGCCACGGGTCCGGGCCGATGCCGGCCCAAAACGGCCTGAGGGTGGCTCGAACGAGCCACCCTCGGACTGAAGTAGGAAGCCGGCCTTCGTGCACACCCGACCCGCCAGAGAGGGTGCAACGCCGGGCTTCCAACTACCCGCACTATCAGTAAACGGCATACCACTCAGAGTGGCAATGGGCCGTTCGAACCAACCACCGGCAGACCGACCACCCGCAGCGTCGCGCCGATCCGTCAGAGCCGGCGGAGCCGCACTTCGGAGATCGAGTGGTCGGCCTCCTTGCCCAGGATCAGATCGGCCCGCTCCCTGGTCGGCAGGATGTTCTCGTTGAGGTTCTTCTCGTTGATCCTCGTCCAGATGTCGGTGGCGGTGGCCCTGGCCTCCGCATCGCTCAACTCGGCGTACCGCTTGAAGTAGGACCGGGGGTCGCGGAACGCGGTCTCCCGCAGGGTGAAGAACCGCTCGACGTACCAGTCCCGGATGTGCTCGGTGACGGCGTCGACGTAGATCGAGAAGTCGAAGTAGTCGGACACGAAGACCGTGTGGTGCTCGTCGACGGAACCGGACTGCAGCACGGTCAAGCCCTCGACGATCAGGATGTCCGGCTGGCGGACCACGGTCTGGGCATCGGAGACCACGTCGTAGGTCAGGTGGGAGTACACCGGGGCCGACACCTCGGCCTGGCCGGACTTCACCTCGGCCAGGAACTGGAGCAGCCGACGGCGATCGTAGCTCTCGGGAAACCCCTTGCGGTTCATGAGGCCGCGCTCGTCGAGCACGGCGTTCGGGTACAGGAAACCGTCGGTCGTCACCAGGTCGACCTGGGGATGGTTCGGCCAGCGGGCCAGCAGCGTCTGGAGGACCCTGGAGGTCGTCGACTTCCCGACGGCCACCGAGCCGGCCACCCCGATGACGAACGGGACCTTCGCCGGCAGTTTCCCGAGAAACGTGTCGCTCGCCCGGTACAGCTCCTGGGACGCCGCCACGTAGAGGTTGAGCAGCCTCGACAGCGGCAGGTAGATCTTGGCCACCTCGTCCAGGCTGAGGGCGACGTTCAGGCCCCGCAGTTGCTCGAGGTCGTCCTCGGTGAGGCTCATCGGCGTCGATGCCCGCAACGCCCCCCAGTCGGCAGCCGAGAAGGTCATGTACGGGGACAGCGATTGCTCGGTGCTATTCATGCGTGGGGCATGGTGCCACGGTCCGCCCGGTCCTTCAAACGGCCGCCGTCCCGAGCCGGAGCTCGACCGAATCACGGGTCGACGCCCGGGGACACTAGCGTGGGACCGATGTGTGCATGGGTGCTGCGTCGGCAGGCGGCCAGGGTGGTCCTGCTCAACGACCGTGACGAGGTCTTCCTGATCAAGGCGATCGACCCGGCCGACCCGTCGAAACCGCCGTGGTGGGAGATCCCCGGGGGCGGCATCGACCCCGGGGAGGCCTCCGAGCAGGCGGCCTATCGGGAGCTGCGGGAGGAGGCCGGCATCAGCGAGGCAGAGGTCGGGCCCGTGGTGTGGGTCCAGCACGTCGAGTTCGACTTCGGGGGCTACCACTTCGATCAGGACGAAGTCATCCACGTCGCCAGGACGGCGCAGCGCGACATCCGCCGCCCCCAGGGACTGGAGGCGCTGGAGGCTCTGGCCTTCCAGGGAGCCCGGTGGTGGTCGCTCGACGAGGTCGCGGCCGCAGACACCGACTTCCTGCCGCCCCGGCTCCCGGAGCTGCTGGGTCAGCTGATCGACGGCCCGCTGCCGGATCCACCGCTCGACATCTCGCCCAGCTGAGCCGTCGGATCAGAAATCGGCGTCCTGGCCGAGGATGACGATCACGTCTGCGCCCTCGGTCGGCACGCCCGGATCGTCGAGCAGCGGCCGTACCTGGCTCTCGGTGATGTTGAGGAAGGCGGCGATCTGGATGGCGTCGATCTTGAACCCGTCGATGTAGTACACGAAGCTCTCGTCGATCGCGAGGCCCTCTTTGTTCTTCGGCTCGAGCGCGCCGTAGCCGGCGCCCGTCAGCTTCCGGGTGGCCCGGCCGGCCAGTCCCTGGCGACCGTCCGACCCGTTGCCGACCCGGACGCTGACCTCGTTCGGCGGGCGGAGCAGCGGGCCGCCGGGAACCTCCGTGGCGCTGGCCTCGATCACGTCGCTGCCCTCGGCAGTCCACAGCCCGGCGTCGACGGTCTCCGACAGCCGGCCGACGATCGCCAGGATCACGAAGCCGAGGAAGAGCAGGACCAACGCCAACGCAGTGGCATTGACCACATCGTTGCGTTCGACTCTGTCCAGCACTGCTTTGCTCCGTGGTTTCGAGCGGCCCGATCGGCCATCAAGCCTAGGGCACCGCAGGCCCGAAAGGGTGGCAGGAATGGTGGAGGGAGACGGTCGGCCACCGGGGCGAGGGACCGGGCGAAGGGCGCTCGCCGAGCGACCGATCACGGCTTTCGTCCTCGTGGCGTCGCGGCCCTAGTATCGGCCCCGCCGGGGTCATCGGTGTCCGAAGCACGACCCCACCCTCGGCGGCACGACCGCAGCACGAGACCAGCACCAGAAAGGGTGGCGAGATGGACTTCGCCGTACCGAAGGAAATCCAGCAACTGCTCGACGAGCTCGACGCGTTCATCGAGGACGAGATCAAGCCGCTCGAGCGTCAGGACGACAACATCCGGTTCTTCGACCACCGCAGGGAGTGGGCCAGGACCGACTTCGAGCGGGACGGCTGGCCGAACGCGGAGTGGGAGGAGCTGCTGGCGGAGATGCGTCGCCGAGCCGACGCGGCCGGATTCCTCCGCTACCACCTGCCGGCGAAGTTCGGCGGCAGCGACGGCACCAATCTCGGTATGGCCATCATCCGCGAGCACCTGGCGGCCAAGGGGCTCGGGCTCCACAACGACCTGCAGAACGAGAGCTCGATCGTCGGCAACTTCCCGACCGTGCTCATGATGGACCTGTACGGCACCGAGGACCAGCAGCAGTACTGGGTCCCCGAGATGCTGGAGGGCGAGGCGAGGATCGGCTTCGGCCTGACCGAGCCGCTCCACGGGTCGGACGCCACCTGGATGGAGACGAACGCCTATCGGGACGGCGACGAGTGGGTGATCAACGGGGCGAAGCGCTGGAATACCGGCATGCACGCCGCAACCCACGACTACGTGTTCGCCAGGACCTCCGGCGACCCCGGTGACGCCGAGGGAATCAGCTGCTTCATCGTTCCGGTCGACACCGCAGGGTTCAACGTCGAGTTCATGTGGTGGACCTTCAACATGCCGACGGACCACGCCGAGGTGACCCTGACCGACGTCCGGGTCGGCGACGACACCATGCTGGGCGACGAAGGCCGCGGCCTGGCGGTGGCCCAGACCTTCGTCCACGAGAACCGCATCCGCCAGGCCGCATCGGGGGTCGGCGCGTCGCAGTACTGCATCGACGAGTCGGTCCGCTACGCCAGGGAGCGCAAGCCGTTCGGGAAGCCGCTGTCCCTCAACCAGGCGATCCAGTGGCCCCTGGCCGAGATGCACACCGAGGCCGAGATGATCCGCCAGCTGGTCCGCAAGACGGCGTGGGAGATGGACGAGGGCGTCGACCCGATGTACATCTCGGACAAGGTGGCGATGTGCAACTACCGGGCCAACCGGCTGGTCTGCCAGGCCGCCGACCAGGCCATCCAGACCCATGGCGGCATCGGCTACAGCCGCCACCTGCCCTTCGAGCACATCTACCGCCACCACCGTCGCTACCGGATCACCGAGGGATCGGAGGAGATCCAGATCAGGCGGGTGGCCCAGTTCCTGTTCGGCTTCTCCGGGCCCCGCAAGGACTCGCTCGGCCCGAGCTTCGCCAGCCGGTTCAACGAGATCCAGCGTGGTGAGCCGGCCTCGTGGCTGGACTGAGCGTCGAAGCTGCGGAGCAGCTTCTCGGCGAGTTCGCCTGGGGCGAACGTCGTTGGCTGTGGCGGGGTGCCCCTGGGGTCGGGTCTGGCGCGGGTGTGTGGCGTCGAAGCTGCGGAGCAGCTTCTCGGCGAGTTCGCCTGGGGCGAACGTCGATCGCTGCGCGTCCCGGGATCAGGAGGCGAGCAGTCGGGCTCTGGTCAAGAAGCCGGTGTGGGCCACCATCCGATGGTCCGGCCTGACCGCAGCGCCGTCGATGTGCCACCCCCGGTTCAGCACCTCCGTGGTCGAGGCCTCGGAGAAGCCTGCTCGGTCGAGGGCGTGACGGACCTTGATGACCTGGGTGATCGACGGGCTGTAGGAGACGAGGATCCCACCGGGCCGCAGGCCGTCGAGGACGTGCGGCACGACCTGCCACGGCTCGGGGAGGTCGAGAACGATCCGATCGAAGTCGCCGTGGTCCAGGCCCTGGTAGCTGTCACGGATGTGGATGTCATAGCGCTCGACCGCCTCGGGGCCGAGGAACTCGGTGACGTTCTTGGCCGCCCGTGCGGCGAAGTCGTCCCGCAGCTCGTAGCCGACGATGCTGGCGCCGGCCCTGAGCATCGCCATCGACCGCGCCGTCCAGCCGCTCGAGCGCGTCGAGCAGCACGTGGACGCCCTTGTGCTTCAGGATCGCCCCGAGGAACCCGAAGCGCACCCTTCCGTCCGTGCGCTTCGGACCCTCCATCCCCTGGAAGCGGGACCCGATCTCGATGCCGGCCGCCCGC
>JAHELU010000263.1 GCA_024644005.1 Acidimicrobiales bacterium | reverse complement strand
GCAGGGGTTGGCGAACTACAGAGGTCTTCTTGACCTGGAATTACTTGATTACATGTAATGATGGTAATACTATCAACAGCAGAAACCACGGAGGCATTCCCGCTCACGTCCCTCTTCTGAGAATGTCTGAGAACCGCTCGGCATTCCCGGCAATGGTCGGTTTCTGAGAACTTCTGAGAACCAGATCGAGGATCGAAGCGATGCGACGACGAGCGAGCCAGCAGATGAGCGAGCGACCGGAATGCGACGAGACGGAGGCTGCAGCCTGGTTCGCAGGGCGGATCCCCGACGGGTGGTTCTCCAAGCCCGTCGTGGTGAGGGTCGATCGGGACGAGATCCTCGTGATCGGCACGCTCAGCCCGCCGAGCTCGGCGCCGGAAGGCGAGGACGCGGAACGGGTGGCCGCCGACGCTCGGATCGCCGCCTTTCGAGAGGAGACCCGGCCCCAGCGCATCCGGATCGCCGAGGCGGCCCAGGCCCGATGGCACCGGACGGTGTCGTGGGGGGCGAGGTGCGGACCGGTGGAGGCCCGTTTCACCACCGCCTCGGTGCCGGTGATGACCCGGCTCCGGTTCGAGCAGCGCCAGGTGCTCGACACGCTGATCGACTCCGGTGTCGTGAGGAGCCGCTCGGAGGGCCTCGCCTGGTGCGTCCACCAGGTGGCAGAGCACCAGTCGGAGTGGATCGACCGCCTCAAGGAAGCGATGAGCGAGGTAGAGCGGATTCGCAACGACGGCCCCGACTCCGGCCCCTGATACCCGCCCTGATCAGCTGGCTCGATCCCCGGTGTCCGGCCCGTCGGATCCGAGCCAGCGGTGGTAGCGGGCAGGGTCGATCCAGGCCCCGGTCCGCTCTGCGAAGTCCCGGGCCGCCTCGACCATCATGTCCAGGTTGCCGGCCCGGGCCTCGGTGGACGAGACCGACGCGGTCAGCCGCTCGCTGACCGGCAGGATGAGCCCGGCCGGGGTCGGCAGATCGTGCCTCGGGGCGACCGCCACGGTGGGCAGTGACGCGATCGCGGCGTCCCTGGCCGAGGCGTCGTCGCCGTACCACGCCGGATCCTGGATCTGCGACCACTTGTCGGCGCCGACGATCAAGATGTGGTAGCCCGCCGCAATGTCGACCAGCAGCTGGTGCTCGGTGACCCGCACGCCCAGCCAGTCGAAGCCGGACGTCGCCCGGCGCAGGACCTCGATTCGATGGTCGAATCGGGGATGGGCCACCGCTTCCTTGGCCAGGGCCCGGGTGCTGACCGTGAGGTCGATCCGCTGCAGCCGGTGGGTCCGCAACGCCGCCTCGGCGATGGCCAGGTGGGCGGTGGTCGGCGGATTGAACGATCCGGGGTACACCCCGATGCGAGCCGGCTCACGGTCGGTGCCCGGTGCGGTGTCGCGCATCGTTCCAACCGTACCGCCACACCCGGTGGGCGGGCCGGTCGGGCGAGCGCCGCACGCACCGGCCAGCCGCTCGCTTCGTCGCCCGTTTCGGCTCCGCTCCTAGACTCGAGGCAAGGAGTTGGTTCGTGCCGGCAGCTGCGACGGCTGGGCCTCGACGATCCCGACCAGGAGCGGGCACGAAGCAGGTGCTGCGGGCCGCGGCCTTCACCTATGTCGCCGCAGCGGCAACGTCGCTGGCCTACGTCGCGACGCTGCTCGCCGGCGGCGGAGGCCGCGGCAGCAGTTCGGCATAGCGTTCGCCGAGCCGGTGGGCGGAACCACCGCCTTTCGACTCGCTCCGGAGCGGGGCACCGCTCGGGCATCGCCCCGCCTAGGCTGGACCGCCAGATGGTCAGCCACGCCGACGGACAGTCTGCGACAGACGAAGCAGGCTCGACGGGCGTTCCGTCGCAGACCTCGGCCGAGCGGTCGGATCGGTTCACGCTGCTCGAGACCCCGGACTTCGTCGCCGACCTCCAGCACCGGATCGACCGGTCACGGGACCGCATCCTCGTTCAACTGATGACGTTCGACGGCGATGCCGCCGGCCAGGACATCACCGATCGGCTGATCCGGGCCGCAGGCCGGGGCGTCGCGGTCCGCCTGCTGCTCGATTGCTTCGTGCTGCGCTTCGTCAGCGACGAGCGGGTGAACCGCCGGTCGGTGCGGGCCGAGGCGGTCACCACCGCGGCCATGTACGAGCGCCTCCGTGCAGCAGGTGTCGAGCTGACGTTCACCCATCCCAACGGTCCCGGCAACCTGTTCTGCCTGGTCAGGAACCACAAGAAGGTGATCGTCGTCGACGATCACGTGTACCTGGGTGGTATCAACATCAGCGACCACAACTTCTCGTGGCACGACTTCATGATCGGGATCCGGGACGACGCGATCCTCGACGCGGTGATCGAGGACCTCGAGCTCACCGTCGCCGGCGGCCGTGGGACCGTCGATGGGGCGATAGTGACCAATGAGGCGGTGGAACGGGTCTTCGACTGTCTCGTCCTCGGCGCCGAGCGCAGCGTCGACCTGGCGTCGCCGTATGCGATCGACGTCGGCTTGACCCGGGTCATGGCCAAGGCGACCCGACCACGCAAACGGGTCATCATCGCCAAGCGCAGCAACTACCTGGTCTACCGGGTCATGAGCCCCTACCTGCAGTGGCGCCTCCGACGCTGTGACACGTCGCTCGCCGCGTACGACGACTTCTCCCACTCCAAGTTCCTGCTGGTCGACGACGACAAGCTGCTGGTCGGCTCGTCCAACTTCGGGCGGCACAGCTTCTGGTGCAACCAGGAGATCTGCCTCCTGATCACCGATGTCGAGTTCATCGCCCAGTTCAAGGCCACGCTCCTGCAGGACACCGAACCGATCGACCTGCGACCCCCGGTCGTCGAGGTTGCGCTCGGGGCCCTCGTCTCCTACCTCGTGCACGGCTTCGTGATCGCGCTCCGGCTCACCGTTGCGTCGCGTGTCCCGAATCTGTCGCAACGGTGATGAACGACGTCGAACGGGTGCTCCTGGCGCTGCATCCCCCGGTCGAGATGATCGACGGTCGAGCCGTCGCCAGTTTCGAGCCCCAGCCGGAGCATCGGGGCAATCCCGGCTGGCTCCACGGTGGGCTGGCGGCGACCGTGCTCGATCACGTCTGCGCCAGAGCGGCCGCCGCCGCCATCGGACAGCGGGTGGTGACCGGACGGCTCGACCTCCGGTATCCGCAACCGGTGCTGTTGGCCGAGGGACCGTACCGCGTCGAGGCAACGGCTCAGCAGCCCCGGGGTCGGATGGTTCGCGTCAGTGGGGCCATCCTCGATCACCGGGGTCGACCGATGGTCGAGGCCCGCAGCCTGTTCGTCACCCTGGACGTCGGCCCCGGGACGCGATGAGCGACTCGATCCTCCCCGAGGGCGCCGTTCACGTTCGGACCACCCCGAGGTTCACCGAGGACTCCGTTCCCCGGGGGCTGCTGTCCCGCCACCGGGTGGCGACCGGCACCTGGGCCGTGCTCGTCGTGGCGTCCGGGGAGCTCGGCTTCGTCTTCGACGACCCCCGACCCGAAGAGCCGGCGGGAGATGACCGAGGTGGCGAAGACCCCCGAGGTGGGGAGCCGGCGGGAGATGACCGAGGTGGCGTCCGGCGCCGGCCGGGGGATCGGCAGGTCATTCCACCGGATCGGGTCCACCACCTGGTGATCGACGGGCCTGTCTCGTTCGAGATCGAGTTCTATCGGGCCCCGAGCTGAGCGACTGGATCCCCGGCCGCACCCTTGGTGGAGCGCACTGTTGGTGTACGCACCGTTGGTGGAGCGCACCGTTGGTCGAACGGACCTTCGGTGGAGCGCACTGTCGGTCGAACGAGCGTTCGGCTAGACTGGTTGCGTGCTCGTCTCGCCCCTGCCCCTGACCCTGTTCGGCTCCGGGCCGGTTCGGGTCGTCGGCCGGCCGGCCTTCGTCCGCAGCCAGTTGGATCCCTGCTGCTGGGTCGATCGCGTCCACGGGTTCATCGAGGGCGCCGACTCCCTCTTCGCGCTCGTCGAGGGCCGGTTCGACTGGTCCCGGGGGCGGCGGCTGATGTACGGCACCTGGTACGACGAGCCCCGGCTCACGGCCCGGCTCGACCTGACAGACGACGCAGTGCCCGCCGTAGTGGCCGATGCGGTGGCTGCTCTGGGCGATCACTATGGCCGGCCATTCTCCGGGCTGTTCTGCAACTACTACCGCACCGGTCAGGACAGCGTGGCCTGGCACGGCGACCGGATCGGCAGAACGACGGTGGATCCGCTGGTCGCCATCATCAGCCTCGGCGGGCCCCGGACCTTCGCGATCCGGGACCGCAGCCGGGAGACCGTGGCCGCCCGCTGGGTCATGCGGTCGGGCGATCTGCTGGTGATGGGCGGCGCAACCCAGCACCACTGGGAGCACGCAATCCCCAAGGTCGCAACCGCCCCACCCCGGATCAGCCTCACCACCAGGGCCGGCTG
>JAHELU010000262.1 GCA_024644005.1 Acidimicrobiales bacterium | reverse complement strand
TTCATGGGCATCAGGGTCACCGCCAGGGCGTCCCCCCGTCCGAGGTCGATGCCGGCGGCCGCCTGCACCATCGTCTCGATCTCGCCCAGCCGACCGGCGTCGATGGCGGCCTCGTCGAGCAGCACCGCCACCGACAGCGACGTCAGCGTGCCCGGGGCGTTCTCGGCGTTGGTCATCACCTTGTCGAACAGGTAGGTCACGTCCTGCTCGTCCTTGACGAACTTGACCCCCTCGTCGACCTCGCCGTCGGTGTCGGTGTCGATGTCGCCCGGCAGATCGACGGCCAGCTCGCCGGCCTCCTCAGTGGCCTCGTTGTCGGTGCGGTAGAACTCGGCCCGGGTGGTCTCGGCCGACTTCAGCTGGTCGCCGTCGGCCGACTCGAGCGGCTTGTACTCCTCGGTCACGGTCACCACCGAGTCGAAATCGAGCTCGGCGTTCACCTCGACGACGGCGAGGCCGGGACCGACCACCCTGGCCAGCATCGCCTCGAGGTCGTTCTCCATCACGGTCTCGAACTCACGTCGGGCCCGGAGCCTGGTGTCACCCTCGAGCCCGACGACGCCGCTGCCCTCGCCCGGGGCGGCCAGCACCCGGCCGGAATCATCGGCCACCGAGACCTGGTCGGCGCTCAGGCCCTCGATCGACGACGCCACGAGGTTGACGATCGCGTCGACCTGCATCGGACCGATCGCACCGGGGCCGCCGGCCACGAGCAGCACGGAGGCCGAAGGCCGGTTGCCGTCGTCGAGGAGCAGGTCGTTCTCCGGGATGGCCAGGTGGACCTTGGCGGACGAGACGCCGTCTATGGCCGAGATGGTCTTGGCCAGCTCACCCTCCATGGCCCGCTGGAACCCGACCCGCTGGTCGAACGCCGAGGCGGTGATGCCTTGATCGTCGAGGATGCCCCAGCCTTGATCGCTGCCCGGCAGATCCTTGGCCGACAGATCGAGCCGCAGCTCGTGGACCCGGTGGGCTGGAACCCGGATCACCCGGCCACCGTCGAGCAGTTCGTACCGCACCCCTTGGGCGTCCAGCTCGCCGGTGATGGCGGCGGCGGTCGACGGCTCCAGCTCGGTGTACAGGGTGCTCATCTGGGGGTTGCCGGTCGAGCGGGCGACCAGGAACACACCGATGACCGTGGCGGCGAAGGCCAGGGCCAGCGTCACACGCTGGGGTCCCGGCATCCGCTGGACGGACGACGCAGCGGTCTGGCCCACCGCCTGGAGACTGACACCCGCCATCAGATCTGCATTCGCATGATGTCGTTGAAGGCGGTCACGGCGCGGTCACGAACCGCGACGGTGATCTCGGTCGCGAGCTGGGCCTCGGTGGCGGCGATCATGTAGTCGCTGACCGATTCGAGCGTGCCCGTTGCGGCCTGCCTGCTGGCTTCGGCCACGGTGTTCTCCAGTCGGGCGACTGTCTGCAGCGCGTTACCGACGGCGCTGGCGAAGTCGCCGTCCTGCGGGCCGTCGGTGCCGGCCGCCCGGTCGGCGCCCGCTTGGCTCGGTGCCGTCGGCCGGATGGCCGGCGTCGAGATCGGTGGGATCGGGGTGGTCATCGGCCCTCGAAGAGGTAGAAGCGGCCCCGTCCCTGGGCGGTCGTCTCGTGAGCCTCCAGCTCGCTATCAGGTATCGGGGCGCCCCGAAGGCGCCTTTAGAAACTGCGCGGCGTGTTCCCGCCGGACCGGAGCAGGCTCAGAGCTGGGCGCTGATCGTCGAGCGCGTCGGCCGTCGACGGTGGCGCACGCCCGGGGCCCGCAGGGGCGGAAGCTCGTCGCGCCGGGCCACCAGCTCGGCCTCCAGGGACGCGGCCGCAGCCAGCAACGCCCTGGCCCGGCCGACCAGCTCGGTCGGAATGGGCTCGTCGACCAGGTCGGCCGGGGGCCATGTTCCCGAAGCGGGCCGACCGTCGTGCTCGAGCACCGATCGGAGCTCGACGAGTCGACGGTCGAACTGGTCGAGGGCGGCTGGCCAGTCCGTCACTGGACCCTGCTCCGGGCGGCGGCCGCAGCCGCCCGCTGCTCCTGCAACGCGCGGTTGGCCTCCGCCCAGGACTCGGCGAGGGGTCCGACGATGGCGATGCACTGCTCGACCGTGTCGATCGACTTGTGCAGATTGGCCTCCACCAGCAGGGCCAGCACGTGCTCGTAGACCGCTCGGAGCTCGGCCGCCGCCGGCCACACGTCTGGTTCGAGGGCCAGGTTCAGCTCGTGGACGAGCTCTTGTGCGTTGACCAGCGCCAGATGGGCCGCCTCGATGTGGTTCGCTCCGATGGCGGTCACCGCCGTCTGGAGATCCCGGCCCAGTCGGTCGAACACGGCGAGGAGGAGCTGCTGGGGCGACGAGCCCATCATGCCGTCGGTCTCGTACCGATTGGCCAGCGCGGCCCGTTGCCGTTGGTTCACGATTCGGCTCCTCCGAGCGATGTCAGTTGGGCGGCCAGCCAGCCGGACTGCTGTTGCAGTCCGCCCAACGCGACCTCGAGGTTGGCGTAGGTCCGTCGCAGGGTCGACTCCCGGAGCTCGAGCCGACGCTCGAAGGCCTCGATCTGGCGACCGTAGTCGTCGATCCGCCGCTCGGCCGCTTCGCCGGCGGTGTAGAGATAGCCCTCTCCCACCGCAGTTGCCCGCTCAGCCACCTGGATCAGCCGATCGAGGGCGCCCAGCCGCTCGGTCCCCTCGCCAGCGGCGCGCACCGCGAACAGCTCGGTCAGGGCAGTGGCGTCGGAGGCGAAGGCGTCGGCGAACCGCTGCTCGTCGAACGTCAGCGTCCCCTCTCTCGTCAGCTCGATGCCGACCACCCCGATCGACGTGAACGCATTGCCCTCGAGCGGCGCGACGAACGCGCTCCGCAACTGATCGGCGGCCCGCCGGGCCTCCCGGTTGCCCTGGAGCGGCGACCGGTCACCGTTCGGGTCGTTGCGGGTGCTCGTGGCGATCCGGCTCAGGATCTCGTTCATCTTCGTGACCAGCTCACCCACGCTCTCGGTGACGGCCTCGACGTCCCGCTCGGTCGTGACGGTGACCGGGGTGTCGGTCACCGCGTTGACGGTGACGATGACGCCGGGCAGCAGCTCGCCGAAGGTGTTGGTCGGCGAGACGATGGTGAAGGGGTTCTCACCCTGCACGGTCAGCTCGGCATCGGTGCCCGACGAGAGAACGGTGAACTCCATCGCCCCGAAGACGGCCGGGTCGACGGCGACGGTCGCGTCGGCGCCGATCTCGTCGGCGGTCAGCTGGAGCCGGTAGCCGTTGCCGGTGTTGACGGCGATTGCGGTGTAGCCCAGATCGGCGCCGTTGAGGGCGGCCACCAGCTCGTCGAGCGAGCCCGATCCCGATGTCGACTGGGTCACGGTTGCGGTGCCGACCCGCAGCGCTCCGGCCACGACGGCCTCGATGGAGCCCGTGCCGCCGCTCGGCAGCGTGACGGTGGTGCCGGTGCTGGCATCGGTGATCGTGGTGGCCGTGCCGTCGACCTCGACGATGCCGTCGGTGCCGGTTGCCGTGCTTCCGGCGGTGAGCCCGAGAGCGGCCAGCGCCGTGCCACCCGTGATGGTGATGCTGTGAGCGCTGCCCTCCGCCTTCGTGGCCAGCTCGATCCGGTTCGACTCGTCGAGCGAAGCCCTGGCCACGGCCTGCAGGCCGTTGTCGGTGGCGATGGCAGCCGACAGTGCGGCCGCCAGGTCCTCCTCGGTGCCATAGGTGTCGTGGGTGAGCGTGACGGAGAAGCTGAACCCGCTCACCTCCACGTCGACGCGGTCGTTCGTCCCGTCGATCGTTATGGGAATCGTCGGGATGCCGGCACCGGTGATCCTGGCCGCGTCCGAGCTCTGGGTCACGGCGAAGTCGATGGTGCCGTCGGCGAATCCGGTGCCACTGAGGCCCGAGAAGCCGAGGGTTCCGTACCCGCTGGCGTTGAACACGCTGGGGCCCGGCGCTCCGATCGGTTCGTCTGCCGAGGCGTAGACCGCCGTCGAGTACACCGATGCCGCAGTGGCCACCGAGGTGACCTGGAACGAGTACGAACCGGTCGACGAGGCAGCGGTCGCAGTGACCGAGACCGCCTCCTCGTTGGAGCTGGTGGCCGCCAGTCGGTCCCAGCCGGTGGTGAGGCGGAGATCGGCGGCGAGGTTGCGGAGGGCGGTGAGGTCGCTGCGGATCTCCGAGAGCTCCGTCCTGGCCTTCTGCTCCTGGTCCCGTCGCGCGGTCAGGGCGACCTGGGGGCGCCGCTCGAGCTGCATCAACTGGTTGATGATCGAGGTCGTGTCGAGGCCGGAAGAGAGGCCGTCTATGTTCGTCATGACAACTCCTTTCTCCACTCGATCAACGGGGCGCTCGGGGAGGGTCGTTCGGGGCCCGAGTCCCCCCACGGTCGGGAGCCGCTCGCCCAGCCGAAGCTATGGCGGACGGCTCCCTGACCGGACGTGCTCACCTAGCCGAGGAGTCGGAG
>JAHELU010000094.1 GCA_024644005.1 Acidimicrobiales bacterium | reverse complement strand
GTCGGAATGAAGTAGCGCCGGTCCCGTAGCTCGTCCGGCTTGTACTGCTGGGGCACGTGACCCGCTGGGTAGTCATGAGGATAGCGGTAGCCGTCGCCGTGACCGAGGGTCTTGGCCCCCTGGTACGAGGCGTCTCTGAGGTGCATCGGCACCTCGCCGGCCGGCCGGTCCTGCACGTCGGCCATGGCCCGGTTCAACCCGGCGTACGCCGAGTTCGACTTGGGAGCGGTGGCCAGGTGGGCGGTGGCGTGGGCCAGGTTGATCCTGGCCTCGGGCAGGCCGACGAACTCGACGGCTGTCGCTGCGGCATTGGCCACCAGGAGCGAGGTGTGATCGGCGAGGCCGATGTCCTCCGAGGCGGCGATCACGAGCCGGCGGGCGATGAACCGGGGATCCTCCCCCGCCGTCAGCATCCTGGCCAGCCAGTAGAGCGCGGCGTCCGGATCGCTGCCCCTGATGCTCTTGATGAAGGCGCTGATGATGTCGTAGTGCTCGTCCCGTCCGTATCGGAGCGCCTTGAGGTCGGTGGCGGCCTCGGCGTCCGCGAGCTCGATCCGGTGGCGGCTCGGATCGTCCGACCCGGCCGATCTGGCCGCCGCCAGTGCCGCCGCCACCTCGAGGGTGGTCAGCGCCTGGCGACCGTCACCGGCGGCCCTGGCGGCCAGGTACCGGATCGCCTCTTCGTCGGCGACCGCACCCTCGGCTTCGAGCCCCCGCTCGACGAGGAGGGCCAGGTCCTCCTCGTCGAGCGGCTGCAACCGGAACAGCGTCGATCGACTGCGGAGCGGGGCGTTGACCTCGAAGAACGGGTTCTCGGTCGTCGCTCCGATCAGGACCAGCACGCCCGACTCGACCGCCGGGAGCAGCGCATCCTGCTGCGCCTTGTTGAAGCGGTGAACCTCGTCGAGGAACAGGATGGTGCCCCGACCGTGGGCTCCCAGCCGCTCCTCGGCCTCGGCAATTACTTCCCGAACGTCTTTCACCGTGGCGTTCACGGCCGATAGCTGAACGAACTCCTTCGACGATGCGGTGGCCACGAGCCGGGCCAGCGTCGTCTTGCCCGTCCCAGCAGGACCCCAGAAGATGACAGAAGACAACCGATCAGCCTCGACCAGACGACGCAGCGGGCCATCCGGTCCGACCAGGTGGCGTTGCCCGACGACGTCATCGAGCGTCCGGGGCCGCAGCCTGCTGGCGAGCGGGGATCTGGCCTCGAGACGCTCCCGGGCGGCGGCTGCGAACAGATCGTCTGAACCCACCCGGTCTCCTCATCTCCGTCGACGCCTCCGAGCCTCGATCG
The DNA here is from genome assembly GCA_024644005.1 of Acidimicrobiales bacterium. GTDB lineage: Bacteria > Actinomycetota > Acidimicrobiia > Acidimicrobiales > SZUA-35 > JAHELU01. The sequence goes on along the minus strand of JAHELU010000094.1, from coordinate 16,758 downwards.
CTGGCCGACGGAGGGGTGCGCCGGGTTCGAGACTAGCGGAAACACCTCTGCCAGTGAACGCCGCGGACGACGGTCGCAAGGGACAGGACCGACCATGACCACGTTGCTGACCGCCATCTTCTACCTCTGGTTCGTGACCACCATCCTGCTGGTCGTGCTGTGGCTCGTTCGTCGCCAGGACCGCAAGCGCTCCGTCGACGAGGGCTCCGAGCACGACGGCCTGTTCGTCGTCGAGGACGAGGTCGAGGACGAGGCAGGAGCCGACGGCGGGCCGCGGGATGCCGGCCCCACCGTCGCCATCCGGCCGGCGGCCGTGACCCGGATCGAGCTCCCGACCGTGCTGGACCTGCTCGACGGGATCACGCTGCCCTTCGATCTCGCGCCCTCCACCGTCGGCATCGTCGAGCCGGAGCGCCACGCCATCTTCCTCTCGTCGCACCACGACGCCGAGGCGACCGGTACCGCCTTCGCCGACGAGCTGACCAGGCTCGGGTTCGACATCGAGCCCGCAGGCTTCGACCAGGCGCTGGCGGTCAGGGGCGACGACGTCCTCACCCTGCGGATCTGCCCGGATGCCACCACGGTGCTCGACGGCACTGCACCCCGGTTCGTGGCGGCTGAGGAGTCCGACACGGCCATCGAGGTGTGGGTCGGCCGGGGCTCACCGCCCCCCGTCCGACCCTGAGAGCAGGGCCCAGGCGCTGGTTACTCGATCGGGGGGAGGACCCGCACGCCGAGCTCGGCCAGCTGGTCGGGATCGATCTCCGTCGGCGCTCCGGTCATCGGATCGAGTCCTGACTGCGGCTTGGGGAAGGCGATGATCTCCCGGATGTTCTCCTCGCCGGCCAGGATCGCGACCAGCCGCTCCATGCCGTAGGCGAAGCCACCGTGCGGTGGTGCGCCGTACCTGAACGGGTTGAGGAAGAAGCCGAACCGGGCCTCGGCCTCGTCGTCTTCGACACCGAGCACGGCGAACACCCGCTTCTGCAGCTCTCGGTCGTGGATCCTGATGCTGCCCGAGCCGAGCTCCCAGCCGTTGAGGACGAGATCGTAGGCCCATGCCCTGACCGACATGGGATCGGACTCCAGCTTGGGGATGTCCTCGGGATGGGGATGGCAGAACGGGTGGTGACCCGGCTTCGGCCGGCCGGTGGCGTCGTCGACGCCGACGAACATCGGGAAGTCGACCACCCACAGGTACCGGTAGGGTCCCTCGTTGACCGGCGGTCGGCCCAGCCGGTTCCGAAGCTCGCCGAGCACCTCGCAGGTGGTGTGCCACTCGTCTGCGATGAGCAGCAGCAGGTCGCCGGGCTCGGCCGCCGTCCGTTCCACCAGGGACTTGCGCTCGGTATCCGACAGGAACTTGGCGACCGGCGAATCGAGCACGAGCACGCCGTCGTCGCCTTCGGCACCGACCTTCATCCAGACCATGCCCTTGGCCCCGAACGACTTGGCGGTGTCGGTGAGGCCGTCGAGCTTGTTGCGACCCCAGTCGGCGGCCGCTCCCCTGGCGTTCAGGCCCTTGATGGCTCCGGCGCTGGCGAACGCCTTGAACTCGGTCTCGGCGAAGACATCGGTGAGCTCGATCAGCTCGAGCTCGAAGCGGAGATCTGGCTTGTCGGTGCCGAACCGGTTCATGGCGTCGTGCCAGGCGATACGAGGAACCGCGTCGGGCCGGACGCCGGTGACGGCCTCGGCTGCGTCGAGCACCGATTCCTCGACGGCAGCCAGCACGTCGTCGACATCGACGAAGCTCATCTCCATGTCGAGCTGCATGAACTCGTACTGGCGATCGGCTCGCAGGTCTTCGTCCCGCAGGCAGCGGGCGATCTGGAAGTAGCGGTCGAGCCCGCCCACCATCAACAGCTGCTTGTACAGCTGGGGCGACTGGGGCAGGGCGTAGAACGAGCCGGGCTGCTGGCGGGACGGCACCACGAACTCCCTGGCCCCCTCCGGCGTGGTCGGCATCAACATCGGTGTCTCGACCTCGACGAAGCCCTGGCGGACCATTGCCGCCCTGATCGCGGCGTTGACCTGGGAGTGGATGCGGAGGTTCCGCTGCATCCGCTCCCGCCGGAGATCGAGATAGCGGTAGCGGAGCCGGACCATCTCGTCGACCTCGTCGGCCCGCTCGTCGAGGGGGAACGGCGGTGGCTCGGCTGCGGACAGCACCTCGACGGTGGCCTCGGTGATCTCGATCTGGCCCGTTGCCAGGCTCTCGTTGGCCGTGCCCTCGGGCCGGCGGGTCACGGTACCGCTGACCTTGACGACGTACTCGCTGCGGACGTCGACGGTGTTGTCGACGACGCACTGGACGATGCCGGAGTGATCGCGCAGGTCGACGAAGGCCAGGTGCTGGCTGTGCTCGCGGCGCCGGTTGACCCAACCCGCCACAGTGACCTGCTCGCCGACGTTCGACTCGTCGAGCTCGCCGCAGAGATGGGTGCGCATCATCGCAGCGACCTCGTCGTGGACCTCATCGTGCTGGGAGACCTCATGATGGTGACGACCTGACCATTTCCTCGACTCGTGCGACGACCTGACTGCGCTCGACCGGGGCCTGACGACCCTCACCGCGAAGCGTTCGAACAGAAACGGTACCGGCCGCCAGCTCGTCCTCACCCACGATGACCGCGATCGGCGCCTGCGAACGGTTGGCCGCCTTCATCTGGGCCTTCATCGAACGCCCGTCGTAGCTCCGGTCGGCGGCGATTCCGGCGGAGCGGAGCTCCTCGACCAGCTGGAGGCCCTCGGTGCCGGCGGTGGTGGCGACGACCCAGACGTCGACCGGCCGGTCGACCGGCTCGAACACGCCCTGCTCGTCGCAGGCCAACAGCGTTCTGTCCACCCCGAGGGCGAAGCCGACACCGGGTTCCGGCGGACCGCCGAGGGCTTCCACCAGGCCGTCGTAGCGGCCACCGCCACCTATCGCCGTCTGGGCGGCGTCGAGCCCGGCGGCCACGAACTCGAACGTGGTCCGCGTGTAGTAGTCGAGACCCCGAACCAGGCGCGGCGCCTCCTCGAAGGGGACCCCGAGCGCCCTCAGGCCCTGCCTGACGCGGTCGAATGCCGCCGCTGCGTCGTCGGACAGGTAGTCGACCATGAGCGGGGCGTCGGCCACCACCTCGGCGTCCTGGGGCCGCTTGGAGTCGAGGACCCGCAGCGGGTTGACCGCCATCGTGATCCGGGCCTGGTCGGAGAGCCGATCGGCGTTGGCTGCGAGGTAGGCCGAGAGCGCCTCGAGATAGACCGGCCGCTCGGCGAAGTCGCCGAGGGTGTTGAGCAGCAGGACGACATCGGTCAGCCCCAGTCGCTGGAAGAACCGCCAGGCCAGGGCGATCAGCTCGGTGTCGAGATCGGGATCGTCGCTGCCGATGACCTCGGCACCGACCTGCTCGAACTGGCGGTACCGGCCCTTCTGGGGCTTGTCGTATCGGAAGCTGGGCCCGCTGTACCAGGTCTTCCACGGGATCAGCGGCCGGGTCTCGGCGAACGCCCGGCACACCGATGCGGTGAACTCGGGCCGGAGGGCTATGTCCCGCCCTCCCTTGTCCTCGAAGTCGTACAGCTCCTTCGAGACGATGTCCGAGGCCTCGCCGATGCGGACGAACACGCCGACGTCTTCGAACATCGGCGGCACGATCAGTCCGAACCCGGCCCGCTCGGCCTCGATCGCGAAGCGCTCGACCAGCGCCCGGACGCGGCCCGACTCCGGTTCGAGGAGATCCCGTGTACCGGGCAGCGTCTGGAACTCGGCTCGTGCCATGGCCTGGCCGATCGTAGTGGTCCGGCGCTGCGACCACGGCAGATTTACCGCCGATTTCGTGCCGATTCCGGCCGTCGGCGCACGTCGCGGGCCGGGGTCAGCCTCGGCAGGCCGAGCTCCCAATGGCGGTCCGCGGCCTCGATGAGCTCGATCAGCAGCGGCGCGCTCGGCGGGCCGGTCGGGATCGCGCCACGGCCCTGGAAGATGACGAGACCGCCGTCGTTCCATCGACCCCAGTCGACGTCGGCCACGAGCGAGGGATCCTCGTCCTCGGGTCGCTCCTGGGTGGTCACCAGGGTCAGGTCGCCGTCCGGGGATCGGACGATGGCACCGGTCCGAGGCTCGGGCGGCTCGTCTGCGGTCTGCACGAATCCGACCATCCGTCTGGTTTCGTCGAGCGTGCGAACAACCCACCGCTCCAGGTGCGCCAGATCGAGATCGTCCAGCAACCCCTCGACGAGTGCGAGGTGGACCAGGAAGAGGTCGATCGGGGGCCCGGCCAGTGTCTCGATCTGGCTCGGGAGCGCAGCGCCGAATCGGGTGTTGACCTCGGTCGGCACGAACCCATGTTCCCCGAGCACGCCGTCGACGGTGAAGGTGCCACGGTAGCCGACCCGACGACGCAGCTGGGTCCCGATCCGGCGGGCCGCGGCCCGCATGGCCCGGCGATCGGCCGGGGCAGGGTCCCAGTGGGTGCTGGCCCGGCCGTAGACGAAGCGATGGGAGGCGTGATCCCGCAGCATCATCAGCTCGCACGGCCGGAAGACCGTCACCGTCTCGTCCGGTAGGACCATGCCGTGGATGCTGCACACCACCCCCTCGACGAACGGCATGATCCGGACCTTGCGGTGCGCTCCCAGTCGCCCGGCCAGCCGCTGGGCCGCGTCGACGTCGGCGATCCAGTGGGTGCCCTCGGCCCCACCGTGCCAGCCGGCGTCGTTGTCGACCGCCCAGACCGTTCCCAGCTCGGTGGCCAGCCGCCGGTGGGCCTCGATCAGCTCGGCCTCGTCGTCGACTGCGACCTGGGTGCTCGGCGCCGTGACCACCCCTGCCGCATGCCAGAGCTCCTCGATGGTCAGCTTGTCCTCGAGGTCGAGCCAGCGCCGGGGCCGGGCCCCGAACGTCGGCCGACCGAGGAGCTCGCCGGCGGTGATCGAGATCACGCCGATCGACTTGGCCCGCCGCTCGGGGTCCCAGCGGTCGACCGCCGCCCGTATCTCCCTCGGCGGGTTGCGCAGGGCCTCGGCGGCGGTGCGGATGCCGGCCATCATCGAGGCCTCCGGGGCGAGCCCGATCGACAGCAGCGGGATGGTGTCGTCGACCTGACCCACCCCTGGGCGGGCCCCGACGGCCATGACCGGCGCTCCGTCGACCGCCCGAATGGCCGAGGCCAGCCGGACGGCTCCCTGGTCTACCTCGGACGTCGCCAGCCACGGATGGGCGCCGTAGACCGCCGTCAGCCTCGCCGAGAGCTGCTCCTCGAAGTCGATTCGCTCCCGATCGGGTCCGGTCGCCGGATCGGATCGGTGCGGTCCGCTCATACCCGACCGTGGCACCGCATCGGCCGTCGGGCAAGCGAATTCCCGAGCGGCGACGGCAAGCCATCGGCTCGGTGCCGAGGAGACTGCTAGCGGCTCAGCTTGGCCGCTCGGCGCTTGTCCCGCTGGCCGGGCACCACCCGGTAGACGTCGTACACACCGTCGACCGATCGAACGCTCCGCATCAGCGACTGCAGATGGGACGGGTCGGCGATCTCGAAGTCGAACGTCAGCTTGGCGATCCGCTCGTCGCTGGTGGTGGTGGTCGAGCCGATGATGTTCACGTGCTGATCGGCGAAGGCCCTCGAGACGTCGGCCAGCAGATGGGGCCGGTCGTAGGCCTTCAGCTCGACCGACGCCACGAAGTGCTCCGCCTCGTAGTCGGCGTCCCACTCGGCGTCGATCAACCGATCGTTCTGCGAGGAGGCGAGGGACTCGGCGTTGGCGCAGTCCGTCCGATGGATGGAGACGCCGCGACCCCGGGTGACGAACCCCATGATCTCGTCCCCCGGAACGGGCGTGCAGCACCGCGAGAGCCGGACGAGCACATCGTCGAGGCCCTCGATCCGCACCCCCGTGGCGCCGGGCGGCTCCCGCCGATGGGGCAGGTCGGCGTCGGCCCGCCCGGTGACGCCGAGCAGCTTCTCCGGCTCGGGTTCGACGGTCTTGCCCACACGCAGCTTCATCAAGCGGGCCGCCACCGACTGGCTGCTGACGTGACGCTCACCGATGGCCGCGTACAGCTGATCGGCGTCGGTGTAGTTCATGTCGGATGCGACCTCACGGATCACCACCCCGGCCGTCGGGCCGAGATCGGACCAGGCGAGACCCTCCCGTTTCAGCGCCCGCTTCAGCTCGGCCTCTCCGGTGGCGATGGCGTCCTCACGCCGCTCCCGCGAGAACCACTGCCTGATCTTGGACGAGGCCCGATGGGAGGACACGAAGTTGAGCCAGTCACGGGACGGACCGGCCCCCACCACCTTGGACGTGAAGATCTCCACCGTCTCACCCGAGTGCAGCGGCTCGGACAGCGAGACGAGCCGCCCGTCGACCTTGGCGCCGACGCAGCGATGTCCGACATCGGTGTGGATGGCGTAGGCGAAGTCGATCGGCGTCGACCCGGCCGGCAAGGTGGTCACTGCCCCCTGGGGGGTGAAGACGAAGACCTCCTCGTCCTCGAGGTCCACCTTCAGGTTCTCCATGAACAGGGTGGGGTCGGAGGTCTCCTTCTCCCAGTCGATGATCCTGGTGAGCCAGGGCAGATCGACGCTGGCCGATGCGTCGGCCTTGTCCTTGTAGAGGTAGTGGGCCGCCACCCCCGACTCGGCCCGATCGTGCATCTCCCTGGTCCTGATCTGGACCTCGATGGCCTTGCCCTGGGGACCGACGACCGTGGTGTGCAGCGACTGGTAGAGGTTGAACTTCGGCATCGCCACGTAGTCCTTGAACCGGCCCTGCACCGGTTTCCAGGTGGCGTGGATCGACCCGAGCGCGGCGTAGCAGTCCCTGACACTGCCGACGATCACCCGGATGCCGACGAGGTCGTTTATCTCGTCGAACGCCTTGTCCTTCAGCTGCATCTTCTCGTAGATCGAGTACAGGTGCTTCTCCCGACCGATCACCTCGGCGTCGATCCCGAGCTCTTGCACCCTGGACCGGACGTCCTCGAGGACCTGGGTGAGGTAGTGGTCGCGCTCGGGGGCCCGCTCTGCCAACATGTGCTCGATCTCGGCGTAGCGCTTCGGGTGGAGCGCGGCGAAGCTCAGGTCCTCGAGCTGCATCTTCGTTTCCTGCATGCCGAGCCGGTGGGCCAGCGGCGCGTAGATCTGAAGGGTCTCGAGGGCGCTGCGCTCCCGCTTCCAGTCCGGCAGGGCGGCGATCGTGCGCAGGTTGTGGAGCCGATCGCACAGCTTGATGATGAGCACCCGAAGGTCCTTCGACATCGAGATCAGCATCTTGCGGAACGTCGCCGACTGCTGGGCCTCCTTCGTGTCGTACCGGATGCGATCGAGCTTGGTCACACCGTCGACGATGACCGCAACCTCCGGCCCGAAGGCCCGGCGGATGTCGTCGAGCTCGACGCCGGTGTCCTCGACGGCGTCGTGGAGCAGGGCGGCGGCGATCGCCACCTCGTCGAGACCGAGGTCGGCGACGATGCGGGCCACCGCCAGAGGGTGCACGATGTAGGGCTCACCGGACTTGCGGCGCTGACCGGCGTGAGCTCTGGCCGCCATCTGGTAGGCCCTGGTGACGATGTCGATCTTGTCGTCCCGGTCCTCGCCGACGAAGCGCGCCACGAGCGGTTCGACCTGAGCTTCGATGGTTCGGCGCTTCCTACGCCAGGGCAGAACCCGTTCGACCGTGACCACGTTGCAGACTGAGACTCCGTCTAGGGACCCGAAGTTCGATTATAGCTCGTCACCGGGTCCGCTATTCGGGACGGTCCCCCTCGCTGTCAGCGCCGGCGGCCCTTCTTGCGGGGACGGGGAGCCGAGCCGCCCGGCGTGATCAGGGTCGCGTCGCGATCCTCGACGAAGCGGGCCGAGCGCTCCGACCCCTCGGCGGTCCTGGCGTCCCGCATCGCCTCCACCCTGGCACTGCGCCGGGCCTCGGGTCGCATGGACCGCAACCAGACGAGCACGGGGGCGGCGACGAAGATCGACGAGTAGGTGCCCAGGATCAAGCCGACGAAGAGCGCCAGGGCGAAGTCCCGCAGGGAGCCGCCGCCGAGCAGGAAGCCGCCGACCACCAGCATCGACAGCACCGGCAACACGGTGGTGATGGTGGTGTTGATCGACCGCATCAGCACCTGGTTCATCGACTGGTTGATCACGTCGATGTCGTCGAGCTTCTGGCCGAGCGGGCCCCGCTCGTTCTCCAGCACCTTGTCGAACACGACCACCGTGTCGTACAGGGATTAGCCGAGGATGGTGAGCAGGGCGATGACGGTGGCCGGGCTCACCTCGAACGCGAACAGCGAGTACACACCCGCGGTGATCACGAGGTCGTGGACCACGGCCGCGAGGGCGCCGATGGCCATGCGCCACTCGAGCCGCCAGGCCAGGTACAGGGCGACCGCCACGAAGAACCAACCGAGTGCGGCCAGGGCCTTGGAGGTGATCCGATCGCCCCAGGTGGGCCCGATGGTCGATGCGCTGACCTCGTCGCCGTCGACGGCTGCCAGCTCGGCCAGCCTCGCCGAGATCTCCGAGCTGCGCTCCACTGCGTCCGTGCCGGCCTGGACCCGCAACACGGCACCGGTCTCCGATTCTCCGATGAGCTGGATCCTCGCATCCGGCAGCGACGGGAGGGCGGCCCTGGCGTCGGCGACGGCGATATCGGGACCGACGGGCACCTCCCACACCCCTCCCCCTTCGAAGTCGATGCTGAGGTTGAGCCCCCTCGTCAGCAGCAGGACGACCGACCCCACCAGGAGGACGGCGCTGACGGCCAGGGTGACCCGCCACTTGGGTCGGAAGTCGATCGTCGAGCGGCCTTCGAAGATCTCTCTGACGATGCTCATTGCGGACCTCCGGTCGATGGTAGGCCGAGCAGGGTCGGTTTGCGCTCGACCGGTGTGCGCCGGGCCAGCCAGCCCAGGGCCGGACGCATGAACATCCAGGAGATGACCAGGTCGAGGATGGTTGCGAGACCGAGGTAGAAGGCGAAGCCTCGCACCGCACCGACGGTGAGCACGTACAGCAGCACCGCCGCGATCAGGCTGACCACGTCGGCCTTGACGATCGTGGAGATCGACGACTCGTAGGCCCGCTCGACCGCCGTCGGGACCCTCCGACCGGCCCGGTAGGAGTCCTTGACGTTCTCGAAGTACACGATGTTGGAGTCGGCCGAGACGCCGATCGACACGATCAGCCCCACCACCCCCGCGAGGCTGAGGGCCAGCCCGAAGGTCTCGCCGAACCAGGCGACGATGGTCCACAGCAGCAGCCCGGACAGCACCAGCCCGGAGATGGCCACGAGGCCCGAGAGGCGGTAGTAGGCGAGGAGGTACAGGGCCACCAGGGACAGGCCGATGATGCCGGAGATGACGCCCGAGCGCAGCACGTCGTCACCGATAGTGGCCGAGACGGTCCTCGTCTCCTGGGCGACGAGCTCCAGCGGCAGGGCACCGAACCGGAGGGCCTCGGCCAGCCGGCGGGCCTCCTCCTCCTCGAACGGGCTCTGAGTGCCACCGGAGATCACGATCTGGTCCCGGCTGAAGCTGCCGGCGTTGATCTGAGGGGCCGAGATCACCTGGTGGTCGAGCACGACCGCAAGCTGCCTGGTGGGACAGATCTCCTGGTCGCCGAGGAAGCACACCGCGGCGATCTGGTTGAACCGGTCGATCCCGTCGGGGCCGGCCCGGAACGTGGGGTTGACCTGCCAGCCGATGCCGGTGGTCAACCCGACCGAGGCCGTCTCCACCATGTCGCCGGTGAGCGGCTGGTCGTCCAGCACGGCCGGACCGAGGCAGTAGCGGAGCCCCTGCTCGTCGAGCAGGACCACCACCCGATCTATCCGGTCCTCGTCGTCGGGGGTGACCTCGCCACTGAGGCACTCCGACAACCCGCTGGGAAGCGGGGCGTCCCCGGCACCGTCGTCCGCGCCGGGGTCCTCATCCACCGGGGTCCCGGGGTCCGTGGTCCCGCTGGTGTCGCCCGGCTCGCTGGTGGCGGTCGATCCGGTGGTCCCGGTCGGCTGGCTCGTCGCCGTCGGCTCAGGGGTCTCGGTCGAGTCGGTGGTCTCGGTCGGCCCGGCCTCGGTGCCGGCGGTGTTGCTCTGGTCTGCGTTGGCCTGGAACACCTGGACCGGGCTGAAGCGACCGCCCCCGCCGCCGAACGACTCCTCGTCCGACGCTTCGCTCGTCTCGGTGGTCGACTGCTCGATCCCGTCCCCCTCACCGGTGCCGACCTCGGTGTCACCGTCGCTGTCCGGGGCGTCGGCGTCGACCTCGACGGCCGGGCCCAGGTTCAACAGCACGGGCCGGAACCGCAGCTCGGCGGTCTGGCGCAGCCGGTCGAGCGCCTCCTCCTGCTCCTCGACGAGTCCCGGCAGGCCCACGACGATGTTGTTGCCCTGCCGGGAGATCTCCGGTTCGGCGACGCCGATCTCGTCGATGCGGGCCCGCAGGAGCTCGACCGTGAGATCGAGCGCGTCGTCGGTCACCTCCCGGGTCGGTCCACCATCGGGATCCTGACCGTCGGCCGTGCCGGTCGGCTCGAGCACGACCGACACGCCGCCCTGGAGGTCGAGCCCCAGCAGCGGCTCGTTCCCGGACAGCACGGTGTAGATCGCGCCGAACCCGGCCAGGGCGATGATGATCAGCGCAGAGACCTTCTGGCTGGTCGGCATCGTCAGTCGTCCTCGGCCTGGTCCGAATCGGCGCTTTCGGACTCATCGGCCGTGACCACCTTGGACGCAACGGACGACTTCGAGACCTTGAGCTCGATGCCCTCGGCGACCTCCAGCCACACGACGTCGGCGTCGACCGCCGCGATGAAGCCGTAGACGCCGGCACTGGTCAGCACCTCGTCACCCTCCTCGAGCGATGCGAGCAGTGCCTTGTGCTCCCTGTTCCGCCGCTGCTGGGGCAGGATCAGAACGGCGTACATCAAGACGCCGATGACGATGAGCGGAATGAACTCCATGGTCTACCTCCAGCCAGCTGACGGTAGCGGTTCACGGTACCGATAGGGCGCCGGAGCGGGCTGCTTTCACAGCTCTGGAGCGTTCAGCCCGGGTGTGGCGTCTCGCCAGGGGCCCAGGCGGACCAGATCTCGGCCCGCAGGGCCTCGAACCGGCCCTCCCGGATGGCCAGGCCCATCCTGGCCGTCAGGTCGGCGAGCCAGGCCAGGTTGTGGAGCGTGATGATCCGGCCGGCGGTGGGCTCGTTGGTCACCAGGAGGTGACGGAGGTAGGCCCGGGAGTAGCGGTCGGACAGCGGATGGGCGAACCCGGGGTCGATCGGCCGGTCGTCGCGGGCGAAGCGCAGGTTCTTCAGATTCAACCTACCTTCCCCGGTCAGGGCCGTCCCATGGCGGGCCAGCCGGGTGGGCAGGACGCAGTCGAACATGTCGATGCCGTTGGCGACCGCCTCCACCAGGCCGACCGGATCGCCGAGCCCCATGAAGTAACGGGGCCGATCGGCTGGGAGCACACCGGTGGCGGCGGCCAGGGCCGGCACCATCCGGCTGCGGCTCTCCCCGACCGAGAGACCGCCGACCGCGTACCCGTCGAAGCCGATCGCCACCGTCCGCTCGGCCGACTCCACCCGGAGGTCGACCTCCACCCCGCCCTGGACGATGCCGAACTGTGCCTGGTCACCGCCGCTGTGGGCCTGCCTCGACCGCTCGGCCCATCGGACCGTCAGGTCGACGGCGTCGCGCAGCACAGCCCGATCGGCGGGCAGGGCGGTGCAGACGTCGAGGACCATGGCGATGTCGGACCCCAGCAGCTCCTGGACCGCCACTGCCCGCTCGGGGCTGAGCTCCACGTACGACCCGTCGTAGACCGAGCGGAAGGTCGCCCCCCGCTCGCTGATCTTCGGCTCCAGGGAGAAGACCTGGTACCCGCCGGAGTCGGTCAGGAGGTGACCGTCCCAGCCCATGAACCGATGGAGGCCGCCCATCTCTGCGATCAGGTCTGCTCCCGGGCGCTCCATGAGGTGATAGGTGTTGGCGAGCACGATCGGCGGCCCGAGCCGCTCGAGGTCCATCGTGTCGAGCGTCTTCACCGCCCCCCGGGTCCCGACCGGCATGAACACCGGCGTCCGGATCGTCCCCCGCGCCGTGGTCATCGTGCCCGCCCTGGCCCGGCCGTCGCTCGCCTCCACCAGCAACGACAGCGTCATCGGCCGTTCCGCCTCGAGCCCGCCGTCCGCTCCACCAGCATCGCGTCGCCGAAGGACAGGAACCGGTAGCCCTCCGCGAGCGCGACCCGGTACAGCTCGCGCCACCGATCGCCGATGAAGGCGTCGACGAGGACCAGCAGCGACGATCGGGGCACGTGGAAGTTGGTGAGCAACACATCGACGACTCGCCAGTCGAAGCCCCGGCGGATGAACAGCGACGTGTCGTCCTCGAGGAGACCGGTGGCCGCCACCGACTCGAGGGTCCTCACCACGGTGGTCCCGATCGCCACCACCCGATCGGCCTCCTGGATCCTCCGCCAGGCCCCGGCGGTCACCGCATACCGCTCGGCGTGCATGTGGTGGTCGGCCACCCGCTCGACAGTGATCGGCCGGAACGTGCCGAGCCCGACTCGGAGGTCGACCCGCTCGACCCCGATGCCGCGCTCGGCCAACCGGTCGAGCAGCTCATCGGTCAGATGGAGCCCGGCGGTGGGCGCCGCCACGGAGCCGAGCCGCCTGGCGAAGACGGTCTGGTAGCGGTCGGGGTCGGCCAGCGGCTCGTGGATGTAGGGCGGCAGCGGCACCTCGCCGGCGACGTCGACCGCATCGGCCGCCAGATCGACGAGGCGCCGGCCGCCGGACAGGACCTCGCCGACCGTGGCCATCGCCGTGCCGTCGTGGAACAGGACGGTCCCTGCGGCGACGCGGCGGCCGGGGCGGACCAGGGCGTGCCACTGGCCGGGCCGACCGGTCGGCTCCAGCAGCAGCACCTCCACCGCACCGCCGGTCTCCTTCCGGAGCTGGAGCCGGGCCGCGAGCACCTTCGTGTCGTTGACCACCACCAGGTCACCGGGCCGCAGGATCCGGTCGAGCTCGGCCACCGTGCGATGCTCCACCTGGTGACCGGGCGCCGCCACCAGCAACCGGGCGCTGTCGCGGGGCTCGACCGGGTGCTGGGCGACGGCGGACTCGGGCAGCTCGTAGTCGAACGCTTCGGCCCGCTCGGCGTCGACGATCTCCGCCACGGCTAATCGAACAGGGTCGAGACGTCGGGCGCCACCACCGACGGATCGGGAGCCTGGAGGCCGAGATGGCGCCACGCGGCCACGGTGGCCACCCGGCCTCGAGGGGTCCGCAGCAGCAGACCCTGCTGGATCAGGAACGGCTCGATGACCTCTTCCACGGTCTCGGCCGGCTCGCCGATGCTGATCGCCAGTGTCGACAGGCCGACGGGGCCGCCGGAGAACCGCTCGCACAGGTTGCCGAGCAGCATCCGATCGACCTTGTCGAGCCCCCGCTCGTCGACGCCGAACAGCGCGAGGCCGTCGGCTGCGGTCTCCCGATCGACGAGGCCCTTGCTCCTCACCTCGGCGAAGTCCCTGACCCGGCGCAGCAGGCGGTTGGCGATCCGGGGCGTCCCCCGGCTCCGGCCGGCGATCTCGGCTGCGCCGGACTCGTCGATCTCGACGGCCAGCACGTCCCCCGCCCGCAGCACGATCTGCTCCAGATCTCCCTCGTCGTAGTAGTCGAGCCGGAATGCGAACCCGAACCGGTCACGCAGCGGGCCGGTGATGAGCCCGGTCCTCGTCGTGGCGCCGACGAGGGTGAACGGCTCGAGGTCGAACCGGATCGACCGGGCGGCAGGGCCCTTGCCGAGCAGCACGTCGAGCTGCAGGTCCTCCATGGCCGGGTAGAGCACCTCTTCCACCACCCGGGGCAGCCGGTGGATCTCGTCTATGAAGAGCACGTCGCCGGCTTCGAGCTTCGTGAGTATCGACGCGAGGTCGCCGGCCCGCAGGATGGCGGGGCCGGAGGTGATGTGGAGGTGGGCGCCCAGCTCGGTCGCCACGATCCCGGCCAGGGTGGTCTTGCCGAGGCCCGGCGGGCCGGCGAAGAGGAGGTGGTCTGCCGCCTGCTGGCGCGCTCGGGCCGCCTCGAGGATGATGCCGAGCCGCTCCTTCAGCTCGGCCTGACCGACGAACTCGCCGAGGGTACGTGGCCGGAGCCCGCCCTCGTCGCCGGTATCGCCGGCCGGCGGGCCGGCCAGCCCGGCCCGGCTCCGCTCCTCCGGGGTCGGGGTGGGATCGAGCAGTTCGTCTCTCGGCATCGTCACCCGTTCGCCAGGTTGAGCAGAGCCAGCTTCAGCAGCTGACCGCTGTCGGTGGTCTCGGCCGTCTCGGCGGACAGCCCGGCGACGGCCCGGCGCACCTCCTCGCTCGAGTAGCCGAGGCTGACCAGCGCCTCCCGCACGTCGACGAGGGGCCGTGCCGAGCCGTTGACCGAGCCGTCTGCCATCGAGCCGAGGTCGATCGAGGTGCCGCCGAGCTCGTCGAGCACCGGGAGGACCAGCGTGGACTTCAGCTCCACCAGCAGCCGCTGGGCGGTCTTCTTGCCGACACCGGGGACCTCGCACAGCGCCCCCAGATCGTCATCGGCCAGGATCCGGGCCAGCTGGTCGACGGGATGGGTGGCGAGGACGGCGAGCGCCAGCGACGGGCCGACCCCGTGGGCCGACAGCAGCCCCTCGAACGCCGCCCGCTCCTCCTTGGCCAGGAAGCCGTAGAGCTTCTGGTCGGCCTCCCGGATGTGGTGGTGGACGAACAGCAGGACCGGCTCGTCCACCGGCAGCCGGGACAGCGTCGCGGCCGTTGCGGTGACGCGGTAGCCCACGCCGGCGACCTCGATGGTCAGCTCGGCCGCCGCCGATCGGTCGAGGGCCGTCTCCCGGTCGATCACCAGCCCCCGCAGTGAGCCGATCATCGGCCGGCCCCGACCATCCGAAGGCCGGGGTCATGGGCGAGATGGCACAGCGCGAGCGCCGCGGCGTCCGCCATGTCGGCCGGGGTGGGCCGCTCGGCCAGCCCGAGGAGTATCTGGACCATTTCCTGCACCTGCACCTTGTCCGCCTGACCGTCGCCGGCCACCACCGACTTGACCTCCGAGGGAGAGTACTGGGCGACGGCGATGTTGCGGCCCGCGGCGAGGGCGAGGGCGAGGCCGGAGGCCTGGGCCACCCCGACCGCCGTCCTGATGTTGTTCTGGAAGAAGATGCGCTCCACCGACACGACGACCGGCCGGAACTCGTCGAGCAGCTCGGAGAGGTCGGTGTGGAGCTGGGCCAGCCGGCGGGGGACCTCGTCGTCGGTCGAGGTCCGCAGGATCCCCATCGCCACCGCTCGGCCGCGACCTCGGGGAGCCGGCTCCACCACCGCATAGCCGCAGCGGGACAGACCGGGGTCGATCCCCAATACGAACATGCGTACGACGCTAGCAGGGTGCTGGAGAGCGCCGGTGGAGGTGGCCGCAAGCGGGAGCAGCACCGAGCCAGCCGCGGAACCGGAGGTCGAGAACCGGAGCTTGAGGAGGGCCCTCGAGTTGCCGATACCCCCGTGGTGCAGAACGCAGTGAAGACCCAACCACCGAAGCGGACGGCCCCGGCGGCCAGGCCGACCACGGTGTCCAGCCCACCGCCACCTCCCATCGACCCCGGCGATCTGGTGGCCAGCGTGGCCGGCGTCGACAAGCGCTTCGGGTCGGTCCTGGCCCTGGCCCGGCTCACGATCAACGTCCCCCGGTCGAAGATCACCGTCCTGCTGGGACCGAACGGAGCCGGCAAGACCACGGCGATGCGGCTCGTCACCGGCGCGATGAGCCCGGACAGCGGCTCGGTGTCGGTGTTCGGGGCCGATCCGAGCGGTCCCGCCGGCGAGCACATCCGCCGCCGCTGTGGCGTCGTCTCGGCCAAGCCCTCCCTGTACGACCGGTTGAGCGGGTTCGACAACCTGCGCTACGCGGCGGAGCTGTACGACCTCGGTCGGGGCCCGGCGACCGACCGCCGCATCGGCGAGGCGGCCGGCCTGTTCGGCATCGACCACGCGCTCGACCAGCGGGTCGGCGGCTACTCCACGGGCATGAAGACCCGGTTGGCGCTGGCTCGGTCGGTGCTGCACGACCCGGAGCTGCTCCTGCTGGACGAGCCGACCTCGGGCCTCGACCCGGAGTCGGCCGTGGCCGTGCTGGCCATGGTGCGGGACATGACCGAGCGGGGCCGGACGGTGCTGATGTGCACCCACCTGCTGCTCGAGGCCGAGGGGCTGGCCGACGAGGTGGTCGTGATCCAGGACGGCACCAGCCTGATGTGGGGCGACCCGGACGAGCTGGCCCGCCGCTACTGGCCCCGACCGGAGATCGACCTGTCGGTCCAGCGCAGCGACGATCTGGAGCTGCTCGTCGGCATGCCCGGCGTGGTCGACGTGGCGCGATCTGCCAACACGGCCAGGATCACGGTCGACGACGAGTCCACGGTCGGCGATGTGGTCCGGCGACTGAGCGCAGCCGGGGCGATGATCCGCTCGGTGGTGCCGTACCGCCCGAGCCTCGAGGACCTCTACTTCGCCATCCGCACCGAGCACCGGATCGACGACGATCCCCAGGGGGTGGGCGGATGAACTGGAACCGAGTGGCCACCGTGGCCAGGACCGACCTCAAGCAGCTGGCCCAGGCCAGGGACTTCTGGATGCCGATGACGGTGCTCGGATCGTTCTTCTTCGTGCTGATCCCGGCCGTGCTGTTGCTGACGATCACCCAGATCGGCGACGTCGACA
>JAHELU010000093.1 GCA_024644005.1 Acidimicrobiales bacterium | reverse complement strand
TGCGCAGACGTCGACGGCCAGCTGGAGATCCTGGCCGGGCTGGTCGACCGGCTCCGGTAGGGCACCATGGCCGGGCGAATGGCCGGTCCCGGCGCCCGGTCAGGCCGCCGGGGTGAACGTGACCGGTAGCGACTTCACGCCGTTCAGGAAGTTGGTCCTGACCCGGCGGGGCTCGCCGGCGACCCGCAGGTCGCCGAGTCGATCCAGCAGTGCCCGCAACACCACATCGAGCTCCAGTCTGGCCAGGTGGGCGCCGAGGCAGAAATGGGTGCCGAGCCCGAAGGCCACGTGGGGGTTGGGGTCCCGGGTGATGTCGAGGCGATGGGGGTCGGCGAACACCGCCGGATCGCGGTTGGCGGCGGTGATCCAGGCGATGACCCGATCTCCGGCCCTGACCTGGCAGCCACCGAGCTCGTAGTCCTGCACCGCAGTGCGGCGCAGGTGGTGGACGGGGCTCACATAGCGGAGGATCTCCTCGATCGCCCCCTCGATGTGGGCGTCGGGATCCTCCCGCAGCAGCTCCCACTGGTCCGGATGGTGGCCGAACCCCACCACCGCGTTCGACAGGGCGTTGCGGGTGGTCTCGTTGCCGGCGATCAGCAACAGGTACCAGAACATCAGCAGCCGCTCGCCGGTCAGGACACCGTCGTCGCTCTCGGCGGTGGCCAGCACCGACAGCACGTCATCCCCCGGGTCGTTGCGCTTCCGCTCGAGGACATCGGTGCCGTAGTCGAGCAACTCCCGCATGGCTCGCAGGGAGTCGGCGGTCGACACTGCGAAGTCCGGATCCTCGGCGCTGATGATGACGTCGCTCCAGTGGCGGAACCGGCCACGATCCTCCTTCGCGACCCCGAGGAGATCGGCGATGACCAGCAGCGGGATCTCCACTGCGATGTCGTCGACGAAGTCGCACCGGCCGGCATCGGCGATCTGATCGATGGTCTCGGCCGTGATCTCCTCGACGGTGTGGCGGAGCTCTCCGATCATCCTGGGCAGGAACCGCTTGTTGACCGTGAGGCGGAGCCGGGTGTGATCCGGCGGGTCGAGCATGATCAGCATGCGCCGCTCGATCGACAGGCTCTCCGGCCCGTGGTCCTCCATGCGAATGCCCTGCTCGTACGAGCTGAACACCGCCGAGCTCCGGAGGATCTCCGAGACGTGCTCATGGCTCGTCGCAGACCAGAATCCCGCTCCAGGGGGCAACCCGTGGCGAGGGGTGGCCTCCAGCCATCGGACCGGGGCTTCGGCCCGATGCTCGTCGAACGTCTCGTGCGGAACCCCCGAGACGAAGGCGTCTGGATCGGACAGATCGACCGTCATGGCAACAACGCTAAGGATTTTCGTGGCTGAGTGCGAGTCCGTACTGCGGGGTTTTGCAGACCGGGTGACCAGTGGGGGTATCGTCCGGCAATGCGCCTGCTCGAGATCGCCGTCGGCGAAGGGTCGAACCGGGTCGGCCTGGTGGTCGATGACGGAGTCGTCGACCTGACCGCCCGCTTCCCGGACAGGGCGTCGACCTTCACCGCCCTGCTGGCCGATCCCGGGTGGCGCTCGCTGCTCGACGAGGTCAACGGCGCCAGCGGCGATCTGGCCAGCGACGAGATCGTGTTCGCCCCACTGCTCGGCGACACCGGCCGGGTGTTCGCTGCCGGACTCAACTACGAGAAGCGGTACCCGGTCGGCACCGAGCAGCCGCCCACGCCGAAGTACCCGCCGTGGTTCAACAAGGTGCCGGGCACGCTCGTCGGCCACGAGCAGCCATTGCTGGCGCCGACCGTGTCGGAGTCGTTCGACTACGAGGCCGAGCTGGCGGCGGTGCTCGGCGGTGGCGGCCGTCACGTGCCGCCCGATCGGGCGCTGGAGCTGGTGGCCGGCTGGACCTGCTTCAACGACGGATCGGTTCGCCACTGGCAGCGGCACAGCGTCAGCGCTGGCAAGAACTTCGAGCGGTCGGGCTCCATCGGGCCGTGGATGGTCACCGCCGACGAGATCGACGACCCCCAGGACCTGCAACTGCTGGCCCGGGTCGACGGTGAGGAGCGGCAGCATGCGAGCACCGGCGAGATGATCTTCACGGCGGCCGAGATCATCAGCTACCTGTCCGACATCATCGAGCTGCGGCCGGGTGACGTGATCGCCACCGGCTCGCCGGAGGGGACAGGCGGTTCCTTCGACCCGCCCAGGTTCCTGACCCCCGGCCAGACGGTGGAGGTGGAGGTGTCCGGGATCGGCACGCTTCGCAACCCGGTCGTCGCCGAGCAGGACTGACGCCATGTCCCGTCCGCCACGACCACCGACCCGGGAGCTGGCGGCCCGGCTCCTGGCGGCGAGAGCCGAGGGGGATCACGCCCCCGACTGGCTCAACGGAGCCGTCGACCTCGACGAGGCGCTCGAGCTCCAGCTGGCGGTGCTCGACCGGCACCTGGCGGCCGGGGAGGCGGTCGGCGGCTGGAAGGTCGGTCTGACCTCCGAGGCGTCGCGGGCCAAGCTGGGAGCCGACGAGCGACCGTTCGGGTTCGTGCTGGCCTCGCGGACCCTCCGAACCGGAGCCACGCTGGCTGCGTCCGAGATCGACCGGCCGTCGATCGAGACCGAGATGTGCTTCACCGTCGGCCGGGAGATCACCGACCCGGGGATCACCCCGGATCGGGTGCTCGACCACATCGAGTCCGTCGCGGCCGGATTCGAGCTGAACGAGCAGCGGCCAGGCTCCGCAACGCCCGACTTCTGTGCCATGGTCACCGACTGCCTGACCAACTGGGGCATCGTGGCCGGGGCCGGCGTGCCGCCGGCCTCGGCCGCTGCCCTGTCGGCCACCACGATCACGATGGAGCGCAACGGTGAGCAGGTCTTCCGCGGGGTCTCCAGCGACCACTGCGACGACCACGCGATCTCCCTCTGCCGGCTGGTGGAGCAACTGGCCCGGCACGGCAGGACGCTGCAGCCGGGTGAGAAGGTGATCACCGGTGCGTTCGCCCGGTTCCCCGCCGAGCCCGGGGAACACTGGCGGGCCGTCTACTCCGGCCCTGCCTTCCGGCGACCGGCCGATGTCGAGATCACGATCGTGTGACACCACCCCATCCGAGAGGACCCAACCGACGATGACCACGCAGCCAACCACCGTGTCACTGACCGGCCCGACGAACATCGTGTTGATGGAGGGACTGACGATGGCCGCCGTCACGCCGGCCTACCTGGCCGACATCACGGCCGCCGCCCCTGCCCGGAGCACCATCGAGGTGGTCGGCGGCATCGCCGAGGCCATGCCGCTGGCGGCAGACGTGGAGGTCATCCTCGGCATCATCAACCGTCGGTTGCTGGCCGAGAGCCCGAACCTGAAGTGGGTCCATGCCACCGCCTCAGGGGTCGACATGTTCATGTTCGACGAGTTCGTCCGCTCCGATGTGGTCCTCACCGGCGAGAAGGGCCTCGTCGGCGGCCACCTGGCCGACACGGGCATGGGGTTGCTGCTGGCCCTGACCCGGCAGATCCACCGCGCCATCAAGCTCGGGCCGGACGCCTGGCAGCACCGGGTGGACATGCGGGCCAAGGAGATCGAGCTCGAGGGCCTGACGATGGGGATCATCGGTTTCGGCGGGACCGGTCGGGCCATGGCCCGCCGGGCGGTGGCGTTCGGGATGAAGACCCTGGCGGTCGACGAGCTCCCCGCGCCGGCCGATTCGCTGCCCGTGGAGTGTGGGGTCGCCGACGTCTGGCCCATCGACCGGCTCGACGATCTCCTGTCCCGGTCCGACGTGGTGGCGATCTGCTGCCCACTGACCGCCGACACCGACAAGCTGTTCGGCACCGAGACCTTCGCCAAGATGCGCCGGGGCAGCTACATCGTCAACGTCACCAGGGGCGAGATCATCGAGGACGAGCCGCTGGTCGCCGCCCTCGAGTCCGGCCACCTGGCAGGCGCCGCGCTCGACGTGGCCCCGGGCGAGCCGTTGCCCGCCGAGCACAAGCTGTTCAGCCTCGACAACGTCGCCATGACCCCCCACACCGCCGGCGCCAGCCAGCTGCGGGCACCGAAGAACGTGGCCCGGTTCGTCCGCAACCTGGGCTACGCCCAGCGGGGCGAGCCGCTAGAGGGTGTCGTCGACAAGGTGCTCGGCTACTGATCGGCCGGGCGGGCCTCGAGCTCGGCTACTGACCAGCCGGGCGGGCCTCGACGGACCGGTCGATCGTTCCCGGAGCGGCCCAGCACCTCACCTCGGCGAAAGACGGTGACCGGCCCGTCCTCGCTGACCGCGATCACGACGGCGTTCGGCTCGTCGAAGCTGTGGCGCCTGGCGTTGGTGTGACGGGTCCCACCGACCGGGGCCACCGTCTCCTCGGCCTCTCGGCTCGGCACCAGCCGCACCCCGAGATGGACCAGCGTCCCGTCTTCGTCGAACACGGTTGCGCCGTCGATCTGGCTCAGCACGTGCTGCAGGGGCGCCAGGTCCATCGGTTCGGCCACGCTGAGCGCCGGCGGTACCGGTCGACGGACCTCGAAGCGCGCCGGTGCGGCCGGCACCGCCTGGTAGACGAGCAGGCTGCCGATCCGGCGGGAGCCGAGGTCGTGGACTGCGAAGCGCAGCAGTCGCTTGAGCACCTTCCGCTGGGACACGGTCTGGCAGGCGGCCACGGCATCGAGCCACCGGTCGACCGGCGGCTGGTGGTGCCAACCGCTCGGGGTCGACCGGATGACCCCGAACGGTCCGACCATGCGCACCACACCGCTCGGATCCCGCTGGACGGCGATCCCGCCGGAGCTCTCGGCCACCACGACGAGGTCCCGCTCGGACCCGGCCGGCCGGTCGAACAGGACGAGCTCCGTGGTGTTGTCGAGCCGCCGCAGCACCCAGCTGGACTGGCCGTCGGCGAACTGGCGGGTGGCGTCGTTGCTGAGCGACCTGGCCATGCGGTGATGAACCGAGAGCCGGGTCGTGCGGTCCCACGTCTCGGGGTCGGTCTCGGGGGCGACGATCGCACCGAAGGTCGCCACCCGGCCTTCGTGGATCGGCGGCCACAGTGCGTAGGAGAGCTCGTCGAGCACCGACTCCCACCGCTCGTCGGGATCGATGGTTATGGGCAGCTCCTCCTCGAGCTCCTCCGCCAGCCGACGGATCCGCCCAGGTGACACTCGATGGCTCGTCTCCACGTGTGCAGGCTACCGAGGACCGGCGGGCACTGCGGAGCAGGCGTGGTTCGACCGGGCCGTCAGCGACAGCTGCGCAGAGGACCGGACGGCGACCTCCGGGCGAGTTCGCCAAGGCCGTCGCCGATCTGCTGAGCTAGTGGGCACCGAACGCCCGAAGGGATCCAGTCATGCGCTACTACTCCTGTGACTCACATGTCGTCGAGGGACCCGACGCCTTCGCCGGTCTGGAGGAGCGCTTCGGCCCGGACGCCCCCCACATCGTCAAGGACCTGGACGGGAAGCGTGGCGAGTTCCTGGTCATCGGCGACAATCGCCCGGTACCGGTCGGCCGCCTGGGCATCGCCGGCAAGCGGCTCGACGATCCCGCCACGGACGAGCTCATCGCCAGAGGCTACGACGGACTCAACCCGGGGGTGCTGAACCCGGAGCTGCGGCTGGCGGAGCAGGACACCGACGGGATCTGCGGCGAGGTCATGTACCCGAGCCTGTCCATGTTCACGTTCGCGGTGAAGGACCCGAAGATCAAGGAGGCGGCCTTCAAGCGCCACAACGACTGGGTCTTCGACTACTGCACCCCCGATCCGGACCGGCTGATCGGCATCGGCTGCCTGCCCATTCCCGACGTCGAGGCCAGCGTCCGGGAGGTCAAGCGGGCCGGGGAGAAGGGGGTCCGGGGGTTCTCCATTCCCTCCCATGCCCCCGTCGACCAGAACTATGCCGATCCGGTGTACGACCCGCTGTGGGCGATCCTGCAGGACATGAACCTGCCGATCACGATGCACATCTTCACAGGCACGTCGTTCGACTGCGGGCTGGCTCCCCACTGGGGCACCCCCGGCGGCACCGTGAAGGGCTACACCCTGGCCCACACTTCGGTGGTGAACTCGGTGATCGACCTCGTCATCGGGGGCGTCGTCGAGCGGTTCCCTCGGCTCAAGTTCGTGATCGCCGAGTTCGAGACCGGCTGGGTGGCCCACTTCAAGCAGCGCTTCGACCACGCCGCCTACCGGACGCCCTGGGAGCTCGCCGACGGTCTGACGTTGAAGCCGTCGGAGTACTTCGACCGCAACTTCTGGGTCACCTTCGAAGACGACGTGCACGGGATCATGACCCGGGCCGACATCGGGGTCGACAATCTGGTGTGGGGCAACGACTACCCGCACCACGACTCGATCTGGCCGAACTCGATGAGCATCCTCGACGAGGTGCTGGCCGGCGTGCCCGATGACGAGCGGGAGAAGATGGTCTGGGGCAACGTGATCGACCTCTACGACATCGACGTCTCGAAGCTCCCCGCCTGACGGCCGGCGGATCGCCGGGCCAGTACCGACTGCAGCCCTCAGCGGCTCGGGGCCCGGTCGGGTCGGTCGGGTCGGTCGGGTCGGTCGAGCGGTGGGTAGCAGACCGAGACCACCGCGGTGATGTTGTCCGCTCCCCCGGCGTCGTTGGCGGCGTCGACCAGGGACCGGGAGGCCTGCTCCGCCGACTCGGTGGAGGAGAGGATGGCGGCGATCTCGTCGTCGTCGAGCTCGGAGGTCAGCCCGTCGGTGCAGACCAAGACCTTGTCGCCCGGCTCCAGCTCGGTCCTGGAGACCTCGGGACGGAACGACGAGGGGCCCTGGCCGATCGAGTGCAGCAGCACGTGGTTGAGCGGTGATCGCGTGGCCTGCTCGGCCGTGATCGAGCCCTGGTCCACCAGGGCCTGAGCCGCGGTGTGGTCGTGCGTCAGCTGCGTCAGCTCTCCCGATCGGAGCAGGTAGCAGCGGCTGTCGCCGATGTGGACCACGTACAGGCGAGGCCAGACGATGTAGGCGATCGTCAGGGTCGTCCCCATGCCCGCCAGCTCGGGGTGGAGTCGAGCCTCCGATTCGACGGCCTCCTCGCACTCCAGCATGGCGGCGAGCAGCTCGGCGCGCTGATCGTCGTCGTGCTCGTGATCGAGGCTGAAGAACCAGGGCATGGTGTTGAGCACGTACTTCGCGATCGTGCCGACACCGATCTTGCTGGCGATGTCGCCTCCCGCCTGGCCGCCCATCCCGTCGGCGACCAGCAACAACTGGCCCTTCAAGCCACCGTAGAGCTCTGTCTCCTCCTCGATGGGCAGCGTCGACGAGTGGATGGTCATCGACTTGCTCAGGTCGGCCACCAGAAATTGGTCTTCGTTCCTGCGACGAGACTTGCCGACATCGGTGTGGCCGGCCGAGATGAACCTGCTGATCAACATCGGACCGCACCCGAGGGGTCAGCCATAGGTGCGGAGCTCGACCACGTTGCCGTCCGGATCCTCGATGTAGATGCCCCGTCCCCAGCCCCTGGCCCCGAACAGGCGGTTCGGGCCGCGGATGATCTCGAAGCGGCCGGACGCGATCACCTCGTCGAGATCGTCTTCGATGACGAGGGCGACATGGTCGACGTTGACCCCCTCGCCGCCACGGTCGGCCTGTTGGAGATCGATGATCGTCGTGTCGTCGATCCGCATCGAGACGAAGGGTGCTTCGCCGGCCCGCCACTCGTCGAGCCGAACCGGTTCGAGGCCCAGCACGTCGCGGTACCACGCCGCGGAGGCCTCGGCGTCCGCCACCCGCAGGACGATGTGGTCCATGCCTCGGATCTTCACCGCCGGAGCGCTGGTCATCTGTGCGATGGTAGCCGGGCGGTCAGTGAGCGGCTCTGGCCGCTGCCACCTCGGCGGCCTCGCCCCGGATGTTGAGCTCGACCCGCACCTGGTTCGGGTCCTTGACGAAGATCTGCATCAGGTCGAGCGCGGGCGACTCGACCGCCCGATAGTCGATCCCGAGATCGTCGAACCGCTGGCACAGCTCCAGGTAGCCGCTGGCCTCGAACGCCACGTGATGGAATGCCCCGGTATCGGCGGCCGGGTCCTCGTCGACGTAGTTGATGTGGACGACCGGGTGGTCGTCGACGAACAACCACGCGCCGGGCTGGCCGAAGTCCGGCCGCCGCTCGGGGATGTTCACACAGCCGAGCACATCGCAGTAGAAGGCGATGGTCTCCTCCGGCCGTGAGGTCAAGATGTTGTAGTGGTCGAGTTGCCGCAGTGCCATGGTGCTCCTCGCTCGCCGAGTGACCCAAGCTTGACCGATCCTGAGCGCCAACTCTAGTTTCGGAGTTGAAGAGCCGCCCCGCGGTCCCCGACCGACAGGAGCCCTGCATGACCGCCCCGAGCAAGTTCGCTCACGTCGTCTACAACACCCACCGGTACCGGGAGATGATCGACTGGTACACCAAGGTGTTCGAGGCACGGATCCAGCACAGCGACGATCGGCTCACGTTCATGACCTACGACGACGAGCATCACCGGTTCGCGTTCGCCAACCTCGGTCCGCTACCGGACGATCCCCCCGAGCCGAGGATGGGCCGAGGGGTCGGGGTCAACCACGTCGCCTACACCTGGGACGGGATGGACCAACTGGTCGAGCTGTACAAGCGCCTGAAGGCCGAGGGCATCACGCCGGTCAGCCCGGTGAAGCACGGCATGACGCTGTCGATGTACTACGCCGACCCCGACGGCAACCTCATGGAGTTCCAGATCGACCTCATGGAACCGGATGCGGCCAACGAGTTCATGACGACGTCGGCCTTCGACGCCAACCCGATAGGCGAGAGCTTCGATCCCGACGAGCTGGTGTCCCGCTACGAGGCGGGCCAGCCCCTCGATGACGTGGTCTTCCGTTCCGACCAGGAGCCGGTGCCGATCGCCGGCGTGGCCCACTGATTCCCGGTCTCGCCGCCGGCCAGGAGCATCCCCGGTCTGGCCGCCGATCCGACGTTGGCCCTATCGTCTGGCCATGACTCGGGACACTAGCAGGCCAGCGCTCGGGCGACAGGGTCGGCCGGTCGACGACGTCATCGCCGAGCTGGCGGCAAAACGGGCCGACGACGTCCGCTGGCAGGACGGTCGGGCGTTCGGCATGGTGTTCGACGGCGGCCCCGCCGTCCACGAGGTGGCCGAGCGGGCCGCGGTGCTCTACCTCCACGAGAACGCCCTCAACACCAGAGCCTTCCCGTCGCTCGCCTCCATCCAGTCCGAGGTCGTCGGTTGGACGGCGGACCTGCTCCACGGCCCGGATACCGCCGCAGGGTTCCTGACCAGTGGCGGCACCGAGTCGATCCTCTGTGCGGTGAAGGCGGCCAGGGAGCGGGCCCGGGTCGAGCGGGGCATCACAGAGCCGGAGATGATCGTGGCCGAGAGCGGCCATGCCGCCTTCCACAAGGGGGCCCACCTGTTCGGCGTGAAGCTGCACAAGACGCCGGTGCTGGACGACTGGACGGCCGACGTCGAGGCGATGGCAGAGCTGGTGAGCGACAGGACGGTCCTGATCGTCGGTTCTGCTCCCCAGTACCCCCAGGGGGTCGTCGACGACATCGGTCGCATCGCCGCCCTTGCCGCCGATGCCGGGGCCAACTGCCACGTCGACGCCTGCATGGGCGGCCTGGTCCTGCCCTTCGCCGAGATGCTGGGCCGCGAGGTTCGGCCGTGGGACTTCCGCGTGGATGGGGTGACGTCGATCTCGGCCGACATCCACAAGCTCGGCTACGCCCCGAAGGGCGTCTCGGTGATCCTGCACCGCACCAAGGAGCTGCGTCGCCACCAGACGTTCGTGTTCGACGGTTGGCTCGGCGGGTTCTACGCCTCGCCGAACCTCCAGGGCACCCGGTCCGGGCTGCCGATGGCGGCCGCCTGGGCAGTGATGCAGTACCTCGGTGTCGACGGGTACGTCGAGCTGACGAGGACCACGCTGGACTGCGCCGATCGCATGCGGGCCGGGATCGACGCCATCGACGGATTGCGGGTGCTCGGCGACGGCGCCTACCACCTCATCGCCCTGAGCGGCGATCCGGTCGATGCGCACCCCCTCGACGTCTTCGCGCTCGGCGACGCTCTCGAGCGCCGGGGCTGGTTCCACGACCGCCAGGGCCCCCCGGACTCGCTCCATGCCACGGTCTCGAACTCCAATGTCGGCGTCATCGACCAGTACCTCGCGGCGTTGCGGTCGGCGGTCGCAGAGGTGCGAGGCCTGTCGACCGACGACCGGTCCACGAGGTACGCCACCCTCGAGTAGCCGGGCCGGTCCGGGCTTCGACGGACCGCTACGGGATCGCCGCGGTGACCGCGGGCCGGGGGTGGTTCACCGGGTGCGGTGACAGCCTGAGCAGGAGCAGGGCACCGGTGGTCGACGCGGCCAGGACGGCCAGGATCGGGACGGTGGCGGTATCGGTGGCGTCGGCCAGGAAGCCGACGATCGGCGGGTAGACGAGGCTGCCGGTCCCGGCCGCCAGGTAGACCCAGCCCATGACCGAGCCGATCCCCTCGATGCCGAACAGGTGGGCGGTCACCATGCCGACCAGGGCCACGAAGCCGCCGTAGGAGACGCCGAGCACCACGACGAACACGCCGAGCAGGACCAGGTTGCCACCGGCCAGGAGCCAGATCAGGAACGCCGCCGGCTGGGCCAGGAAGGAGAGCTGGAGCGTCCGCACCGGTCCCAGGCGGCCCGAGAAGCCCGTCAGGGTCAGCCGGCCGACGATGCTCGACGCGCCGATGATGCCGACCAGCCAGGCTGCGGTGGAGGAGCTGACGCCGTCGTCGGTGGCGAAGGGCACGATGAAGGCGAACGCCGAGATCATCGAGGCGGACTGCATGATGACAGCGGCTGCCAACCGCCGGAACGACTGCGTCCGCAACACCCCTCGGAGGTGCCGACCGGCCGCAGCCGGTTTGGCGACCGGTGGGCGCTCGATCAGCGCGCCACAGACGACGAAGACGACAGCGGTGATCGCGGCGAGGGCGACGTAGGCGTCCCGCCAGCCACGCCCGTCGATGATGCGCTCGGCCACCGGCAGCAGGATCAGGGTGCCCAGCCCGCTGCCGGTGGCCACCACCCCCTGTGCGATGGCTCGGTAACGGTCGAACCAGGCGGCGGCCATGGCGAACAGCGGCGACAGGAACAGCCCGCCGCCGAGCCCGGCTCCGACGCCGTAGGTGAGGTAGCCCTGCCACAGCGCATCGACCTGGGAGGTGGCCAGCAGCCCGCAGGAGAACAGCCCGCCACCGACCAGCACCAGTGGTCGGGCGCCCCAGCGGTCGGCCAGGAAGCCGGAGGCGGCACCGGTCCCGAAGAAGAGGAAGACCGTTATGCCGAACACGATCGAGGTCGATCCGAGCCCGGCGTCGAACTCGTCGGCCATCGCCTCGAAGAACGCCCCGAAGGTGTAGATGGTGCCGAACGAGACGCCAACGACGGTGGCAGCGGCGATCGCCACCCGCCATGCCCGGGGCGAGTCGATCTGCGACGAGGGTTCCGGCGCCGTGGCCATCGGCAAAACCTAGCCGTGACCGTGGTCTCGGTTCGAAGCCACCGCCACCCGGAACCGGTCCACCAGCCGCCTGCCGTCCCTCGGTGGAACCACCTGGGGCGGTACGTCCGCCGCCACCTTGAACACCACCAGTACCGGGCCAGGCTCGGAGCGAGCCATCGCCACGCCCGCGTCGAGATCGGCGTCGGAGGTGGCGGTCATCGTCCGGCGGAACCCGCAGGCATCGGCCACCGCAGCGAGGTCGGTTCCCGTTGCGGTGGTGGTCAACTGCATCCCGGTTTCGCCGTAGCGCTCGTTGTCGAGCACCGCGATGCCCAGGTTCGGTGCCGTGACCGATCCGATCGTCGACAACGACGACAGCCCCATGAGCTGCTCACCGTCACCGGTCACCACCAGCACCCGCCATTCGGGCCGGGCCAGCGCCACCCCCAGCCCGACCATGGCCGCACCGCCCATCGCCCCCCAGAGGGGGAAGTTGCGGTCGTCGTCGGCGACGGCGGTCACGTCCCAGGCCGGCGCTCCGAGGCCAGCCACCACCAGCAGCCCGTCACGATCGGCCAGCAGCCGGGCGGTGATCGCCCGCCGGTCCAGGCCGGCGATCACCGACCGTCACCGGCGAACGTCTTGACCCCGATCACGCGCTGCTCGACGAGCACCGCCGCCGCCGGCCCGCCGCCGTCGAAGGCATCCGCACACGCGCCGGTGACCGCAACGGCTACCTCCTCGGCGGACCCGACCGATCGGACCGCCACGCCCATGAGCCGCAAGGTGTCCGCAGCGGCCCGACCCATCGGGACCTGCCACGGGTTGGCTTCGCCGGCCTGGCCCCGCATCGTCACGAGCAGCAGTGCGGGGATCCTGCACGTCTCGAGCATCCCCAGCATGTTGATGCAGTTCCCGACCCCGCTCGACTGCATCAACAGAGCCGCCCGCCCGCCACCGAGGAACACCCCGGCCGCCAGCGCGACGCCCTCCTGCTCGGAGCTCAGCCGAACGGTGGTGATCCGGTGATCGGCCTCCAGCCCGGCGATCAGGTGGCGGAGGCCACCGTCCGGGACGTGACCGACGACGGTGATCCCGCCGTCTCCCAAGGCCCGATGGGTCGGCCCGACCCAGGGCGGCTCCCTTTCGATCGTGGTCTGCGCCGCGGTCACCGGTCCAACCATACGCATCCCCGTGAGCCGGTCACCAGACGGCGTCGGGCGTGCCGTCGTAGGCTGCTCAGCCGAGCGCGAAGAACGATCTGATCAGCTCGATGATGGCGGCGTCCTGGCCCTTCGGCGAGTGGGCGCCGGCCACCCATTCCAGCCGCACCGGCCCGTCGATCGCTGCGATGTGGGAGGCCAGCTCTTCCTCGGTCCCGAACGGGTCCCTGCGGCCGGACACGAAGAGGCTCGGCACCGTGATCGCCCCGAAGTGATCGACCCGGAGGGTCTCCGGCTTGCCCGGCGGATGGAGGGGGTAGCTCAACAGCACGAGGGCCGCGGCAGCGAGACCGTCGGCAACGGCCACCGAGCAGGCTCGACCGCCGAAGCTGCGACCGCCGAGGGCGAGGCGCTCCGGGGCCACGTCGAGTCGGTCGCTCAGCTGCTCGGCTGCGATCCGGATCTTCTGCACCGCCCGGTCGACGCTCGTCGTTGCCAGCGTCAACCGCTCGACCGCGATCTCGGGGAGTCCCTCCTCGATGGCGACGAGCGTGCTGTGGTCCCGGTCGGCACTGGCTCCCGGCGTCAGGATCAGTCCGGCCGGCGGCTCCGCCAGCCCTGCGGTCGACGGCTTGATCTCCGGGCGTGTCATGGCACCACGATTGCCACATCTAGCCGGTGCCGTCCAGCATCCCGGGCCCACGCCGGCATCTGGCCCCCCGCCCGGCCGGTCCCTACACTCGACGGATGCCCCCGACGACCGGAAAGTAGGGATGCCGTGAGAGCAGTCGTCTGTACCGAGTTCGGCCCACCGGAGAACCTGGTGGTCCGGGAGATGGACGACCCAGCACCGGGCCCGGACCAGGTCCTCGTCGAGGTCAAGGCGGCGGCGGTGACGTTCCCGGACACGCTGATGCTGGAGGACAAGTACCAGTTCAAGGCCGCTCCCCCGTACGTGCCGGGCGGCGAGGTGGCGGGGGTCGTCGCGGCGGTCGGCGACGACGTCGAGACCCTGTCGGTCGGTGACCGCATCGTCGGCGGGCTCGGTACCACCGGTGGGTTCGCCGAGCTGGCCGTCGTCCCGGCCGAGACGGCCCGGGTCCTACCCGATGGCGTCGGCTTCGCCGAGTCGACCGGCCTCAACTATGCCTATGGCACCACGCTCTACGGCCTCAAGTACCGGGGCGAGCTCGCCGAGGGCGAGACGCTGCTGATCCTCGGAGCCGGCGGCAACGTCGGCCTGTCGGCGGTCGAGCTCGGCAAGCTGATGGGGGCCCGGGTCATCGCCGCCGCGTCGAGCGAGGAGAAGCTGGATCTGTGCCGGGAGCGGGGAGCGGACGAGACGATCAACTACGCCACCGAGAACCTGAAGGAGCGAGCCAAGGAGCTGACCGGCGGCAAGGGCTGCGACGTGATCTACGACTGCGTCGGCGGCGACTACGCCGAGGCCGCCCTCCGGGCCATCGGCTGGGGCGGCCGGTTCCTGGTCATCGGGTTCACCGCCGGCATTCCCTCCATCCCGCTCAACCTCACCTTGCTCAAGAGCTGTCAGATCGTCGGTGTCTTCTACGGGGCGATGACCGCTCGCGACCCCCAGCTCCGGGACGCCATCAGCGCAGAGCTGATCGAGCTGACGTCCACCGGCCGCCTGACCCCCCACGTGTCGGGCCGCTACCCGCTCAGCAGCGCCGGCGAGGCCCTGCGGGCGCTCATGGATCGCAAGGCCCTCGGCAAGGTGGTGATCGAGCCGTGATGGAGCACCATCGACCATGACCGAGACGCCGAAACCGGACACGCTCAACGACGTCGGAGTGCTCAAGCGGCGGGAGATCGAGGCGCGCATCGTGGCCCCGCTGCTGGAGCGGCTCGGGCAGGAGTTCGGTCACGAGCGGGTCTTCGAGCTGGCCCGGGAGGTGGTGGTCGACGTCGCCGAGTCCCAGGGCAGTGAGCTCGCCGGCCACATCGGCGGCAACGGGCTCGCCCACTTCGCCCGGTCGATGGACAACTGGACCAAGGGGGGCGCGCTGGAGATCGAGGTCGTCGAGCAGACCGACGAGGTGTTCGCCTTCAACGTCAACCGCTGCCGTTACGCCGAGATGTACCGGGAGCTCGGTCTGGCCGAGCTCGGAGCGGCCCTGTCGTGCAACCGGGACGGCACGATGGTCCAGGGGTTCAATCCCCGCATCGAGTTCGCGCGGACTCAGACCATCATGGGCGGAGCCGACCACTGCGACTTCGTGTACCGGCTCCCGGAGACGCCCGTGGAGCTGTAGCGTCCGGCACCCTCAGGCCGTTCCCGGTGTGACCTCCCGGCCGCTGAGCGAGAACGGCTGCATGCGCAGCCACTGCCAGCGATCGGACTCGACCCAGGGCTCTGGGTCGTTGCGCCACGCCTCTCGCAGCACCGCAGGGTCGGCGATGACCTCGAGCGTTCCGTGCGCAAGGACGCTCCAGCCGGTTCGTAGCTGCACGTCGAAGTCGTCGAGCTCGAGGCAGACCGTGTCACCCCGCTCCGCAGCCCTGAGCTTGCCGCCCGCCAGGCTGCGGATGAACACGTCCTCGCCATGCAGGCGGTAGTTCACCGGTACGACCGTCGGCCAGCCTTCCTCCAGGTAGCCGAGCCTGGCCACGCTGTGACGACCGAGCCGAGCCAGGCACTCCTGGCGGTCGAGCACATCGGGAATCGCCCCCATGGCCGCAGCGTCGTGGGCATCGTCCTCCGGAGCGGAGCGAGCGGCAGGCACCGACTGTGGCTGGGAGCCGGTGGCGACCAGGACGTTCACGCCCTGCCGGGTGGCCCGCTCGACGAGGTCCGGCTCGTCGAGCCGATCCTGGCCGATGACCACGGCGGTGGCTCCCCGTGTGCGGCCGACCAGCACCAGTGAGGACAGCCCGTGGGACCGAAGGGCGTCGACACCGACGTCGCAGCCCATCTGCCGGAGCCGCGCTTCGGCGTCGGACAGTGCCTCGGACAGATCGTCGGGACCCGTGCTGATCACGAGCCGGGCCGACACCTCGAGGGCCTTGGACAACGCAGCGGTGAGGGCCAGAGTGTCGATGTCGCTGGCCCGGCCGGTGATCTCGGTGGCGATCGGTCCGAGCGAGATCCGGTGCCGCACGTCGTCCGCCACGAGGAAGACCGGCTGGGTGCTGGCAGCGGCGATGGCCCGACCCTCGGGGGACGGCTCGGCCACGACCAGCGACGAGCCGGAGCCGTCGTCCAGGCCGGCCACACCCGTGGCGAGCGGGGCCTCGACGGAGAGGACCGGTGCGACCGAGACGCCGAGTCCGGCTGCCATCGCCTGGTACTCCGAGACGCTCTCGTCGTCGGTGCACACGATCTGCAGTGGAGCGTCCAACCAGGAGCCGAGGATCGTGGCAGGAACCAGGAGCCTGGCCTGGTCGATCCCGGGACCGAGCGGCAGGAGGATGCGGTTGACGGTGGCCATCATCCCATTTGGGGCGTTCGGCCCCGCGCCCACCAGGGCCCAAGGTCCTGTGGCGCTAGTGTTTCGGTCACGGTCGGTAGCCGGCTGGCCGTTGTCATGTGTGCTCCGAGGGTGTCGATTCGCCGGTCGTGGTTCGTAGTACTGGTACCGGCCCCGAAACGAATGGAGGCGACGATGCCGCAGTACATGCTATCGGTGTGGCTCGACGGAGACCCGACTCCGCCGCCACCGGAGCAGATGGAGCAGATGATCGCCGGTGTGGCGGCCCACCAGGAGGAGCTCAAGGCGGCCGGGGCCTGGGTGTTCTTCGGCACGCTCGCCCCTCCCGGCTCGGCCACCGTGGTCCTGGCGGATGAGGGCGCGGTGTCGATGACCGACGGACCCTATGCCGAGGCCAAGGAGCAGATCAGCGGTTTCACGATCATCGAGGCGGCCGATCTCGACGAGGCGCTCGAGTGGGCCCGCAAGGGCTCCGAGGCCTGCACGTGGCCCGTCGAGGTGCGGCCACTGCTCGACGGGCCGCCCGAGCCGTCGGACTGAGCAGGTGGCCGATGATCGGGTCGCCGGCGCCCCGGACCTGGCGGCGATCTACCGCCGAGAGATCGGGCGCTGCACCGCCACGGTGGTGCGGATCGTGGGCGACATCGACCTGGCCGAGGATGCCGTGGCGGAGGCGTTCGCCGAGGCGGCGAAGCGGTGGCCGGCTCAGGGCACGCCGCCCAATCCGGGCGGATGGATCACGACGACCGCCAGGAACCGAGCCATCGACATCGTTCGCCGCGAGTCGAAGCGGACCGAGCGCCACGTCGACGCTCACCGCCTCACCGACGACGAGCCGGCGATGAGCCCGGACCTCGGCGACGTCGACGTCGTGCTGGACGACCAGCTCCGGCTCATGTTCCTCTGTTGCCATCCCGCGCTCGGCCCCGACGCCCAGGTCGCACTCACCCTCCGCTTGCTCGGAGGGCTGGAGACCGCCGAGATCGCCAGGGCCTTCCTGGTGCCGGAAGCGACGATGGCCCAGCGCCTCGTCAGGGTGAAGCGCAAGATCCGAGACAACCACATCAGCTACCGGATCCCCGCTGCCGCAGAGCTGCCGGCTCGGCTGGCCCCCGTGCTGGCCGTCATCTACCTGATCTTCAACGAGGGCCACACCGCCAGCTCAGGCCCGGACCTCGGGCGCTCCGACCTGGCGGCAGAAGCGATCAGGCTGGCCAGGCGGCTGACCGAGCTGCTGCCTGACGAGCCCGAGCCGAAGGGCCTGCTCGCGCTGCTGCTGCTGAGTGAGGCCAGACGACCGGGGCGGACGGGGCCGGGCGGAGAACTGATCCGGCTGGCCGACCAGGACAGGGCTCGCTGGGACCGGCGGCTGATCGAGGAGGGTCACGCCCTGGTCCGGCAGTGCATCGAACGCAATACCCCAGGGCCCTATCAGCTCCAGGCCGCCATCGCCGCCGTCCATGCCGACGCTGCGACCGCCGAGGCCACCGACTGGTCACAGATCGTCGCTCTCTACGACCACCTCCTTCGCCTCAGGCCCGATGCCATCGTGGCCCTCAATCGGGCCATCGCCGTGGCGGAGCTCGACGGACCGGACGCCGGCCTCGCTGCGCTCGACGAGGTCGAGCTCGAGGGCTACCACCTCTACCACGCCACCCGGGCCGAGCTCCTCGTCAGGCTGGGGCTGATCGCCGAAGCGCTGACTGCCTACGATCGGGCCGCCGAGCTGACCGGCAACGACGTCGAGCGACGGCACTTCGCCAAGCGTCGCCGTGACCTGCTCCCCCATTCCCCTGCGTGGAGCCGGCCCTGAGATCGCCTGGCCAGGGCGGATGTGGATCGGCATACTGGACGGGCCATGAAAGCGATCGTCTTCGACGAGCACGGTGAGCTCGACGTGCTCCGCTACACCGAGGTCGACACCCCGGAGCCGGGACCGGGTGAGGTCCGGGTGGCGGTGGAGGCCTGTTCGCTCAACTACCACGACGTCTTCACCAGGCGGGGCATGCCGGGCATCACGACCCCCCTGCCGATGATCCCCGGTTGCGATGCTGCCGGCCGTGTCGATGTCGTCGGCGACGGGGTCGACGGGTGGTCGAGCGGTGATCGGG